>DATISA010000174.1:0-13553 GCA_035469245.1 Gemmatimonadaceae bacterium
AATCTCGACCTGCGGCAGCGGAAGGCACAACTGGCTGCCCTTGTCCGGACCGTACTGCTGATTCCACGGCGTGCTCGTTCCCGCGGCCGGCGATACAGTCAGGTTGTATCGGATGATGTCGCCGAAATGCGTTCCGGTCAGGAACAGCGCACGGCGGCGCTGATCGATGATCTCGTTCAGATCGTCGGCCGGGGTCGTTCCTGTGTATGCGGGTTGATTGCCCGCGGCCCGCATCGTGGCGATGATCGCCAGCGTGTTCGCGCGGTTCGAGGTGATGTCAGCCTCGGCGATCAGAAGCTGCATCTCCGTGCCGGTGGCGGCGGGAATCGGCGAGCTGACGGACGTGTACTTCAACTGCGCCCAGAGCGACACGTTGGTGCCGTTGCTGAGTTTCTTGAGATCCTGAACCTTGATTCGCGGATCGCTGGTGTAGCTCGCCTGACGATAGCGCGTGCCCACCGACGCCGACGGCGTGATGGCCGGGTTGTTCTCCTGGAACACGCGGTTGTTGCGCCGCGAGTTCGCACCCGACGCCGTCACGTTCCACACAAAGCTCGCCGGAACGAGCGCTGCGTCGGCCCGCGCGCTGGCCATGTTGCCTTTGTCCTGGTACGCGCGCGCCCGGCCGATCAGCGCGAAGTACCGAACGCTGTCGGCTGCCGCGCCGCCCGCGGCCTGCGCCGCCGTGATGGTGCTCCCGAACCTCGCAATCGCCGAGTCGAGTGCCTGCGTGCGTGAAATGATCGTACCCCACTGCACCTCCTCGCCGTGCACGGTCGAGAACACCGTCTCGCAGAACGCCTCGGCGAGGAGCAGTTGGCTCCATGCTTCGTAGGCCGACATCCGCGCGGTGAGGAGTTGGCGACCGGGGACCTGGGCATCGGTCCATTCTTCCAGCAAGCGTCGAACGTTCCCGGCGGACGCGCGTGCCGCCTGCAGCGGCTGATAGATCCCCAGGCCCGTGCAGCCGTTCTGCGAGTACCAGACTTTGTTCGCCAGAACCGTCCGCTGATCGTATGGCCAACGATCGGCCGTCTGCAGACCGTCCTCGAACTCCTCGCCGATCAGCGCACCCACGACGACGTACGAATTGAAAGCACAGTCGTAGTCGGACGCGGCGCCCGCCGCGAGCAACTGCGCGTTCTCCGGCGCTTCCAGGGTATTCGCGTTGATGAGGTTGGCCGGCTGAACGCTCAGCGCCTTGTTGAGATCACATCCGGCAATGGTAATGCTCGCAAACGCTCCGGTCACAGCGAGTGCGCGCACGAAAAATCTCGAATGGCTCTTCATGTGTGCGCCCTCAGAAGCCAAGATTGAGTGAGACCATCCACGTGCGGAGCTGTGGAAGCGTCGTCTGCTCCCACGCCGCGTTGCCGCCGCGCGACCCGCCGAGGAACATCGCCTCGGGCTCGAAGCCCTGATAACTCGTCCACAGTCCCAGGTTTCGGCCCGACACGGAAACGCTCGCGTGGTTGGAGCCGATCTTCTGTGCGAACCTGGCCGGCACGTCGTACGTGATCGTCAGCTCGCGCCACCTGGCGTAGTTCGACCTGGTGATGAGGAAGTCGACGAGATTGCTGCTCGAGTTCGATTCGGCCGCGCGAATGGAGTCGACCTCCGGCGCAAACGTGTCGAGGAAGTTCTCCTTGCAGCGACCAAAAATTCCGCAGCGCACGCGGGTGTTGCCGTCCATCTTCTTCCCGCCGTTCTTCACGTCGACGAGCGAGAAGAAGTGAAAACGGTTGAGCAGGCTGAGCGTGCCGCTGAACGACATCTCGCGCGGGGGCACCGAGCGACCAAGGTAAACCATCGGTGCATCGTCAGGCGTTCCATACTTGCCGTCTGGACCCGCGCACAGCCGCGGCTTGCCGCCTTCTTTGCCGTGCGATCCTGGAATCGTGTCGGCGCACATCACGTTCGATATCCGATTCGTGACAGTGCCGGGCGAACGGTCGATCGTTGCCGAGACGACACGCTTCTCGAACCACCCGTATGCCGGATATCCCTCCTGATGCCGCAGGAACGTCCCGGCGACGACGAAGTACTGACCCGGAATTCCGATATCCGTGACTTCGTTGTGATTCGTCGAGAACTGACCGGCGAGATCGAGCGAAATGCGGCTCGTCTGTATTGGCGTGCCGCGCAGCGTGAGCTCGATTCCGCTGTTCAGAATGCCGCCGACGTTGATCGGCTGCGTACCCGCCTGACCGGATGACGGCGCCACGACTTTATCGAGGATCGCGTCGACAGTTTTCTTATTGTAGTACGTGAACTCGATGCCAAGCCGCTCTTGCCACGCTGTTGCATCGAATCCGACTTCCAGCTCCTTGCCCTTTTCCGGTCCGAGGTTCGGGTTGCCGACCGTATTGGGTGTTACCGCGGCGGCGTCGTTGGGACCCGCCGTTGCCGAATACGTACGAATCGAGGAATACGTCGTCGGCGCTTTGCCGGATTGGCCGTAGGCAGTGCGAAAGCGGAACGAGCTGAGGTTGCTGCCCACGAACGGAACCTTGAACCACGGCTCGTCGCTGAGCACGTAGCTCAGCGAGAACTTGGGGTAGATCACGCGGTTGAAGTTCGCGCCGAACGCGCTGTGGTCGTCGGAGCGGAGAGCGGCTGTGAAGTACACCCGGTCGCGCCAGGCGATCTGCTCCTGGCCGTAGATCCCGAGCGACTTGTCATCGCTGAAACCTTCCGACGGAGGACGGCGATCGACAGTCGACGAAAGCGCCTTGAGCCCTGGCGTTGGGAACGTCAACCCAAAGGCGTCGACCGTGTGGATGCTCTCGGTGAAGTACTGTGCGCCGCCGGACGTGGTGAAGCGGAACTTCGGGTTGTAGTTCCAGATAGCATTCGCCGAGTAGTCGAGCGACCGGTCGGTCACGTCGCGCGGATTGATCTCGCGGTAGCCGAGCGACTGGAGCGAATCGACGCGAGGATCCCATTCGTTGTTGGCCTCGTTCGTCACGTCGCCGCCGAGCGTCAGGCGCTGCGAGAACCAGGATGTCGGCTGATGCTCGAGCCGGACGCTCGCCGTCGTGCGCGCGAGGTCCTGCCAGAGCACGACGGTCTGGTCGTACTGATAGGGCAGGCTGCTGTGGAATCCGTGGCGGTTGGACAGGTTGTAATTGGACGGAGTCGCCGAGAGCGTCGTCCACGTATAGCCGCCGCAGCCCGCGTCGCACGGCAGGTTCGTCGGACCGGTGACGTAGCCGACGTTCGTGGAGATGTTGAGCTTCTGCGACGGCGAGATCGACACGTTCAACCGGCCGGCGTAGTTCCGGCGGCTGCTCCGGGGCTCGGCACCCTGATCGTCGAGCAGATTGCCGCTCGCATAGTAACGAAGCGCGCTCGTGCCGCCGCTCACCGACAGCTCCGTTTCTTGGTGCCGACCAGTGCGGTAGATGTCGCACTTCTTGCCGAGACGCGTCGCGATCGAGTCGCCGCAGGCACCGACGAGCAGCGAGTCGAAGTTCAGCGCTTCTACGGGGCCGGTGGCGCCGCCGGACGGTTTGTCGGTCGTCAAACGACGGCGACCATAGTTTACCGGGAAGCGATCCTGATAGTTGGCGAAGTAGTTCGCGCCCTGGCGCATGGTGTAGTTCCAGCGCGGGACGGCTGATGCGCCCTTCTTGGTGATGATGTTGATGACGCCATTCGCCGCTTCGGTTCCGTAGAGCGTCGCGGCGCTCGGGCCCTTCAGCACCTCGATCGACTCGATGTCCTCGGGGTTGAAGTCGTTGAGCCGCGAGATGGGCGACGACCCGAACGCCTGGCTGCTGGGACCAGACGCCGACTGGTTGTTGACGCGAACGCCGTCCACGAAGAGCAGCGGGTTGTTGCCGAGCGAGAGACTCGCCTGACCGCGGATGCGAATCTGCGAGCCGGTGCCGACCTGGCCCGACGTGGGCAGCACGACGAGGCTGGGCGTGCGTCCGTTGAGCAGGCCTTGCATCGAGAGGACGGGCGCGGTGGCGACGATGTCGGCGGCGTTGATCTGTCCGACCGCGTTGCCGACCTCGCGCTTTTCCGTCGCGCCGACGGTCCCCGTGACGACGACTGCCTCGAGGCCGGTGGGGTTCGGGGAGAGAACGACCATCAAGTCGGACTGCCCCACCCGCGCCTGCACCTGCGCGCTTCGATAGCCGATCCGGCGAACATCGAGCGTCACGGACGTCCCCGTGAGGCCCGTGAGGCGGAAACGACCATCGTCGTCCGCTACCGCGCGCTGCGTCCCGCCGACGACGCCTATGCGGGCCCGACTCAGCGGCTCGTTCGTGCCGCTGGCCACCACGCGTCCCGCGATCTCCTGCGCCCGCGCGACGTGCGCGCCGACGGCTTCCACAGCAACCGCGAGCAGGAATGCGGAAGCGACGCGCGGAAAACGATTACGCACCGGCCACGCGTACGGAGGCCGGGTCAAGCGTGACCACGATTCTGACATGGATCACTTCCTGAGGTGGGGATGGGGGATGCGGTTGCACTTGCTGCGCGGGAACCACTCGACGCGGGATGGGATGTGAGCGGCCGCGCGATGACAACTCGCTTGGGAGCGCTCACCACGTTCGAGCGGCAGAGGCGTCATTGCTCGAAACTCGGCAACCTTATCCGCGCGTCACAAAGCCTGCAAGGTGTCTCGCCCGAACTGCGTGACACGTCAATCGTCGAAAGCTTTCGTCGAGTGAATCGCGCGAAGCAATCTCAGGTAATTGCGTTCTCCATTGCCGCGCGGAAGGCAGCCAGGTCGTCGATCACGAGACCGAGTTGCCGCACCTGTCGCGTGAGTCCGTACGGCCCGTGTGCTCGCATCGGCTCACGAAGCATCAAGAGCACGTTCGGCTGCCCAAGCGTGGCGCGCAGGTACCCGGGCGTCCCCTTATTGGGCGCGCGCACACGCCCGAACTCGATGTGCTCGATCGCGGCGCGTGGCACGTCGAGGGCCCATTGCGCTCCCGACCGGACGCACAGGGTGTCGGCCGATACGAGGATGGGCCGCAATTGCGCGGCGCGCGCGAATCCCAAAATCCAAACCGTGCCGAACGCGCTGACGGCCAGTGCGACGAACGCCGCACGCGGCGCCACGGCGCGAAGCAGGAAATGCACGGCGACGGTCTCCACGGCCGACGCCATGCATAACGTATACAAGATTGCGGCGAACGAATTCCGCTTGTGATACGAGAAGGCGTGGGCGCCAGACGGAACGAACGGCCGGCGCCACCAGGCGGCAAACGCGTAGTAAAAGAGCGAAGCTTCCGTCGCCACGATCTCCACGACGCGCGATTGCATCGCCGATCCACCGAGCACCGCGCGAATGCGCTCCGGCACGTCGAGCTCGAGGCCCGCGGCAGCGAGTCTGCGGCGAGTGCCGCGAACGCCGACTACGATCAAGGCGAGTACCGCGACCTCGAATGGGACAGCCAGGTAGCGGAGGTACGCGACTGCGCTCGTGTGACCCGCCGGCAGCGTGTAGCGCGCCGCGACCACGCTCGCCAGAAACACCGGCAGCACGGTCCGCACGGTGGCCAAGCCGCGGCGAACAACGAGCAGGTAATACGCGAGCGTGACGCCGAGCGTGAGATCGATGCTTGCCGCCTCGGACAACAGCTCCGGTCGCTCGTTGAACCTTGCCGAGTGCACGATGGCGCCGTCAATCGCATACATGAGCAGCGCCACGACCATGAATGCCAGCGGGACGCGGGCGAGGCGCGGATTACGGGGCGATGGCTGTGCGACGAGGGCGGTCATCGAATCCGTCGAGGCGGCGGGATCGTACGAGTGACGAAGGCGAGATCGTGCGACTGGCGAATGTGTGCGAAACTTACGTGAGTTCATCCGTATACACATCCCGAACAGCGTCCGTGCATCCTGCGTGTTGCATCGTTCCCAGACCGACCAGCAGTTTGCTGAAGCCGAACGTCCGCTGGATACCCTCCCGCGCGTTCCTCACCACAGACAACGACCCATGGTAGAGGCACTTGTCTCATGACGAGCAGGCGTGAATTCCTCAAGAAGACCGGCGCTGCCGCCGCGCTCGCGGCCGCGGGCTCGGTGCTCGTGCCCGATTTCGCCGGCGCATTCGGACCACCGCGCTACCCGCGCGGTGTCGCATCGTTCGAGGAGCTTCTGGTCAAGGAGCTTCTCGCAGCGGCGATCGACGCGGCAAAGGCCGCCGGCGCCACGTGGGCCGACGCACGGATCGGTCGGTACCGGCAGAACTTCGTCGGCACGCGGGAGAAGCAGATCGTGCAGGTGGGCGACACCGATTCGATCGGCATCGGCGTTCGCGCGCTGGTGAATGGAGCGTGGGGCTTCGCAGCTTCGCAGACGCTCACCAAGGACGGTGTGACCGCGACGGCGCGCGAGGCCGCGACGATCGCGCGGGCCAATGTGATTCCTGGAGCGGCGCCGGTGGTGCTCGCGCCGGCGCAGGCGTATCCCAACGCGACCTGGAAGAGCTCGTACGAGATCGATCCGTTCACGATTCCCGTCGAGCAGAAGGCGCAACTCCTGATCGACGCGAACACCGAAGCGATGAAGGTCGTGAACGTGAAGTACGTGAACAGTTTCCTGTTCTTCATCCGCGAAGATCGCAACTACGCGAACACCGACGGCTCGTTCATCACGCAGACGGTGGTTCGAAGCTGGGTGCCGTTCACGGCGACAGCGGTCTCGCCCGACTTCAGCGATTTCCAATCGCGCGGCAACACGGTCCAGCCGGCGGGCCGAGGCTGGGAGTTCATCCTCGCGGCCGATCTCGTGGGCAACGCGCGGAAGTGGGGTGAAGAAGCCGCCGAAAAGCTCAAGGCCAAGCCGGTGGACGTCGGACGGTACGATCTCGTGCTGCATCCGTCGCATCTGTGGCTCACGATCCACGAATCGGTGGGGCATCCCACCGAGTTGGACCGCGCGATGGGCTACGAGGCCAACTACGCGGGCACGAGCTTCGTGGCACCGCCGGAGAAAGTCCTCGGCGCGCTCAAGTACGGGTCGGAGCTCATGAACATCCAGGGCGACCGCACGCAGGAGGGCGGCTGCGCCACGATCGGATGGGACGACGACGGCGTGAAAGCCGAGTCGTTCACGATCATCAAGAATGGCATATTAAACGATTATCAAACGAGCCGAGAGCAGGCACCGTGGCTCGAGTGGTACTACAAGAAGCGTGGCATGCCGGTGAAGTCGCACGGTTGCTGCAACGCCGACAACTGGAGCAGCGTGCAATTCCAGCGGATGCCGAACGTGTCGCTGTTGCCCGGCGAGAAAGACACGAAGTGGGAGGACATCATCGCGGCAACCGATCGCGGCATCGCGATCATCGGCGACGGCTCGTTCTCGATCGACCAGCAGCGGTACAACGCGCAGTTCGGCGGCCAGGTGTTCTACGAGATCAAGGGCGGCAAGATCGTCGGCATGCTCAAGGACGTCGCGTATCAAATGCGGACGCCCGATTTCTGGGGATCGCTGGACATGATCGGCGGCAAGTCGGGCTACATGATGGGCGCAAGCTTCTTCGACGGCAAAGGACAGCCGGGACAGATCGGGTCCGTGAGCCACGGCTGCGTGCCGGCGCGTTTCCGCAACATCAACGTGATCAACACCGGGAGGAAAGCGTGAGCCGCCGCGAAGTCGATCCGCGCGTACTCACGCGCGAACAGGCGCAGGCGCTCGTCGAGCGCGTGCTCAAGATGTCCAAGGCCGACGAAGTGCAGGTCAACGTCGGCGGCGGCTACAGCGCGAACGTCCGGTTCGCCGACAACCGGATCTCCACCGCGGGCGGAGTGGCGACGGCCAACGTCTCGGTGCAGAGTGCGTTCGGGCCCAAGCACGCCGTCACGAGCACGAACGACTTCACGGACGAAGGACTCGAGCGCGCCGTGCGCCAGTCGGAAGCGCTGGCGCGCCTGGCGCCCGACGATCCCGAAGCGATGCCCCTCCTCGGCCCGCAGCAGTACGAGGACGTTAATTCGTACTTCGAGTCGACGGCGCAACTCGGTCCCGAGGCGCGCGCGGCCGCGGCGCGCGTCGCGATCGAGCCGTGCAAGGCGGCAGGCGACCTCAAGGCTGCGGGGTTCCTGGTCACCGGCATCGGCGCCAGCGCGGTGGCCAACAACAAGGGACTGTTCGCGTACCGCGCCGGCACCTCGTCGAACTACACGCTTACCGTTCGGACGTCCGACGGCACCGGATCGGGATGGGCGGGCGCCGACCACCCGGATTGGTCGCAGCTCGATGTGAAGGGAGTCGCGCAGCATGCGATCGAGAAGGCGCGCCTCTCGCGAGACCCCGTCGCGATCGAACCGGGACGCTATACGGTGGTGCTGGAGCCGCAAGCGGTGGGCGACCTCGTGCAGCTGCTCGCATATTCGCTCGATGCGCGCTCGGCGGACGAGGGCCGGAGCGCTTTCTCGAAGCAGGGCGGCGGCACGAAGATCGGTGAGAAAGTCACCGATGCACGGGTCACCTTGTTCTCCGATCCAGCGGACCCGCAGCTCCTCAGCAACACCTTCGACGGCGAAGGACTTCCGGCGCGCCGGCAAGTGTGGATCGAGAACGGCGTGCTCAAAAAACTCGTCTACTCGCGCTTCTGGGCAAAGAAGCAGCAGCAGGACCCGGACGCCGGCACGAACGCGGTGAAGCTGGCCGGCGGAACCCAGAGCACCGAAGAACTGGTGAGCTCGACGCCGCGCGGCATTCTCGTCACACGGCTGTGGTATTTGCGCGAGGTGGATCCACGTACCGTGCTGTTCACCGGCCTGACGCGCGACGGCACGTTTTTGATCGAGAACGGCAAGATCACCAAGGCGGTAAAGAATTTTCGCTTCAACGAATCGCCGCTGTTCATGCTGAACAACCTCGAGGCGCTCGGCCGCGCGGTGCGCGTTGCCGGCACCGAGTCGGGGGGCGATGTGGTGATGCCGGCGATCAAGGCGCACGATTTCAACTTCACGAGCTTGTCAGACGCCGTGTGACGCCGGACGCCCTCGGGCTGGGTTCTCGCCGCCAACGACCGGGATCTCACCCGCGACGGCGAGACCAGCATCGAGGCCTCAGCGTCGAGGCGCGGGACGTGGGGAAGCCACACCCAAAGCGTGATTTGCCAAGCCCCCGGGCCGGCGCCCTTGTACCGGTCCGCTGTTGGGTTGGCTTTCGCACGCCTGACGCCTCGATGCTTTATGCTCGATGCTGGTCTCGCTCTCGTGGGTGAGACATCAGTTCAACCCCCAAGAAGCCAGCCCGAGGGTGTCCGCCGTCTATAGATTCGGGGTGACCCGCGCTCCTCGACGCTGGTTAGGCCTGGTGGATGTCCAATCGAGGCAGCACCTGTCGAGTCTACCTCTGCCGCACCCTGTTCAGGCCGCCGTTCCCGATTCGCGCACCATCAATCGTGCGAAGCTCGGCGACATCGCCGCCTTCACGGAAATCGTGGAAGCGTATTACCCGCGATGTCTCCGGTTCGCGCGCGCGATGTTGCACAACCCGGACGACGCGCCGGATGCGGTCCAGGAGACCTTCGTTCGCCTGTATCGCGCGCTGCCGAGATATGAGGAGCGTCATCGATTCGAGTCATGGTTGTTTCAGATTCTCGGGAACTGCTGCCGGACGGCGAACACCGTCCATCAGCGCCACGCGGCGCGGATCGACGATGACGAGAAAGTGCTCGAGCGAGTACCGGCGGAAGTAAACGGCCCGGGCCACTCGTTCGACCGGGAGTGGAGCGAGGAAGTGCGCAGGGCTCTGGCCCAGGTGCCGGAGTACAACCGGGAGATTTTCCTGTTGCATTACATAGAAGGGTTTTCGTACGAAGAGATCGAGCACATGACCGGCGTTCGCCAGTCGGCGCTCAAGATGCGCGTGAAGCGAGCAGCCGATGCGCTGCGCCGTCAGCTCGCAGGGGAGGGGAAGGCCTCGTGACCGAACAGTCTGGCGATCCGATCGTCGATCGTGCGATCGACGAGCTGCGACGCCTTCCGGTGGTAGACGATCTGGCTGTCCGCCGGATCGTGACCGCGGCCGCGGCACGGCGTGACTCGGCCGACAGCGAAGTGCCGGCCGCGATCGGCCGGCGCGCGCGAACGGTCAGGCCATGGATTGCGATCGGCCTGGCCACGGCCGCGGCTGCCGCTGGCTTCATGGTACGTGGCGCGTGGTCATCGGGTAGCGCGGCGAGCGATGCATCGAGCACCGTGGCAGCGGTCGCGCCAAGCGCGACGCCGATTTCGGCGCAGGGAATGCTAGCCGCCGCGGGCGTCGCGCCCGACATGGCACCGATCCCGCAACAGTTCGTGCTGCGGAGCGACGCCGCGCACCGCGTCTCGGTCGTCGGCGATTTCAATGGCTGGAATCCGGCCAACGCTCCAATGACTCGCTCGCCGGATGGCGACCTGTGGTCGATCACGATTCCGGTGGCGCCCGGCCGGCATACATACGGCTTCATGATCGACGACACCGTGTTCGTGCTCGATCCACGCGCACCCAAGACGCGTGATCCCGATCTGGGCGCCGATGGCTCGGTGAGGATCGTGGGGCGGCCATGATGCGTCGTGTGTTGCTCGCGTGCGGCGTCACGTTCGGCGCGGCGCTCGCCGCGGCCGGGACCGTTGGCGCGCAGGAATCAGTCGCGATCGCGGGTCTCGATCGCGAGACGAGCGCGCAGGTGTCGCGCATCGTCGAGTCGGTGCGTGCCAGCGGCCTTCCGGTGGACCCGATTCTGTCCAAAGTGCGGTTCGCGCTCGTCGTACACGCGCCGCCGTCCAGGATTGTCGCCACGGCGCAGGCGGTGGCGGCGCGACTCGAGGCAGCGCGCGGCGTGGTCGCGCCGCACGCAACGCCCGCCGACATCGCGGCTGGAGAGGAAGCGCTCAGCTTCGACATCCCCAGGGACGTGCTCCGAAAAGTCGCGCAGGCGAACCCCGATCGGTCGGTGGCAGTGCCGATCGGCGTGCTCACGCAGCTCGTCGTGAGCGGCGTGCCCGCGAACAAAGCAGGTCAGATGGTGACGGAGCTGATCAAGCGGGGCGCTACGGCGACGCAGCTCGTCGCACTCGGCAACGACGTGAACGCCGATGTGCAGGGCGGCGCGCGAGCCGGGGAGTCGGCCGACATTCGGATGCGCGGCCTTACGCCGTTGCTGGCTCCTGCCGGCAGCGCAACGGCCGGTTCGCCGGCGGATCTGCAGTCCGCATCCAGTCCCAATCCGCGGGATCCACGTAAGAAGCCTTGAAAGCCTCCGTCATCATTATTTTGGGGGATGTGCCGAGCCCGGCTCATCCCCCTTTCGCTGGTCCTCGCGGCGCTCTCGGTCCAATCGCTCGAGGCGCAGTGGCAGCTGACTGCTGACGCGGGCGTCTCGCGGCTGCAGCAAACGGGGATCCCGACCGGCAACGCTTCGACCGCGGGCCTGACATTCGACGTTTCCTCGGCGCGCGCATGGCTGCGCTCGAGCGCCCTCGTGGCGCGCGCGACCGACGAGCGATGGACCGGCCAGGGTCTGATCGCGGCCACGGTCGTTGGACCGTCGGCGCGCACTCCGCTCCTTCAGTTCGATGCAACGTTGAGTGCCTTCGGACAATCGAATGCGCTGCCGAGCACGAGCGGCGAAGTGGCTGGGCGAATCCGCGGTGGCGGGACTGCGATCGGTGGTGCGATCGGCGCGGGCGTGGGCGGCACCGTGCAAGCTGGGACGTCGAGCAACACGTTGCGATGGCTCGCGGACATCTGGGGAGCCGTCGGTGGCGAGCGTCTCTTTGCGAACGGCACCCTCACCGACGCGCCGGTCCTGGGATTCACGCCGAAATCCGCGCCAACGCCGCGGGTGCGCTACCTCGACGTGCTCGCCGGTTGGCGGCACGACGTGGGCGGGCTCTCACTTGGTGCCGCGGCGGGCGTCCGTAACGGCTTGGGCGACGTGAACAGCGGGCAGTGGGCGGCGGTGGACGCGGCGACCTGGGCGACGCCGCGCGTCGCGGTTGCGGTGGGCGCCGGCACCGCGCTCCCGGACGTCATGCGCGGGACTCCTCGTGCGCGGTACGTGAGCGCGTCGATTCGGGTGTCGGCGCGTCCGCACGCGCCATTCGTGTTTCATCATCGATCACCGCGCGGTCCCGCGGTGCGGCTCGCGCGCGGAGCGGACGGTGCATCGCGCATCGAGATCAATGCGCCCAGGGCGGAGCGGGTCGAGCTTCGCGGAGACTTTACCGATTGGTCGCCCGTCGAGCTCACGCGCGTCGGCGACACGTGGCGGCTGGAGATGACCGTGCCCTCGGGGTTGCACCGGGTCGCGATCAGGATAAACGGCGGCGAGTGGATCGCGCCGCCAAACCTGCCCCATGCCGACGACGGTCTGGGCGGGACCGTGGGGCTGATCACGGTGCCGTGACCGCCGCGTAGGCTCTACGGCAACTGCACGATCTTCCCCATGAACAACACGCTGCCCGACAAACGCTCGCGAATCACGAAGATGAACGGCCGGTCGACGCGCATGGTCGTGACTTGCGGAAGGGAGGTGACGGTCACGCCCACCGTAGTCACTGCGGCCGCCTCCGTGCCTTCCTCGTCGATCGCCACGAAGGTGTTCTGCTGCAAGAGCGAGATCAGAAGCTGCTGACCCGACGACATGCGTGTGAAGTCGGCGAGATCGGTGAATGCGAGCTTCATCCCGAGCGCCTTCATGTCGGGAATGAGATTTCGCTTCCACGTGAGCGTCACCTTGGGCAGCGTGAGATCGACGAGCTGAGTGTGATAGCTCGCGCCGAGCGAGCGCCAGGCATCCGGTGTGAGACCGGCCGCGACAGACTCGACCGAGTTGCCCGGCTTGGGCAGAATCACGCTCATCGTGAACGCCGAGTCGCCGTATGGCAGGTCGACTGCCTGGAAGGTGCCGGTCTCCGCGTACGACATCTTGCCCTGTCGGTGCATGAGCGGCTTGCTCTGATCGCCACTCACCGCGTGAAATGCTTCGGTTCGCGTGTTGGCCGGATCGAACTTGTCGCGCCAGCTTCCCTTGAAGTAGATGGCGTTGAGCAGGAACATCACCATCGACTGATCGTAGTCGTCGATGACTTTCGGGATCTTTCCGTTGGTCTTCGAGCTTGCCCAGCCGTTCACGGCGTTCACGGTCGCCGCGACGTCGTCGAAGTTCTGCGGCTTGACTTCGGCGTCGAACCACTTGGCGGCGTCGTTCAGAAAACTCTGATTGAACGGGAAGCCGCTGCGATAGAAGATGCCGTTGGCGATCTTCATGGTGGTCGACGGGTCCAGCGAGCTGAGCAGACCGATCAGCGACTTGTACCCGGAGTCGATCGAGGCGAGCGGCGCGCCGCCGAGCTGGAGCGCGGAGCGCATTTCGTCGTACGTCGGGCCGTTGGCGCCGTTGAGCGCCATGCCGAGCGCGAACGACACGCTGAGCGGAGAAACGAAGACGTTCGAGTCGTGAGACGTCGCGTTGATCGTGCGCCAGAGCGCGAACGAGTACGCGTTGGACGCGTCGAGGACGCTTTGCTCGCTGGGTGTGAGCTGACGCGGCAAGGCAGTGAGCGCTGGCCGCTGTGCGTCGA
>DATISA010000175.1:0-14933 GCA_035469245.1 Gemmatimonadaceae bacterium
CGTGGGCGCGACGATGAAGCTCTTTTGCCACGACGGCGATCTGCCCGACCGGCCGTGCTGCTCACTCGACTCGGTGAACGATGCGCGTCGCGTGTGCCAGTCGCTCGGCGTGCCGCACTATGTGCTCAATCTCGAGAGCGCCTTCGGCCGCGACGTGGTCGACGATTTCGTGAACGAGTACGCCAACGGCAGGACGCCGATTCCGTGCGTACGGTGCAACACGTTCACGAAGTTCCGCGATCTGGTGACGAAGGCCGATGCCATCGACGCACAGTGGATCGCCACCGGCCACTACGCGCGCGCCAGTTCCGGCGAGCTTCATCGCGGGCTCGATCGCGGCAAGGACCAGTCGTACTTCCTCTGGGGCATCGATCGGTCGGTGATCGCGCGGATGCTGTTGCCCGTCGGCGCACAGACCAAGCTGGAGACGCGCGCCGTGGCGCATCGGCTCGGGCTCGAGGTCGTGGCGGAGAAGCGCGAGAGCCAGGACATCTGCTTCGTGCCCGACGGCGACCACACGGCGATCATTCGCCAGCGGCTCGGTGCCGACACGCCGGCGCTCGCGCGCGGTCCGATCGTGCTGTCGAACGGCGCGGTCGTTGGAACACACGACGGATTCGCGCGATTCACCATCGGACAGCGACGTGGTCTGCCCGGCGGCTCCCGCGAACCGATGTTCGTCGTCGCGATTCGCCCGGAGGATCGCGCCGTCGTGATTGGTCCGCGTGAGGAGCTGCTCGGCCGCGGCGTGATCGCGCGGTCGCTGAACTGGCTCGTCGATCCCCCCACGGTCGGTGCCATCGTCGAGGTGCAGGTCCGTCATCGCGCCCCGCCGGCGCGCGCCGAGATCGTGCGCGTGGACCACGATGAGGTCGAGCTGGCGCTCGACGAGCCGGTCGCCGCGATCACGCCTGGGCAGTCGCTCGTACTGTACAATGGCGATCTCGTGCTCGGCGGAGGCTTCATCGAGCGGGCACGTGGCGCCCGGGCCATGCTCCCCGTTCGCGCGGCCTAGCTGCCAGCTCCACGCGCCTCGGATGTGGGAACCGCCGCTCGGGACGTCATAACAATTTGGGAAACGGACACATACGGATTCAACGGACGAGAACTGATTGTGCCGAGCGCGGCGACGCCTCAATGCGCGACGAGCCCGGACGATTTTCTTTGGGACTGCCGCTCGGGACGTTTCTCGTGGCTTCCCGAGCGGCTTTCACAAAGAATGCCCGGCCCGTTGCGAGCGACGCCTTTCCACCACTCGGAACGATCCGTTTGTGTCCGTCCGATCGGTTTGTGTCCGTTTCCTAATTGTTATGACGTCCCGAGCGGCAGTCGACAAAACTGTCCATCCTGGCTCGAATCGTAGCCCGCCAGCTAGTACTTCAGCCCACTCCGCTCCGCGAAGTCCCGCATCGCTTCTTCCTGCGCTTCGGTGAGCTTCTCGGGGACGTTCACCTGCACCTCGACGAGGAGGTCTCCGATGCGGTCGTCCTTCTTGATGCCCTGACCGCGCACGCGAAAGCGCTTGCCGCTTGGCGTGCCTTTCGGGATGCGGATCGACACCTTTTTCCCGTCGATCGTTTTCACGTTGATCTTCGATCCCAGCGTCGCCTGCGCGATGTTGATCGGCACGGGTGCGATCACGTCCAGCCCTTCGCGCTTGTAGAAACGATCCGGCTCGACTTGAAAGGTCAGCACGAGATCGCCCGGCGGCCCGTTGCGCTGCCCGCGGCCGCCCTGCCCTTTCAGGCGGATCTTGGTTCCGGTGTCGACGCCGGCGGGGACGGTGATGTTCACCTTCTTGCGCGCGCGGACTTCGCCCGAGCCGCCACAGGTTGGGCAACGCTCGCTCGGCACGGTCCCTTTTCCCAGACACATCGGACACGGGCGCTGCACGGCGAATCCGCCTTGTCCAAACGAGATCGTCCCGCGACCGGCGCACTCGGGGCACGTCTGGATCTTGGCCCCGGCGGCCGCGCCGGTTCCTTTGCATGTGGGGCATTCCTCGTTGACCTCGAGCTCGACGGGGATCTTTCCTCCGAGTGCTGCCGTGCGGAACGGGACCTGGAGCTGCATCTCCACGTCCTGACCGCGCTCGGGGCCACGATTTCGCGCGCTCCCGCGGTTGCCCCCGCCGAACATCGAGCTGAAAAGGTCGCCAATCCCGCCCAGACCGACGTCGCCCAGGTCCTCGAATCGGAAGGTCTGGCCGCCGGCCCCAAACGGCGCGCCCGCGCCAGGCTGAGGTCCGCCGCGGCGTGGGCCACCGCCGAACCCGCCGAAGGCACCGAGCTGGCGCATCTGGTCGTACTGTTTCCGCTTCTGCGCGTCCCCAAGCACCTGATACGCCTCCGAGATCTCCTTGAAGCGCTCGGCAGCTTTGGGGTCGCTGGGGTTTTTGTCCGGGTGATGCTTGGCGGCGAGCTTGCGATACTGCTTCTTGATCTCGTCCTGGGTCGCCGACGCAGGCACACCGAGGACCGCGTAGTAGTCCCTCGTCTGAGCCATATCGATCAGTACGTGCTCAGCCGTTCCACTGCTTCACGACCACGCGCGCCGGTCTCAGAAGCTGGCCATTGAACCGGTACCCAACCTGAAACACGCGTGCGACGACATGATCGTCCTCGGGTGAGAGCGCAGGCTCGGTGGCGACCGCCTCGTGGACCTGCGGGTCGAACGTCTGATTCACCGGATCGATGATCTCGAGCCCCGCCGCGGTCAGCGTCTTGAGGAACTTGCGCTCGACCAGCTCCACGCCCTGGGCCACCGTGGCCGCATCGGCCGTGGCCGGATCGACGTGGGCGAAGCGGGCGAGGTCGTCGAGCGCGTCCAGGAGTTGGCGCACGAGGTCGGCTTGGGCGCGCGACGTCTGTTCGCTCCGCTCGCGGGCGGTGCGTTTGCGGTAGTTGTCGTACTCCGCGGCCAGCCGCAGGTACTTGTCCTGCTGCTCGGCCAACTGCTTCTCGAGCACGATCTCGGCGGTCGCCGGCGTACCTCCCGGATCGCCGTCTGCCTGCTCGTCGATGTCGAGCGGCTCGTCCGGCGCGCTGGCGTCGCCAACGTTGCCGGCTCCGCGCGCAAAAGCATCCTCCGACCCGGGGTTACCGTCACCCGCGTCGGTTCGATTCTTATTTCGAGGCTTCATGATTCCTGAATGTTCGCTGTCCCGTGTGCGCGGTGCAACGGGTATGCCCCCTACCGGCTGCCGGAACGGCAGCGGCGCCGTGGAATCGCGGAGCGAGCCACGCCCTTGGAGACGCGCCCGGCGTCAACCGTGCGCGATCAGACGCTCACGCAGCATCGCCAGCGTCCACTGCGCCGAGCGCTGGCGAATCTCTTCACGGTCGCCCCACATGCGAAGCAGTCTGCTGCTCACGTCGCCGTTGACGTCCGCGGCGATCCAAACGGTCCCGACGGGCTTTTCGGTCGTGCCGCCCGTGGGGCCGGCGATTCCGGTGATGGCGAGTCCGATCGTCGCCTTGGTCACGCGCCGCGCGCCCATCGCCATTTGCCGAACGACCTCCTCGCTCACGGCGCCGTACTCCGCGAGCGACACGCTCTCCACACCGAGCATCTGCATTTTCACCTCGTTGTGGTACGCGATCACGCCGCCAAGGACGACGGCGCTCGATCCGCCGATCGCCGTGAGACGCGCGCCGAGCAGGCCGCCGGTGCAGCTCTCGGCCACGGCGATCGACAGGCCGCGTGCACGGCACAGATCCAGGACGATCGCCGCCAGATCGTCGTCGTTTTCGCCGTAGATCGCGCTGCCGAGGCGATCGCGGAGGCGCATGGCATCGCGTCGCAACATTTCGTCGGCTTGGGGCCACGACACGTCGCGCACCGTGAGTCGCAGGTCGACGCCGGCGATCGAGGGGAGATACGCGAGGTTCGCCGACAGCGGGCCTCCCTCCATCGAATCGATCTTGTCGGCGAGCAGCGACTCGGCCACACCGGTCGTACGCAGCGTAAGCGAACGAACCACCGTGCTCGCGCCGACGCGCGTCTCGAGTCGCGGCAGCAGCGTGTCCTCGACCATGCCGCGCATCTCTCGCGGCACGCCCGGCAGCATCGCCACCCAGCGGCCGCGGTCGTCCTCGAGCCAGATGCCCGGCGCCGATCCATGATTGTTCTCTAATTTGACCGCGCCAGCCGGGAGCATGGCCTGTTGCCGATTCGCGGCGGGCAGCGGACGATTGAATCGTTTCAGCCAGCGCTCGGTCATCCACTGCACATGGACCTGGTCGAGCTCCATCTCGCGACCGAAGATCGCCGCGATCGCGGGCTTGGTCAGGTCGTCGGAGGTTGGACCAAGTCCGCCCGTCGTGATCACGGCGCCGGTCCGGTCGAGCGCTTCGCGCACGGCGGCGGCGATGGCATTAGCGTCGTCACCGACCGTCGTACGCCGCACGATGTGCATGCCGATCGAGGCGAGCGCGCGCGCCAGGTGCGCCGCGTTGGTGTCGATGGTGAATCCGAGCAGCAGCTCGTCGCCGATCGTCACGACTTCGATGCGCTTGAACGCGGGCGGCGCGGCCGATTGGATGTCTGGTACTGTCACTTGCTGGGAGATGTCGCGAAGACGCTGCCGAAGGTCCGGAGGTACAGCGCGAAGGAATACACCGTCAGCACGACCGCTACGACCATCATCAGCGTGCCGACCGTGCCGTTGAACAGCGCGAAGGCATGCCACGCGCCGCTCGTCCACCCGGCCGTCGCGGCGAGCGTTGCCGCGAAGAACCAGAAATACGCGCTGCCCTGCCAGACGAGCTGAAAACCCGTCTTCCATTTTGCCGGCCCGATCGCCGCGATGACCACGCCGCGACGCGCCGCCGCCTGCCGGAACAGCGTCATGAAGCCTTCGCGGCCGAGGACGATGAGGATGATCCACCACGGCAAGCCGACCTCGCCGAACGACGTGAGGAACGGAAACCGCGGCGCGAGCAGGTACATCGGTACGAGTGTGCCGACGAGGAGCAGCTTGTCGGCGAGCGGATCGAGGAGCTTGCCGAGATTCGTCTCTTCCTTTCGCGACCGCGCGAGCTTCCCGTCCACGTAGTCCGTGACCGCCGCGAGCGTGAACAGTGTGAACGCGACGAGCCGCAGCCCCCACGAGTTCGCGAACGGCAGGATCGCGACCAATGGCGTCACCGCAATCCTGGCGACGGTCAGGGCGTTGGGGAGGTTCATCTCGGTGCTGGGGGCTCGAGGGCTCGAGGTCTGGAAGAAAGCTATCATCCATGCCTCGCGGCTCCACGTCCAGCCTACCGCGAGGAATGGATACACAAAGGGTCAGACCCTCACCCCCGGCCTGACCCCATCCACTGAATTCGCCTCGACCCCTCGAGCCCTCGAGCCCCCCAACCCTCGAGCCCTCTAGCCCTCTAGCCCTCTATGCCAACGACTTCAACACGAGCCTGCTGACCGCCTTGAGCGTGTCGAAGACACCATCGCCGCTGGTCGCGACGGCCTCGAAGTACGGTGCCCGCTCGATCCATTCCCCGCTCGGGAGCTGCTGGATGAGGTGTTCCCCGGGGTGGAGCGCGTCCGGCATCGGGCGCATCCGCGTCGGATTGCTGATCTCCCAGCCAGGATTCAACGCGGCCTGGAGATCCCGGATCGGCGACGCGTTGGGCAGATCACGCTTGTTGTACTGGATCACGAACGGCATGGCGGTGAGGTCGTACCCGTACTCGGCCATGTTGTCGTACAGGTTCTGCATGGCCTCCTGGTTGGCCTCCATGCGCTCCACCTGCGAGTCTCCCACGAACACGATGCCGTCCACCCCTTTCAGGATCAGCTTGCGGCTGGCGTTGTAATAGACCTGCCCAGGCACTGTGTAGAGGTGAAAGCGCGTCTTGAACCCGCGGATGGTGCCGAGGTCGACGGGGAGAAAATCGAAGAACAGCGTCCGCTCGGTTTCGGTGGCGAGCGAGATGAGCTTTCCGCGCGTGTCGGGCGCGACTTTGCCGTACACGTGCTCGAGGTTCGTCGTCTTTCCGCCCAGTCCCGGGCCGTAGTAGACGATCTTGCAGTTGATCTCGCGCGAGGCGTAGTTGATCATCGACATGGCTGTTCCTTCCTATTGAAACAGTTTGTCGATCTCGTCGTCCGCGCCGGCGAGAATGTTGGGTGCGTCGGGTGCCGCCGCGGTGCGAGCGAAAACGGCTTCGAACAACTGCGACAACTCCAGAACCGTCTGGCGCAACTTGAGCCGCACGAGTCCGAGCGTCGTCCGATTGTCGAACAGCACGACGAGGATAACCCGTCGCGCGATGTCCGCCAGATACATCGATTCCTTTTCGCCCTGGTGAAACAGGGAATTGAAGTCGTTTTCACCGATCAGCTTCGCGAGCTGATCATTGGCGCTGAAGTCGGCCGCGGTCAGCGTCGCGAAGGCCGTGGGATCGAAGTCCGGACGCTGGCCCACAGTCGCCACGAGCTGACCCGTGCGATCCACGAGCAAGGCGCAGCGAGCATTGCAGTCGGTGAGAAAGCGGTCCAGTGCCTTCGTGATTGCGCCAAAATCATCCTCGGTGAACGACCAGCTGGCAGCGCTCACGGGCATGGAGTCGGAAATCCTAGTCGAAGTTGGCGTGGACGCGGCGCAGGAGCCGCGCCCCCCTCCTTCGCAACACGGGGTCACGTTCCCAGCCGACGTACTCGGTCAGAATTCGGGCGGTCTCGAGCCCCGGCTGCCCGCTCAGGTACCCCAGCGCCGCCAGGCGTCGCACGGGGTTCCGGCTAAATAGCTCGCGGCGCGACCGTTTGATCTGGGTGCTCCAGACGACGGCGCCCAATAGTAGACCGCCAAGAAAGCCCACCGTCACCGCTTGGGCGCGGGTCCGGGCCGTTCCGTTCCGCCTCACATGACCCTCCGAGCGGTGATCGCCTGAGCAATGGTCACACCGTCCGCGTACTCGAGGTCACCGCCAACCGGGAGTCCACGGGCTATACGGGATACGGTGACCCCGCGATTCGCCAGTTGACTCTGCACGTACAGAGCCGTGGCGTCCCCCTCCAGGCTCGGGTTGGTAGCCAATATGACTTCCCTCACGCCGCCGCCTGTCGTCCCTGCCCCAGCCTCGCCAGAGACGCGATCGACCAGGGCAGCGATCGTCAGGTCGTCAGGGCCAACGCCGTCGAGTGGCGACAGCCGGCCGCCCAGGACGTGGTAGAGCCCACGAAACTCGCCCGCGCGCTCGATCGCCCCGATGTCCGATGCCTGCTCCACGACGCAGATCGCCGTCGGGTCGCGCCGCGGGTCGCGGCAGATGCTGCAGATCTCGTCCTCGGTCAGGTTGAAGCAGCGCGCGCACGGCCGCACGCGCTCGCCCAAGGTGAGCAGCGCCTGCGCCAATCGCTTGCTTTGATCCGTCGGCTGCCTGAGGAGATGATAGGTCAGCCGAAGCGCCGTCTTTCGGCCAATTCCCGGAAGACGCGACAGCTCGGTCGCGAGATCGTCGATCGCCGACATCGTGGAAGGATCAAAACGGCAGCTTGAAGGGGAGCGACATTCCGCCCGCCAACTTGCCCATTTGGTCCTGCGCCATGGCCTGCGCCTTTTGCTGCGCATCCGACACGGCGACCACGACGAGATCCTCGAGCATCTCGATGTCGGAGGGATTGACGACGCTCGCGTCGATCTTGATCTGCTTGATCTGGCCGGTGCCGGTGACGTCGGCGGTGACCATGCCGCCGCCGGCCGAACCGGATACGGTCAGTTGCTGGAGCTCGTCCTGGATCTTCTGAAAGCGACCCTGCATCTCCTGAGCTTGCTGCAGGATCTTCATGAAATCTGGCATGGACGAAAGCTACCGGACGCTGACCACGCGCGGCTAGTCCGAGACGTCGAGGTCGAGCTCCTCGATCGCGGCGCGCAGCACCGGATCGCGCCTCTTGAGCGATGCGATTCGTTCGGCGCGAACCATCTCGTCGGTGAGGCGCTTGGGAGGTGTGGACACGACCTGATCGTCACGACGCAGGTCGATCCGTGTCACGCCCGCGAACCACTCGCCGAGCGTGACCGCGATCTCCTGTCGCCCGGTGTGGATGGCGTGAGCGTAAATGTCGTTCGACTCGTCGAGCTCGATCGTCACGACGCCCGATGCCGTCACGGCCACGGGCGAGGCGTGCCCGAGCGCGGTCGCCAGCATCGGCTTGCCGCTCGCGCGCATTCGCTCCACGAGCTCGTCCCATCGACCGACGACTTTCGTGAGCTCCAGCGCCTCAGCTCCGCCGCGGGGCACGGGACGCGGCGCCGGCTGCGCGGACGTGTCGTGTACGGCCGCGCGCGGGACTGCGCGGTCCGTGCGATCGGCGGGGATGAACTCGCGCCGCGATGGCGCGCTGTCGGTGCGTGGAGCCGCGCGCGGCTCCGGATGTGCCGACGGGCTGGCGCTACGCCCCGCTCCTCCTCCGCTGAGCGATCGGAGGACCTCCTCGATCTCGACGGTGCGGTCGAGCAACGCAAAGCGCACCAGCAGCGTCTCGATGAGCAGCTGCTGCTGCCCGCTCTTGCGAAAGCGCGGCTCGAGCTCGCCGATTGCCTGAAGCATGCGAAGCAGGTCGGCCGGCGAGAGCCGATCTCGGCGCTCTTCCAGTGCTTCGCGCGCGCGCTCCGAAACGTCGGGCGCGGCACCGCCGAGCGAGATCGCGAGCTGTGCGCGAATGATATCGGCCAGCCCGGTGAGGAATCCGCCGAAATCGATGCCGCCTTCGGCGAGCCGCGCGACTGTGGGGAACACGTCGGCCGCGCGTCGCTCGGCGATGAGATCGAGCACGGCGATGAACTCGTCCTCCGGGACGAGGCCGAGCGCTTCACGCACGCGCGCCGCCGTGACGGCGCCTTCGCCCATCGCCAGCACCTGGTCGGTGAGACTCAGCGCGTCGCGCATCGAACCGTCGGCGGCGCGGGCGATCGCGGCGAGCGCTTCCGGCTCGGCGTCGATGTGCTCCTGCTCCAGCACCATCGAGAGCCGCGCGCGAATGTCGGCGGGACCGATGCGCTTGAAGTCGAACCGCTGGAGGCGACTGAGCACCGGCGCGGCGGATTGCGCGATCTTCTGCGGCTCGGTCGTCGCGAACACGAACACGACGCGCGGCGGCGGCTCCTCGAGAATCTTGAGCAGCGCGTTCCACGCCTCGCGCGTGAGCATGTGCGCTTCGTCGATGATGTAGACCTTGTACTGGTCCTCGCCCGACGGCGCGTACATCGCGCGCTCGCGCAACTCGCGCGCGTCGTCGACCCCGCGATTCGACGCCGCGTCGATCTCCACCACGTCGAGACTCGCCGATCCGCTCCAGATGCGGCGGCACGACGCGCACTCACCACACGGTTCGCCGTCGAGCGCGGGATCGCCGCGTCGCTCGCAGTTGAGCGCCATCGCGAGCACGCGAGCCAGCGTGGTCTTACCGACGCCGCGCGGCCCGCACAGCAGATACCCGTGCGCCACACGCCCGCGCGCAATCGCCCCCTTGAGCGTCGCCGAAACGTGCGACTGCACGGCCACGTCGGCAAAGCGCTTGGGGCGGTATTTGCGGGCGAGTGCGAGAGACATGCGCTCCGGAGGAGGAGTGGCAGGGCTGGGGTGCGACGGGGATTTGGAATGTACCGCGAACCGCGCCAGGGCGGAAACCCAAAACGAAAACGCGGGGACATCGCTCACATGGAGCGTGTCTCCCGCGTAATACCCCAGGTCTGACGAAGCGACATCAGACACCTCGTACCGCTGCTACCTTCGGGGTCCTGACGGAGTTGGAAGGCTGACGCCCTCCGGGACCTGGGGCAAGGAGTAAGTTAAACCGGTCGCCGGGCGATTCAAGCGAGCCCGTCGATCGAGCAGCGGAAAGAAGCGGAGAGCAGCGTGCGGCCAATCCGTGTGGTCGTGAACGACAAAATGCAGCGCGAGTACGTCTACGTTCGAACCGAGCCGGCCGGCCGGAACTTCGACGAAGGTTTCGAGCCCGAGCTCACGCCGAAGGAGATGCTCCGGCTCGGCGTATTCGGCGGCAAGTATCTGACCGATTGTCGCGACGAATTCCCGCCGTCGTGGTTCACGCACGCCAAGCTCTCGCCCGCGCGGCATGATCGGCGCCTGAACTATTTCGGCGTGACCGCATCGCAGCCGCTGGCGGCGTGGCGCAAGAAAGGCTGGATACATCGCGACGATCCGCGCGGATGGTTCCAGTGGTATTGCCGCTACTACATGGGCCGGCGCTCGCTCGACGACGAACGGCAGATCAAACGCTGGCGGGCGATCCGCCGGCACGTTGCCCAGCTTCGCGCCAACTGCCCGCGCCGCGCCATGGACTGCCGTCCGAAACAGCGACAAGCGCTCCTGCAGTGGGCGTACGACTCGCGGAAGATTTGATCATGGCATCGACAAAGCGCACGTCCTCCCGCGTGGTGCGAAAGCGCACCGCGAAGAAGCACGCCGCCAGGAAGCGCGCAACGAAGAAACGTTCCGCCAAGAAATCGCCCACGCGCTCGGCCGTCGATCGCCTGCGCGAGATCTGTCTCGCACTGCCAAGTACGAGTGAGGTCGAGGCGTGGGGAGAGCCGACGTTTCGTGTGAATGGAAAGATCTTCGCCATGCACGCGTCGGCGAGCACGCACCACGGATTTGGCCGGCCCGCCGTGTGGATCCTGTCGG
Source organism: Gemmatimonadaceae bacterium (assembly GCA_035469245.1). GTDB lineage: Bacteria > Gemmatimonadota > Gemmatimonadetes > Gemmatimonadales > Gemmatimonadaceae > JAQBQB01. The sequence goes on from DATISA010000175.1 coordinate 10,653, forward strand.
TGAACATTGAGCAGGACCTCGTGATCCGCGCGCGGCCGGATCGCTACTTCAAGCCGCCGTACGTTGGACCAAGCGGCTGGATCGGCGCGTGGCTCGACAAGAATCCGCCCTGGGCGGAAATCGAAGAGCTCCTGCGCGACGGCTGGCGCCGTCGCGCGCCCAAGCGCGTGGCAGCGTTGCTCGACTAGCGTTCCGGATGGATCATCGCGCAACGAGCCCGGATGAGACTACCCAGCGCCGAGCCGCCGAGCCGCCGAGCCGCCGAGCCGCCGAGCCGCCGAGAGTCTCGTGTGCATTTCGCGGCGAGTCGAGCCTCAATTCCACTTGAGTCCACGCAACTGGTCGAGATTCACGTTGCCACCCGATAGCACGACAGCGACGCGTGCGCCGGCCGGCAGCTTCACCAATCCGTGGAGCAGCGCCGCAACCGGCGCGGCGGCCGCGCCTTCGACGACGAGCTTGCATCGCTCCATCACCCAGATCATCGCGTCGAAGATCTCGCGATCGGGGAGCGCGACGATGTCGTCGACGAACCGCTGCACGACCGAAAAATTGAGCTCGCCCGCACGCCGCACCCGCAGGCCATCGATGATCGTCTTGCAGTCGATCGTCTCGAGTTTGCCGGACTCGATGCTGCGCTGCATGGCCGGGCCGTCAGACGATTCGACGCCGATTACGCGCGCCTTGGGGTTGTGACTCTTCACGGCCATCGACACGCCGGAGATCAACCCACCGCCGCCGATCGGTACGATCACGGCGTCGACCTCGGGCCAGTCCTGCACGATCTCGAGGCCGAGCGTCCCCTGCCCCGCGATGAGCTGCGCGTCGTCGAACGGATGCACGTAGGTGAGCCCTTCCTTGGCCACCAACTCCTTGGCCTTCTCGTTCGCCTCGTCCCAGATCGTGCCGTGCAGCACGACCTCGGCGCCGTACGCCTTCGTAGCCGCGATCTTGGCCGGCGTCGCGTTCGTCGCCATACAAACAACAGCGCGGATGCCGTGAATCTTTGCGGCAAGCGCGACACCCTGTGCGTGGTTCCCCGCCGACGAGCACACGACGCCGCGCTTCTTGTCCGCCTCCGGCATGAGCGCGAACTTGTTGAGCGGGCCGCGAATCTTGTACGAGCCCACGCGCTGGAACAGTTCCGCCTTGAGCCGCACGTCGTAGCCGGTCGCCTCGCTCAGCTGTCTCGACGTGAGGAGCGGCGTGTGCTTGATGTGCGGCGCGATACGCGCGCGGGTCTCGATGAAGTCGTTGAGCGTCAGCGTCAGCATGACTGAGATTCGAAGTTGATGTGAGCCGTTCGTGCTGAACGAAGATGTGCCTCGGCGCTACGCCGCCGCCAGGATGTCCGAGAGTACTTCGCCGGCGCGCTGGCAGTCCTGATCGCTGACATCCAGGTGCGTCACGACGCGGATACGGGTTGCGCTCCATTCGGCGACCAGCACGTTCTGCTCCGCGGCCCTGGCGACGACGTGCTCCGCGGCGAGCCCCGGCCTGAGATCGATCATGACGATATTCGTATCGGGCGGCACCACGCTCGTTCCGCCGACACCCTCGACCATGCGCGCGATCAGCCGCGCGTTCTCGTGGTCCTTGGCCAGCCCGCTCATGTGGTGCTCGATGCCGTACAGCGCCGCGGCGGCGAGGATGCCCGACTGCCGCATCGCACCGCCGAACAGCTTCCGCGCCGTCCAGCCGGTTTCCATCGCCGCGCGCGTTCCGGCGAGCGCCGCGCCAACGGGCGCGCCGAGTCCCTTGGAGAACGCGACCATGACGGTGTCGGCGGGTTCGGCCAGCGCGGCGAGCGACAGGCCGGTCGCAACGGAGGCGTTCCATAACCGCGCGCCGTCCAGATGCACGGGGAGGCCGTGCTCGTCGGCCACCAGCCGGATGGCTTTGAGCTCGGCGAGATCGGTTAGCTTGCCGCCGGCGCCGTTGTGTGTGTTCTCCACGCAGACGAGGCTCGGCGCGGGATAGTAGCGCGAGCGGGCGCGAAACGAGCGTCGCAGGTCGTCGGCGTTCATCACGAGCCCGGTCGGCACGACGGGCAGAATCTGCGCGCCGCTCAGCGCCGCCGTGCCGGCGATCTCACTATGGACGATGTGCGCGTCGACGTCGGCGAGCACTTCGGTCGCGCGCGGTGCGTGGATCCACACCGCCGTTTGATTCGCCATCACACCGCTCGGGAAGAACAGCGCGTCTTCCTTCCCAAGCAACGCGGCGACCCGTTCTTCGAGTCGCCGCGTGGTTGGATCTCCATCCCGCTCATCGTCGCCGACTTCGGCCGAAGCCATCGCCGCCCGCATTCCGGCGGTCGGTTTGGTGACCGTGTCGCTGCGCAAGTCGATTGGCATCGTGGGAATATGGCAGCCGCCACATTCCCAGCGCCAACTATGGCCGCTTGACCTGCGGGACCTTGACCTCGGTCTTCTTCGTGCCGACCACCGGTTTCTTCACGACCAGCGTTTCGGTCTTGGTCCCAACGACCGGCGTGTTGACCGTATCGGTGCGCGACGTCACGCTCGGCATGTGAAGCGTGTCCTGCGTGGTCTGCACCGAGACATCAGCTGGGCGTTTCACGACCACGTCGCCGCTATCCGTTCGACTACAGGCGCCGATCGCCACAAGCGCGCTGGCCGCCAACAACCAATTCGATTTCCGCATGAGGCCCCTCCCCTTGGGTCTATGCAGCCTCAAGAGCAACTGCTGGGCCAATTCGCCGGGGCTTCGAGTGTGAGCTGGTACGGAGAACGGCCGCTCGGGACGTCATAACAATTTTGGAAACGGACACAACCGGGATCGAACGGACACAAACGGATGGTCCTGCGTGGCGCGAAGGCGCCGCTCGCAACGGGCCGGGAATTCTTTGTGAAAGCCGCCTCAGGACGCATGTTGGTGGCTTCCCGAGCGGCCGTTCCAAAGAAGATTTCGTCCGGGCTCGTCGCGCCTGGAGCCGTCGCCGCGCTCGGTGCAATTCGTTTTTTGTCCGTCGAATTCGTTTGTGTCCGTTTCCCAATTGTTATGACGTCCCGAGCGGCAGTCACGAGGCCCCGTGTCCCAATCGCAATGAGGTCGCGAGGGCCGTTGCCGGGAACTACTCGGTAAAGACCTCACGCTGCAGCCGGCGCACGCGGCGTAGTTCGAACACCTGCCCAACCTCTCCGCCGAGAATGAAGATGAGCGCTGCGTAGTAGCACCACACGACCACGACCACGATCGCCGTCAGCGTGCCGGTGTAGAGCGACGCCGGGTTGAAGGTCTGGGTGTAGTACGAGAACGCGGTGCGCGCCGCCTCGAACGAGGCCGTTGTGAACGCCGTCGCGACCCACGCCGATTTCGCCGGTACGCGGCGGACCGGCAAGTACTTGTACAGCGCGAAGAACATCGCGGCGAGAATCGCGATACCAATGATCCGCCCCGTCCAGTAGTCCAGGCGGCTGATCACGTCGTTCTGCAGGCCGACCGTCACGAGCGCGTGAGACGCGAGCCCCACGTACGTCGTGAGCGTCACGCTGGCCACGAACAGCAGCGTTGCGACGATCGTGATTTTCACGTCGAAAATCTTGCCGGCGATGATGCCGCGCTCGCTCTCGATGTCGAACACGCTCGCCAGGACCGTACGCAGCGATCCGAACAGCCGCGTCGAGAACCACACGAACCCGATCGCGCTGTAGATCGTCGTCGACTTTCGCGTGCGCAGCAGATCGTCGATGATCTTGTGATACGGCGAGTTGATCTCGGAATGCGAGGGCAGGAGCCGGTCGATGAACTGCCCCACCTGTTCCGTCGAGCTCACCGTGCCGCGGTAGACGATCGGCAGCAGATAGGTCACGCCGGCCGCCAGCAGCAGGATGAACGGAAGCGCCGCGAGCAGGATGTTGAACGCGATCCCGCCGGCCAGAAACAGAACGTTGTCTTCGCCGCTGTTGTCCCACACGCGCTTCACGTAGTCGCGCAGCGTCCAGCCAAGGCTGACGTAGAATGGTCGCTTGGCCGTGAAGGAGGGACGATCGCTGATCGCTGAGGTGATCGTCAGTCTCCGGTCGTCTCGTCCTCGCCGATCGCGGCCCCCCGCGTCTGCTCGACCGCCGCTTCGCTCTTGTAGGTGGCCTTGCTCTCGGCGATCCGCTGCTCGAGCTCCTCGCGCGCCTCCACCGCCGCCGCGCGCCCGGCATCCACGGCGCGTCGGACCTGCCGCCGCTTGAGATCGATCGCGTCGCGCGCCGAATCGATTCGTTCTTCCACGCGCCGGCGCGCGTCATGGAAGGTATCGGTGAC
>DATISA010000176.1:0-4433 GCA_035469245.1 Gemmatimonadaceae bacterium
TTCGCGCGCAGCTTGTCGACGATGCTGGCGATCGTCACGAACTCGACCTCGAACGGATTGCCGACGAGGACTTCGTAGAGCAGCGTCGCGCCGCCCGCGTGATTGTGACAGTCGATGAACCCCGGCACCACGGTCATGCCCTTGGCGTCGATCGTCTGGCTGCGCCTGGTGACCAGCCCTCTGATGTCGGCGGTGCGTCCAACGGCGACGAACCGTCCGCCGCTCGTGGCGAACGCCTCGGCGCGCGGCGCCGCGGGATCCATCGTGTAGACCTTGGCGTTGAGCACGACGACGTCCGGCTCCGCCGGCTGGGAGCCGGATACCCGGTGTGGGGCAGACGCGGCGCTCGATCGGCCTTCGCCGATCAACGGCCGAGCGACCAACCCGGCGATGCCGGCGGTGGTGATCCCCATGAACTCTCTGCGCGTATGGCGGTCGCTCATCGCTCTTCCTCGACTTGGTCTGTCTCCAAAGTCTGCGTGCCGCAAAGCCTGGCTGATTACACGCCGAGCGCTTTCGCCGCGCGTTGGGTTCCGTCCACGCGGGCGCGGATCTTCGCGAACGCCGTCGCGCGCGCCGTCGACGTGTCGTCGCCGAATGGCGAAAAGCCGCAGTCGTCGGTCGTGCCGAGCTGGCGCAACGGGATGAACTCGGCCGCCTCGACCACCTGGTCCGCCACTTCCTCGGGTGTCTCGACGGCCGGATCGATCGGATCGATCACGCCGACGAACACGCGTTGCTCCGGCTTGAGGTGGTCCTTGATGATTTTCAGAACTCTCTTGCGATCACGCTCGCTCGAGAGCTGGACGTAGAAGTTGCATGCCTTGAGCTCGAACAGCGTCGGCAGCAGCTCGCCGTAGTCCACGTCGGCGCTGTGAGTCGAGTCCTGATCCCCGCCCGGACAGGTGTGCACACCGATCCGCTCGCGCTCCGCCGCCGAAAATCGCTCGAGCACCTGATTGTTCAGCCGGACGAAACTCTTCAGCAGCTGGCGCGTGGGATCGAGCTTGATCGCGAGCCGTGCCTCGGTGAAGTCGATCTGCACGCGATAGGCGCCCTTGGCGATGCAGCGCCGGATATCGGCCTCGTTCTCGCGGAGAAGGTCCTCGAGGAACGCGTCCCTCGAATAGCCCTCGATCCCACCTTGCGGGTAGAGCAGACTCATCGCCGACGCCGAGATGACCGCCTGTTTCACGGGCACGTGGGCGTACTTCTTCGCTACGTCAAGGAATGCATCCGCGTGCGTCGTGTAATGGAACGGTCCCGCCGTGATGCGCGGGAGCTGGCGGACGTGTCCGTCGGCGAAGGGAATCACCACGCCGTCAGGGGCGAGGGTCTCCAGTCCATCGATCGGATACGTAGCGAAGCTCGACTTGGTCTGCTCGCCGTCGGTGATCACGGGTGATCCCGTCGACTCGAAGCGTTGAATGGTGTCGCGAATCGCCGAGTCGTAGAGCGCGTTCAGCTCGTCGCGGGAGATGCGGCGCTCGTTGAAGGCCTGAACGCCGTCGAGCAGCTCCCGTGGTCGAGGAATGCTGCCGATTGGTTCAGTAGGGATGGGCATCGTGCGGCCTCGTGCGCGAGCAATCGAATCGCGTTCTGTTCGGACGCCGGACGAACGCCGGCGCCCCGGGCCGCAGAAACTCGCCTATAGCGTCTCGAGCCGCAACCCGCCGCCCGGTTTGTCGAGGATCAGCACTGTCTTCTTCTCGCCGCTCCTGAGCTGGAGGGTGATCCTGAGTGGCGCGTTGGTCCAGCCGGTCGAATCGGCCGGCGTTTGCCAGACGCGAATCTCCCACGTGCCGACGGTGCTCTGAAGGAACGGCGCGGTCAGGCTCGTGGGATCGGGCTGATAGTTGAACGGAAACTGCCAGGAGATCGGCGTCTGGAAGTCGGGCTGCGTGCGATAGACCTGTAGCGTCCCCGCATTCGGCGCGAGGTGGAGTACACGTACTTTCGTCGCGCCCGCGGGCACGACGCTGTTGGTGTCGTCGAGCACGGCACTTCCGAGTCCGCCGCTCGACGAGCGCACAGCGGCAACGGTGCTCAACGCGCCCGGCGTGCTGGTGATCGACCTCGTTTGAGCGACGCCGGGCCCTACGGGGCGCAGAACGAGTGTGTGGCTGCCCGATGCCGGTGCCGCCGTATCGATCGAAGCGGGCGCGAGCGCCGGGATGACCACCGCGCCGTCTACAAGTACGTCAACTGGCGTCGTGAACGCGTTGATCACGCGGAGGCTCTCCTGCGCCGTCGCACAGCAGGCCGTGCTGGAGTCACTCCCGCACGCCGCGGCGACGGCCAGCAACAGAAGTGACGCGATGCTCGGGGGAAAGCGCATGACGACTCCGGCTCTTGGGGTTCGACGTGATTCTCCGTCGGAATATAGGAGCCGGGATACGCGTCATGAAACGGTGGTGGGGTAGGGCCGGGAATACTTGGGGTGCTACGTTTGGTCTTCTCTCATTGAACAACAGTGCTCCGAGTCGCCGCTCCAACGCCATTGTCATGACAAAAACGTTCTCGCCCCGTGCCGGCCTGGCCGTCTCTATTTCGCTCTCGCTGTGCGCCTGCAGCGGCGACGGTGCGGGCTCGACCACGGGAGTTCGCACGCCGAAAGAGTTCTCCATTTCGCCGCCGCTCGCCGCGACCACCGCGGGATCATCCACGACGTTCCGGCTGACCGACGGAGCGGGGCACGCCGTGTCCGGCGCGCGTTGGCGTGTCAACGGCATCTCCGGAGGCTCACCAGGGCTCGGCGTTATCTCTTCGGCCGGAGTGTACACCGCGCCGGCCGGCATTCCCGACGGTGACTCGGTCGTCGTGACGGGCGAGGTGCAGGGCGACAGCAGCGTGCGATCGGCCAGTGCGGTCTTCTTCCTCCCGAACAAGACGAGCACGGAATACTACGTCCCTCTCCTTCGTGTGGTGGATGTGGCGGAGCCCGCACCGACGCGATTTCTCGTCGTTCCTCCCGCGAATGCGACGTCGGTGGTCTTTCTGCCAAAGTCGGGATCGCCGATTCCGCTGCAGCCGATCGGCGCCGGCGCGCTGACGTTCACGCTCGACGCGGGCGCTGCGACGTCCGGCTACGTGCCGGGGACACTGCACAATTTCGTTGGCCGGCTCGACTACCGCGCATCGTCCGGCGCGTCCCTGGGAGTCAGTAACGTCAACGTCAACGTGCGCGACGCGGGAATGCCTGACGTGCCGGTCACCCGCATGGCGGCGGACGCGCAACGCAGTCCGCACGTCCTCAACGTGCGCACGGACACTTCATTCGGGTTCGCGTATGTCATGGGTGTGTCTCGCCTGCGGCAGCTTCTCGGCGACCAGTTCGATTTCATCGCTGTGATTCACCTCGTGACCACGCGCGCCAATCGTGGCTACAACGGCGTACGGAACGACGTTCATGGCATCGGCGCGCCGATTTTCGACATCAGCAGCCAGTGGAGCGTCGAACCCGGGCGACTGCAAGGCGTGATCGAGTTTCCCATCGACTGGTTCTTCGACGGCGCGGCGCCCGCGACGGTGCACGAGATCGGGCACCGGTGGATCAACTATTCGCGAGATTCCGTGCTCGGCGCGGGCGGCGCACACTGGCCGCTCTCGACGATGGGCCTCGGCGTGATGGGGATCAGCATCCCCGGCAGCGGTGCGGGCGGTCAATTTCCCTGGTCGCTTACGCCACTCGGCGACGGCACGGTCCGCGTGAACAGGGCGACGCCGAGCGATCGCTACACGCCGCTCGACCTGTACCTCATGGGTCTCATTCCGGCCGATTCGGTGCCGGCCGTACAGGTGTTGCCGCCAACAACGAGTTTCAGCGCGCTCACCGACGGGATGATCCTGCCAGCGACGACGTTCACGATCGCCGACTACATCGCCGCGAACGGTGAGCGCGCACCATCGCGCGCGAATGCGCAACGCGACTTCACGATGGCGTGCCTGGTGCTGACTTACGGACGGCTGATGACGGAGTCGGAGATGGCATTCTTCGATGCGGCCTGCGTGCGCGGCGAGACGAGGACGGTGCTCACGACGGTCGACGGGCTCGCGACGGAACAGGCGCCGGGATTCTATCTCGCGACCGGCGGGCGGGCGACGTTGACGACCAAGCTTCCGTGAATCGAGTCAGCGGAGCGGCAGGAAGACATCGGTGACCATGTCGTGCTCCTGCACGTGAGGCCCGACGTTCACGTAATGAAAAAAGATCGGGAAATCTCTCAGTGCCTCGCCGCTCGTTGGCAGCCAGACATCATAGAGATAGAAGGCCGCAGAGACGTTTTCGCGCGAGCCGTGGTGGCGCGCAACGGCGCATCGTCCACCGGGGATGTGCTTGGTGACGACGCCTTGCGGGTTCGGGGCGACGTCCCGCTCCACTGACACGCAGAAGTCGACTCGGTAGTCCTCCGGTCGAATCCCGCGGGGATCGT
>DATISA010000177.1:0-3305 GCA_035469245.1 Gemmatimonadaceae bacterium
AGCCGCTCCTCGGCGGCGTCGCCGCGCGACGCGGCCATGGCCGCCGCACGGTCGGCCGCGCTCACTTCTGCAGACGCAGCGTCACGTTGAGCACGAAGCTCGTCGTCGCGGAGATGCGCGATCGGCGCGCCTCGCTCCACCACCATTCCCTCGCGCACGAACACACGGTCGACCACGCCGGAGATCGTCGGTCGCACGTCGGCCCGCCATAGCGGCCGAAACACCGGACTGGCGCCGTCGACGCGAAGCGGCCACCGAATCAACGTCAGCGCCGCGATCGCGGCGACTGCCACGCTGATCACCAACGCCCGTTTTCGCCGGGGGATCTCGAGCAGCTTCTCCTTGCGCGCGGCGAGGGCGCCGAGCGTGTCCGCCATCGGCACGTGTCGGTAGAGCTGCGCGTTTCGAACGGCGACCGTCGCCTGGTTGGCCAGGATCTCGGCGAGCTCCCGCTGGTGCGGCGTGGCGAATTCGGTGTGGCTCGACTCGAACAGCAGGATGCCGACGATGCCTTCTTCGTCCTTGAGCGGCAGGTACAATCCGCTCTCGGCATTGTCGCGCGCCATGTCTTCGCCGAAGATCTGCACGAACACCCGTTCTTCGTCCGTGGCGGGATCGTCGCGATCGGAGACGTAAAAGTGCTCGCCGCGGCCGGCGGCCCATGCCGCGCGCACGGCGAGATCCTGAATCTGCGGATTCTTCGGGTCGATCGTCTCCACGCCCGACATGGCGCGAATGTCGCACGCCCCGTGCTCGTACAGCGCGATCGCGCCGCGGTCGAACGTCAACATCCGCGCGGCGAGATTCACCACGGAGCGCAGGACGCGGTCGAGATCGAGCGTGGCGGTGATCTCGCGGCTCATCGCGGTGATCGTCGCGAGGTCGCGCCCGGCCGCGGCCGCCGTCTCCTTTGCCGCCTCGAGGCGGCCAATGGCGGCAATTGCGGCGCCGGCCGCTCCGGTCAACCGTTGAACGAGCTCGCGCTCTTCATCGCTGAATGGTCCATCGGTCGCCAATGAGCGCGACAGACGCAGCACGGCGGCGAGACCTCCGTCGGAAGCGATTCCCGAGTTGAGCACCGCCTGCCCTTCTTCGCCCGGCAACGGCGTGTCGGCATTCGCGGCTTTGACGCGGCGACCCGAAACCGCGTCGCGCGCCTCGCCGATCGCACCACGGCACTCCAGCTCCTCGCCGCGTGGAACCCAGATCGAGCTGGTGCCGACTACGACCAGACTCCCGGCCGCCGAAAGCGCTTTGCCGGCAATCTCACCGGCATCGTCGCTGGCGAACAGGTCGAGCGTGATGTCATGCAGGGCCTCGGACACCCGAGGCAGGCCATCGCCACGTTCGAGTGAGCGTGGTGATTCCAGCACGCGGCCTCCGGAGGGAGCGGCAGGCAAACCTGTCCTTCAGCCGCAGGGTTGGCAACCCCACGGCGCCAGATTGGCGCTCGATAGCGTGGACGCGGCGTCAGCGGCGCCGTCGCGGCTCCGGGTCGTCGTCGTGCAGCATGCGTACGCCCGGCGTGTCGAGATCGTCGAACTGTCCGCGCTTCGCCGCCCACACGAACGCTCCAACGGCGACGGCGACGATCACGAGCGCCAACGGCAGGACGATGTAGATGACGCTCATGATTCGTCCGTGAAGGTTCGTGAGCGCCATGACGCGAGCACCACCGTGAGAGAGCTCGCCGGCATCAGGATCGCCGCCGCGAGCGGCGTGAGCCGCCCGGTCATCGCCAGGGTGGCACCTACGACGTTGTAGGCGAGAGAGAAGCCCACGTTTCGCTGAATCACGCGCAATGTGCGGCGCGCGCCGTCGGTGAGGCGCACCAGCGTGTCGAGGCCGGGGCGCGTGAGGTAGACGTCCGCCGAAGCCAGGCACGCCTCCGCTCCGCCGTGGACGCCAACGCCGACCGACGCCGCGGCCATCGCGGCCGCGTCGTTCACGCCGTCGCCGACCATGACGACCGGGCCGTGGGCGCGCGCCGCTTCCACGGCTCGCCGCTTGGCCTCGGGCGTCGACGCGCCGACGCACGCGTCGGCGGCGACGCCGACCGCCGTGCCGACGCTGCGAACGACTGGCGGCGCATCGCCAGAGAGTATCTTGACCGCCCATCCCTGCGCGCGCAGACGCGCGATCGACGCCGCCGCGTCGGGCCGGACCGGATCGCCGATTCCCGCATGAGCCACGACCACGCCGCTGACCGCGACGAGAACGGGTGTGAGCTCATCGTGGGCGAAGTCGTGCCGACCCGCCGCGTGGCCGGCGACGAACGCGGGCGATCCCACGACGATCTCGCGCCCGTCGGCGACACCGCGCACGCCACCGCCGTGGACGTGTGTCGTGTCGCGAACGATAGCCGGTTCAACCAATGGCCAGGCGTTCCGAAACGCGCTGGCGATCGGGTGCGACGAGCCTTGCTCCAGTCCGAGCACCAACGGGCGAACCCAGTCTGGCCCGTTCCATTGCACCAGCGCCGTTCGGCCTTCGGTGATCGTACCCGTCTTGTCGAGGAACATCACGCCCGCCCCCGTTCGACCCAGCGTCTCGAGCGCGTCACCACCTTTCACGAACATTCCGACGCGCGCCGCTCGCCCCACCGCCACCGAGATGGCGAGCGGTGTCGAGAGCGCGAGCGCGCACGGGCAGGTCACGATCAAGAGCGATACGGCCGTGTCGACGGCGCGCGACGGATCGATCGCGCGCCACACGACGAACGTCGCGATGGCCAGAACGAGCACGACGGCGACGAACCACACCGCGGTGCGGTTCGCCAACTGCACCACCGGCGCGCGCCGCGATGCGCTCTCCTCCACCTGCCGCATGATCCTGGCGACGCGGCTCGCCTCACCCGTCTGCGTTGCGCGAACCTGGACGGGCGACGACAGGTTCACCGTGCCGGCGAAAACTTCGTCGCCGGCGCGCGCCGCCACCGGCTTCGACTCGCCCGTGAGGAGCGACAGATCGAGCTGCGTATCGCCCGTCTCGATGACGCCATCCGCGGCGAATGTGTCGCCGGCGCGCACGTCGATTCGCATCCCCGGCAGCAGCGCTTGCGACGGGATCTCGCGGGTCGCGCCCGTCGCCTCGACGACGCGCGCCGTACCGGGCGTGAGCGAGAACAGCAGCTCCGTGCTGTCCGCCGCGGCGCGCTGGCCGCGCTGCTGGAGATACCGGCCCACGAGCAGCGCGAAGATCAGCGTCGCCAGTCCGTCGAAGTAGATCGGTCCCGAGCCGTTGATGGTGTTCACCGCGCCCTGCACGTATCCCGCGAGCAGGCCGATCGCGATCGGCACATCCAT
>DATISA010000178.1:0-5560 GCA_035469245.1 Gemmatimonadaceae bacterium
GAACGCCGCCATGCGCGCGCTCGGGGTGACCGTGGTGGAGGAGGGAAGGGACTACGACGAGGCCGTCGGCGTGATGCAGCGCATCGCCGCGCGCGACGGCTTGGTCATCGCGCACTCTACCAACGATCCAAGAATCGTCGCCGGCGCCGGCACGATGACCCTGGAGATCATCGAGCAGCAGCCCGATCTCGACGCGCTCGTGATCGCGGTGGGCGGCGGATCGCAGGCGGTCGGTGCCATGACCGTCGCCAACGCGCTCGCGCCGCGACTGGAGGTGTACGGCGTGCAGGCGGCGGGCGCTTCGGCGATCCACGATTCGTGGCATGCACAGCAACGGCTCACGCGACCGCGCGCCGATACGTTCGCCGAAGGCGTGGCGACTCGCTCGACCTACGACGTGACGTTCCCGGCGTTGCAGGCCGGGCTGGCAGGATTCGTGACGGTGACCGATGCACAGATCGCGGAGGCGCTGCGGACCGTCGTGTCCCTCACGCACAACCTCGTCGAAGGAGCTGGAGCGATGGGATTCGCCGCGCTCTCCAAGCTGCGCGATCAGCTCGCCGGCAAGCGAGTGGGAATCATCTTCTGCGGCGGCAACATCGACGTTGCCACGCTGCGCAGAGTGCTCGCCGGCGAGATCTGAGTCGGGCGCCCGGCGGCCCGCGCGTGCCGCCGGGCAAGTCACTCACTCGACGTAGATGCCCGAGCCGATGACGAACGTGTCGCTGCCGGACCGTACTTTCCGAACGAAAGTCTTTTTGAGCGCGGGCGTGTTGTCTCCCGGCTTGAACCAGTAGCAGTCGAGCCAGGCGCTGCCCTCTTCGAGCGCCGTGGCGATTTCGTCCTTCACAACGGTCTTGCCGCGCAGATCGGTGAGCTCCATGAGGTTCCTTCCCTCGAGGCTCGGCTGCGCCGGATTCACCAGCTCGAATCCATCGACGGTGACGACGAACACGTACGTATCCATGAACACGAACGGACCTTTCTTGTCGCGCAGCTGGCTGAACGCATCCTTGCCGTGCTGCTCGATGAGCGCGGCTGCGCGATTGACGACGTCTTCGATGAACGTCTCGTTCATCTGCATCTGGTAGATGCCGCACCCGATGATGTGCTGCTTGCCGGACGGGAACGTCACGCGTTTCACGAACGTGGACTTCCAGGTGGGGAAGATGTCTTCCGGTTGGGGATACATGTAGTGAATCCATCCTTCACCCGACGGGCTCGCGCCCGCCTCGAGGATCATCTTGCCGAACTGCCGGCCGATGACGTCGGTCAGATCGGCCACGTTCTGACCTTCGATCTCCGGCTTGGGCGCATGAAAGGCTCGAATTCCATCCATCGTCCACGCGAAGAAGTAGGTGTCGTCGTGGAACCACTTGGACGCCTTGCGCCTGAAGTCCGCGAACGCGCCCTCCCCTTTTTCCGCGAACACGGCGGCCGCCTCGCGCACGAGCTGCATGAGCTCCGGCGCGGTCATCTTCCCGATCGGTCGCGCTGATTTCGGCGCATCGGCCAGGTACACGCCGCACCCGACGACCACGTTCCGGTCACCCAGCTTCGCTTTGCTCACAAACGTGGACTTTTGCGTCGAGACGCTCTCGCCCGGCTTGGGCCACATGTAGTCGACCCACCCCGAATCCTGATTCCGGACCATCTGAATGAGCTCTCGAATCAGGTACTTGCCCTGCGTGTCCTTACGATCGATCAGGTCGGTGCCTTCCAGGTTCGGGTGCGCCGGGTTCACGATCTCCACGCCGTTCATCTCGAGCACGAAGATGTAGGCGTCCTTCGCGAGGTACGGACCCGTCGGATCGTGGAAGAGTGGAAACGCCGCGGTACCACGCGTCTCGACTTCGGCGACGGCGTTCTTCACCGCATCCACCACGAACGCGCGCTCCATCCGGTCGTTGTACACGCCGCTGCCCACGACGTAGTTCTTTCCCGATGGCGCCGACACGCGCCTGACGAAGCTGCTCTTCCAGCGCGGGAGCAGTCCGCCCGGCACCGGCCACTGGTAGTGGTACCATCCTTCAGGCTTTCCGGGGACGGCACTCGCGACGTCGAGCAATCCCCGGATGATCGGCCTGCCATCGAGGTCCACGAGCTCGAGCTGGTTCTTTCCTTCCATGCTCGGATCCGAGTGCACGAGCATGTTTCCGTCGAGATCGAGCACGAATATGTATTTCTCTCCGCTGCGCCACCGGCTTCCCGGCTCGCGGAACTCGTCGAAGACGCGCTCGCCCTTGTCGCGGATCAATTCCGCCGCGTCGTTGACGAGTGCGACGAGATCACGAGTCTCCGGAAATTCGAAGGGCTGTTCTCGCCCGGCCGCTTGAGTGCCGCTCGGCGTCGCGAGAATGGATGGACTGGTCATGTGAATACTCCCTCTGAGAGTTGCGATCAGGTGAACTATTTCATCGGACAACGCGTCCCGTGCGTGTTTCGTACTTCGCGACGAGCGTCCACTGCGGGGCGCCGTTCACCATCCGGATTCCCCAGTAGTCGAAATCGCCGTACTTGCGATCGCCGGCTTCGTTGAGCGCGGTCCAGCCGGTCGCGCCGTAGTGCGTGGACGCGGCTGTGGTGAACGCTTTCTTGAGTTGTTCCGTCGACAGCGTAGCGCCGGACGCGACGTAGCCGCGGGCAACGACCCACATGGCGTCGTAGATTGCGAGCGCGAACGCATCAGGCTCCGTATTCGAGCGCGCCCGTATTCGCGCGGCGAGCGGCTCCCAGATGTCTCGCGCACCCTGCTCCAACCCGAAGATCGGATTCGGGTAGCCAACGCGCATCGCAAACTCGGCTGCTTCGACACTGCCGAGCAGCGATGCGGCTCGCGCTGTGCCGTCGCCTCCGTACCAATGGACCGACCCGAGCACCGAGTCCGTGCACGCGGCCTCGAAGAGCGCGACCGCGTCCGTGTCGAACGTCGGGAGATAGATGCCGATCTTCGTCGATTCGGTCTGCGCGGCCGCTGCCCGCACCTGTGTCGACAATTGGGCCGCGATCGCCGGGAATGCGCCTGTCGTCATGATGCCCGGCAGCATCGTGCCGCCGAGCGCGGTGAACGCGGCGCGCGTCGCTTTCTCCAGCCCGGCATTGCCCGGATCGTCGCGCCACACGGGGATGATCACGCGCCTGCCGTCGGCCCACATCATCGCGGCGATCGCGACGCCCTCGAGGCTGTCCGATGGCGTGAAACGGAAAACGTTGTCACCGACGATCGCCAGCGTGCCCGCGGTGCTCGACGGACTCACGAGAAGCATGTCGTTCGCGTCCACGAACGGTTTCAGTCGCTCGACCTCGGCGCTCGACTGGGGACCGATGAGCAGCTGGACGCCTCTCGCCTTGAGTGCCCGCACCTTGGCGAGCGCGATCTCGGGATCGAGCTTCGTGTCCTCGACTGCGGCGACGAAGCGAACTCCCGCCGCGTTACCGGCCAGGTACTTGTTCACGTCCTCGACCGCGAGCTCCAGTGAGGCCTGGCCGGCCTTTCCGAGCGTCGTCCAGTTGCCGCTCAGTGCGAAGAGCCCGCCGACGAGCACTTCGCGTTCGGGCGGCGCTGGCTCGGTGGATACCCTTTGACACGAGCTTCCCAGCGACGCGGCGGCGACGAGCACCGGCAGCGAGAGAGCCGCCAGCACGGTGCGCCATTTCGGTCGCGACTTCATCTGTGAATTCATACAGCGCCTCCGATTGGACTACCTGAGGGAAACGACGCGACCGCGATCGTCGAACCGAACCAGCCGCTGCGTGCGGGTCTCGTAGAACGCGACGCGCGTCCAGCGCAACGCGCCGTCCGTTTCTCGCATCGCCCAGAAGTCGAAGTTTCCAAAGTTCCGATCACCGGCGGCGTTGAGCGCCGTCCAACCCGTTGCGCCGAAGTGCGTCGCGGCGGCGGTCGTGAACGCCTGCTTCAAGTCATCGATGCGAGGAGACGCACCCACCGTCACGTAGGCTTTCGCCGCCACCCACACGGCGTCGTAGACGGCCAGTGTGTACGCATCGAAGCCGGATACGGGGACCGTCGATCGCTCACGAATGCGCTGCAGGATCGGCTGCCAGTGATCGCGCGTGTCGGGGTCGAGGCTGACGATCGGGTTCGGATAGCCGACGCGGGCCGCAAACTTCGCGGCGACTGGACGAGCGAGCAGTTCCTCCGGGAGCACCCCTGCGTCGCTGCCATACCAATGGATCGAGCCGAGCACCGGATCTTCCGAGGCGGCGGCAAAGAGCCGGACGACCTCGTCGAAGCCGGTGAAGTAGATGCCGATGCTGCCGCGGCCAAACCGTCGCGCCGCATCGTCGACCTGCCTTCGCAGATCGCTGGTGATGGTGGTGAACTCTGTTGGCGCGCCGTATCGCACGCCAGCGAGCACAGAACCACCGAGTCCGGCGATGCGCGAGCGCACCGCCGCGACCAGGTCATTCGCGCTCGGGTCGTCGTGCCACACGGGAACGATCGCGCGCACGCCGTCTTCCCACATCATCGTGGTGATCGCGACCGCCTCGAGACTGTCGGACGGCGTGAATCTGAAGACGTTGTCGCCCGCGATGGCGAGCGAGCCGGCGGTGCTCGACGGGCTCACGAGGAGCATTCCGTTCTCGTCGACGTACGCTTTCAGCGGCGCGACTTCGGCGCTCGTTTGCCCGCCGATCAGGAGCTGCACGCCGCGAGCTCGTAGCGTGCGCGCTTTCTCGACGGCCAGCGCGGGGTCGCGCCTGCTGTCCTCGAAGCTGGTCGCGAAACGAAGCCCGAGCACATTTCTTCCGAGCTCGCGGTTCACGTCCTCGACGGCGAGCTCCATCGCCGCTCGGGCAGTCAAGCCATACGACGATCCGCTGCCACTCAGTGCGAACACGCCGCCGAGCGTCACGATCCGCTCCGGCGGCTGTGTCGGCGTGCGATCGCCCGCGGCGATCGATGCGAGAGCGAGCGCTGCCGACGTTGCGACTATTGCGCCGCCTCGCCGTGCATACCGACCAACACTCCGATCAGACATGTTGCACCTCGCGTCAGCGGTGTAAGAGGCCGAATCCGTACGACCAGTTGGTGATCGGCGACCTTTGGTAGAGCACCGTTCGCCGAACGCCGCGGAACTCGTACGTCACCACACCTTGCTGGTCCGCGAGGATCTTTTCGAATGCCTGTCGCATTCCGCTGTCGCCGAGCTTGAGTGGCTCGGTGAAGATCAAACTCGGTTCAGTATTCAGGGCGCCCAGTCCCTTTTCATCGATCGCGAAGAAGAGCAGGCCCTCACCCAGGCCTCCCATCTCCTGCCGGAGCACCGCGGCGAGGCTGTCCAGGTGCACCGACGCGCCCAGTACGCCCACGACCTCGTGCTCTTGCCCGAGGATCGGCACGGCGACGATCGCGGTGTTGCGGTTCGTCGAGCGGCTCACGACCAGGCTGCCGATCACGGTTTCGCCGGCTAGTACGTGCGGGAAGTACGACCGGTCGGACAGGGTTCCGGCGACGTGGCCTTCCTTGACCGTCCAATAGTTGCCATCCGGCATCGCGAACCAGAGCGCGGCGGGGACATTGACGCGTGCCGCCTCG
>DATISA010000179.1:0-3321 GCA_035469245.1 Gemmatimonadaceae bacterium
TATCAGAACGCCGTGCACCAGATGGTGCACCGCCGGCCAAATCCGGCGCGCTTCCACGTGCGCGGCTTCATGGAGCAAGGCACGACGACGACGCCGTTCGACATGGTCGTCCTGAACGGCATCAGCCGCTTTCAACTCGCCGCGCTGGCGCTCAAGTACGCGATGCCCGAGACGCCGCGCCGCCGCGAGTTGATGGACGCGTGCGAGCGCCGGATGCGCGAGGTCGTCGAGTACACGCGCGAGCATCTCGAGGACCCGGCCGAGATTCGGGATTGGGTGTGGACGGAGGAGGGGCCGGACACGGGGCGCGGAGAACTGCCGCTCGGGACGTCGTAACGAGGGAGCCGGGTTGGAACTGCCGCTCGGGACGTCGTAACGATTTTGGGAGACGGACACAAACGGATTGACGGACACCAACGGATCGTTCCGCGTGGCGCGAAGGTGCCGCTCGCAACGCGCCTGGATTTTTTTGTGAAAGCCGCTCGGGAAGCCACGAAGAAACGTCCCAAGCGGCCATTCCAAAGAACATTTCGTCCCGGCTCGTCGCCGGCGGAGCCGTCACGGCGCTCGGGTCAATCCGTCTTCGTCCGCTCTTCCGTTTGCGTCCGTCTCCCAAAATCGTTGCGACGTCCCGAGCGGCTGTCACAAGACGCAGGTTCGTTCGGCGGGGCTAATCGGCGAGCGGTACTGTATCGCCGCGGGACGGCGCCGTGACCTTGTAGCCTGCGTCGCGCAGTGTCGCCGCGAAGGCGTCCTGGGCTTCGGGTTCGCCGTGCACGAGATGGACGGGCATCTTCCAGCTGGCCGGCCCGCGGACGGCGTCGAGCCAGCGACGGAGCTCGCCGCGGTCGGCGTGGGCGCTATAGCCGTTGAGGATCTCGACGCGCGCGCGCAGCGGGATCTCCTCGCCGAAGACCTTGATCATCGGGCGGCGCTCGACGATGCGACGGCCGAGCGTGTGCTCGGCCATGAAGCCGACGATGAGAATCGTGTTGCGCGGATCGGCGGCGCCGTTGGCGAGATGGTGGAGGATGCGCCCGGACTCGGCCATGCCCGACGCGGCGATGACCACCATCGGGCCGTGTCGCTCGTTGAGCGCCTTGGAGGCATTCACGTCGCGGGTGAACTCGAGGCGGTCGAAGTCGAACAGGTCGTCGACGGCGGCAACGAGGTCCTCGTTCCGATCGAAGGCGTCGGGGTTGGTCGCGAACACGGAGGTGGCGGCGGTCGCGAGCGGACTGTCGACGACGATGGGAATGGGAGGGATCGCGTTCGCGCGCGTGAGGCCGTGGAGATCGTAGAGAAGCTCCTGGGTGCGGCCGACCGCGAACGCAGGGATGAGCACGCGCCCGCCGCGGGCCGCGGTCTGTCGGATGATCTCGGCGAGGCGCTCCGGCATTTGGCTCACCGGCGGGTGATCACGATTCCCATATGTCGATTCCATGATGACGACGTCGGCGCCCGCGGGCGGGCGCGGGTCGCGGATGATCGGCAGTCCCCAGCGCCCGACGTCGCCCGAGAAGACCAGCCTGCGGCTCGTGCTCCCCTCCGTGCACTCGAGCACGACCGACGCCGAGCCGAGGATGTGCCCGGCCTCGACGAAACGCGCGCGAATCCCGGGCGCGACGTCGAACGGGTGGTCGTAGGGCATGGAGATCATGTGCGCCATCAGCCGCGCCACGTCGTTCTGGTCGTACAGTGCCGGCTCGTACGATCGGCCGTGGCGCGACAGAAACTTGGCATCGCTCTGCTGGATTTGCGCCGAATCGGCGAGCATGATCGCGCACAGATCTCTAGTGGCCGGGGTCGCGTAGATCGGCACGTCGAAGCCGTAGCGCCCGAGCAGCGGCAGGCGCCCGGAATGGTCGATGTGCGCGTGCGACAGGATCACCGCCGTGAGCTCGTCGGCGTTGAACGGCAGGTCGAGGTTCTTGTCGTGCGTCTCGGCGCGACGACCCTGGAACATGCCGAAGTCCAGCGCAACCGCTGATCCGCCGACGCGCACGAGGTGGCAGGAGCCGGTGACTTCGCGCGCGGCGCCGTGGAAGGTGACGTTCATGCCGGTGGATGATAGCGCTGGTTCAGCGGCGGCGGCGAATCATTCGCACCGCGAGCTTCGACAACTCGCGAATCCACAACACCGCGCTCGCGGCCAGGGAGCATCGCGCCCAATCGGCTCCGCTCAACGCGGTGGTGCCGAACGCGTGCTGCATGGCGGGTACGTACAGTACGATCGCCTGCAATCCGAGCGAGAGGACGATGGCGCCCCAGAGCCATGCGTTCGAGAAGAGCCCCGCGAACGCGCTGCGTTCGTCGGAGCGGGCGTTGAGCACGTTGAACAGCTGCGCGAGCACCAGCGTGTTGAACGCCATCGTTTGTGCGTACCTGAGGGTGCCGCTTCCCTGCACCAGCCCACCCGGCAGCGAGGCGTCGAGAACGAACAGCGTGGCGAGCGCCATCACGACGCCGACGAGAGCGATGCCACGCCACATCGCGGGAGTGACCACTGCTTCCGCGGACGGTCGCGGCGGCTGGTGCATCAACCCTTCATCCGCCGGATCGACGCCGAGCGCGAGCGCGGGCGCGCCGTCGGTCACGAGGTTGATCCACAGGATCTGCGTGGCAAGGAGCGGCAGCACGACGGCACCGCCGTCACGCGGCAGTCCAAGGCGATCTCCGATCACCACGCCCACGAACATCGTGAGCACTTCGCCGATGTTCGACGAGAGCAGGTAACGCAGAAATTTTCGGATGTTCGCGAAGATCGCTCGGCCTTCCTCGACGGCGGCCACGATCGTGGCGAAGTTGTCGTCGGCGAGCACCATGTCGGCGGCCTGCTTGGACACGTCGGTGCCGGCAATGCCCATGGCAACGCCGATGTCAGCGGTCTTGAGCGCCGGCGCGTCGTTCACACCGTCGCCGGTCATGGCGACGATGGCGCCTTGGCGCTGCAGCGCCTTCACGATACGAAGCTTGTGCACGGGATTGACGCGCGCGTACACCGAGACGGCAGGAACGGCGCGCGCGAGCTCTTCGTCACTCGTCCGCTCGAGCTCCGCCCCGGTGATGGCGCGATCATCGTTCGACAGCCCGAGCTCGCGGGCGATCACCGCCGCCGTGCGCGGATGATCGCCGGTGATCATGATCGGACGGATCCCCGCTCCCTTCGCGCGCTCGACGGCACGGCGCGCCTCCGGGCGCGGCGGGTCGATCATCCCGATCAAACCGGCGAACATGAGATCCTGTTCGAGCGATGGGCCGACGTCCGCGCCGGTCTCGATTTGTACGTCGCCCGACAGTCGCCGGATGGCGACGCCGAGC
>DATISA010000180.1:0-11646 GCA_035469245.1 Gemmatimonadaceae bacterium
CCGTCGGAACGTACCCGTCGTGAGGGAGTTCACGAACACTGTGGGTCGGTTGGTACGGAGCGTTCCGGTACTCCGACGACACAGCAACATTTTAGGAGTTTCGAAATGGCACGTACCACCGGCACCGTGAAGTGGTTCAACGACGCGAAGGGCTTTGGCTTCATCACGCCCGAGGGCGGTCAGAAAGACTGCTTCGTCCATCATTCGGCGATCCAGGGCGGCGGTTTCCGCACCCTCGCCGAGGGCGAGCGCGTTGAGTTCGACATCGTCCAGGGTGCCAAGGGCCCCGCGGCCGAGAACGTCGTCAAGATCGGACGCTAAAGCTCGATCCAACCACAAAACGCCGGACCATTCGGTCCGGCGTTTTGCTTTCTAGATCTGTCCCCGCCGGGCCTGTCGGATCTTCTTCATCAAGGTCGTGACGATCAGTAGCGTGACCACGACCCACACGGCAATGAACGTCTGCTGGGTTCGCTGGGGCCGCTCGCCGATCCGGAGCGCGTAGTACAGCGCGATCGCCACGGTGTCGAGCACCACCACCGCGATCACGAGTCGCAGCAGGTATTTCTTCATCAGCTGCCGGCCGGCCGCAGTCGTCATGGCCTGCATGCTAGCCGCTATCTTCTCGCATGGCCATGTCCGCCTCCCGTAACGGCTCGCGGCGTCTCCCAGCCATTCTCTTCGATCTCGACGGCACGCTCATCGACTCCATCGAGCTCATCCTGAGTTCGGCGCGCTACGCCTTCGAGAAGCTCGAGCGCGAATGCCCGTCGGACGAGGAGTGGCTGGCCGGCGTCGGAATTCCGCTGTTCACGATGTTTGCCCGCTACGCTCGTGACGATGCCGAAAAGGCCGCGCTCATCGCCGCGTACCGCGAGTACCAGATGGAGCATCACGACCGGCTGATCCGCTGCTACGACGAGGTCGTCGACACCGTGGCCGAGCTCCGAGCGCGCGGCCACGAGCTGGCGATCGTGACCAGCAAGTCCGAGTATCTCTCGCTTCGGGCGCTCACCCAAGTCGGGCTCGCCAGACACATCGACACCATCGTCGGCTGCGACGCCTCGACCAGACACAAGCCGGACCCCGAGCCCGTACGGATAGCGTTGCACCGCCTGGACTGCGCCGCCACCGACGCCATCTTCGTCGGCGATTCGATCCACGACATGCTCGCCGGAAACGCCGCCGGGGTTCGATCGGCCGCTGCTCTTTGGGGGCCATTCGACCGACCCGACCTGGAGCCCGGCAATCCAAGTACTTGGCTGGAAAGGATTTCCGACCTGCTGACCATGTGAGCCGACCGTCCCGGGCGTTGCAGCGGGCAACTGAATAGAGAACGGCGCACCTCAAAACGCCTTCAAACCTTTCGCCGGAGTCGACCATCCAATTCAGCGCATGGATGGAGACTCCACGACATGGCGGCAGTGGCCATCATCGAAGCATCCTCGACGCAACTGGATAACGGCCATTCGGACGTCGCACGCGCGGCGGCTGGGGATCGGGGTGCGTTCGAGCGGGTCTACCGCCTCCACGTCAACCGGGTCTACTCCCTGTGCGCGAGAATGGTGAGCGATCGCGCTCGCGCCGAGGAGCTGACCCAGGACGTCTTCGTTCGTGCGTGGGAAAAGCTCCACCTCTTTCGCGGCGAGAGCTCGTTCGCGACCTGGCTGCACCGGCTCACGGTCAACGTCGTGCTCAACGCGCGAAAGAGCGAAGGGCGAGAGCGGTCTCGGTACGAGGAGAACGACGAGGAGTCAGGCGGAATGGACGCACGCCCGGGCGTGGTCGGAATGCCGCTGGCTCCAGGCGATCTGCTCGATCTCGAGGAAGCGGTCACGAGACTGCCACCAGGAGCGCGGCGCGTGTTCGTTCTGCACGACATCGAAGGCTACAAGCATGAAGAGATCGCCGAGATGCTCGGCGTGACATCGGGAGCCACCAAAGCGCAGCTGCACCGCGCCAGGCTCCTGTTGCGGGAGGCACTGAACCGATGAGCAATCCGACACTCACCTGCACCGAATTCGCCGACACGCTGGCGGACTTTCTGGAGCGCGACGTGGCCGAGTCCACACGTGCCGCCATGGAAGCGCACGCGCTTGGCTGCACCGAGTGTGGACCCTTGCTCGCCGATCTGCGCCGACTACGGATCGACGCCGCGAACATGCCCGAGCTCGCGCCGAGTCGCGATCTGTGGGCAGGCATCGCGGCGCGAATCGAGACTCCGGTGGTCGACCTCGGGGTCGGCGCGGCGCGGATTCAGCAGCCAGCGCGACGCCGCGTTCCGCGTGGCGTGTGGCTCGGACTCGCGGCGGCCGGACTCGTGGCCGTCACCGCGACGGTGACTCGCCAATTGACCAGGCAGGCGCTCGGGAACGGCGGCGCTTCGACAGCGATCGTGCCGCCCGTTGCCACCACGGCGCGACTTGGTTCCGATTCGGTCGCAGGCCCAGCACGGCAGCTAGACACTACACGGCACGAGACGCCGACCGCAGGCGGTCGGGCGCCAGTGGTGACACGACTGGCCTCGAACGCCACGGCCAGGCCATCGGCGGAGGAGACCTACGGCGGCGAGATCGCGCGGCTTCTCGTGATCTTCCGCCAGAAGGAGCCGCAGCTCGACACCGCGACGGTCGCGGTGGTCGCGAAGAATCTCAAGATCATCGACGACGCGATTGCCCAGTGCCGGCTGGCGCTCCGCAAGGACCCGGCGAGCCGCTTCCTCATGCAGTCGCTCAACGACGCGCTCGACACCAAAGTCCAATTGCTTCGCACGGCGGCGACGCTGCCGTCGCGAACGTGATCATACTCTCATGACACTCTCCAGATCATTCGGCGCGCGATCGGCTTTACGACTCGCCGCGGCCATGCTCCTCGTCGCCGTCACGGCGCACGCCGCCGCGGCGCAACGGGGCCAGGGCCGGCGCGTCTCGCGCGACGCACGCGCCGAGCTCGATACGACCTTCGCGTTCGACAAGAACGGCACGGTCACGGTCAACGTCCCCAACGGCGACGTCGTGATCGCTGGCACGACCGGGAATCAGATCCGCGTCCGCGCCAAGAGCGAGAACAATGACCTGCGCCTCGACGTCTCGGGTTCGCGCGTAATGATCCAGACGTCCAATCACGAAGGCGGCGCCGAGCTCTCCGTGCCGCAGGGTGTGCGCGTCATCGTCCAGTCGCGCTCCGGCGACGTCACGATCCATGGCACTCACGGCGAGGTGGAGGTCCACGCGACCAGCGGCGACATCAACATCGATGACGTGGTGGGCCGGCTCGACGTGGGCAACCTGTCCGGCGACATCACCGTCAGCAATCTGGCCGGCGATGGCGACGTGTCGACGACCGGCGGCGACGTCAAGCTCACCAACGTGCGGGGCAACCTCGGCATCGGCACGGTGAGCGGCGAGATCGATCTGCGTGGGATCACGGCCAAGAACGTCCGGGCCAGGACCACGAGCGGCGACGTGACGTACGACGGCCTGATCGATCCGACCGGACGGTACGAGTTCGCCACGCACTCGGGCGACGTGCGCCTTCACATCCAGCGCGATGCGAATGCGCAGCTCACCGTCTCGACGTGGAACGGCAGCATCGACAGCGATTTCCCGATCACGCTCCGGCCGGGCGAGCACCCCATCGGATCGGAAAGCTCCAAACGCTTCACGTTCGAGATCGGTGGCGGCGCGGCACGCGTCACCGCCGAGACGTTCAGTGGCGACATCGCGATTTCCTCGAACGGGCGCGGCGCGAGCGTTCGCCCATGATGCCGGCCGTACCGGAGACACCCATGACCTCTCGACACAGACCCATGATCCGCCGACTCCTCTCGACCGCCATGATCGTCGCCATCGCGACGCCAGTCCTCGCGCAGAATCGTGCCGACTTCCGCTGGGAAAAAGCGCTGCCGGCCGGCAACGATGTTTCGATCCACAACGTCAATGGCGACGTCAAGGTCAAACCATCGACGACGGGCAAGGTCGAAGTCACCGGCACCAAGCGCGGAAACAGCCGCTACTTCGACGAGATCAAGGCCCAGGTCCGCGAAACGTCGAACGGCGTCGTTGTCTGCGTACAGCACGCCGACGACGACTCGCAGTGCGGTGAGAGCGGCCGGCGGTACGGAAACCACGACTGGCGTGACGTGCAGATGGATCTCGAGGTGGCGGTGCCCACCAACCTGCGTGTCTCGGCGTCCTCGGTCAGCGGCGACGTATCGGTGACTGGCGCCCACGGCGACGTGGAAGTGAGCAGTGTGAGCGGCGATGTGCGACTGGACGGTCTCCATGCGACGTCCATCCGGGCCAACTCCGTGAGCGGCGACATCGACGTCGGCGTCGACGAGCTCACCGGACGCGGCGATTTGTACTTTCACACGGTCAGCGGCGACGTCACGCTCGAGGTGCCGGCTGGTTTCGAGGCCGACCTCTCGATGTCGACCGTGAGCGGCGACATCGACAGCGATTTTCCCATTACGCTCGGCAACGGGCGCATGAGCCGTCGGCGGGTCGAGGCGCGGATCGGAAACGGCGGCCGCCGGCTCGACGTGGCGACCGTGAGTGGCGACCTCCGGGTGCGAAAAGCCAAATGATCTCGGGAATCAGGAATACTCATATGAGCTCGACAATTCGACTGTTCAGTGGCGTCCTGCTGCTCGCGTCGACGGCTTTGCCGGCTGTCGCGCAGGAACGGCAATCCGGCGACACCTTCAACTGGTCTGGGAGAATTCCCGCCGGCCGCTGGATCCACGTGCAAAACCTGAACGGCAGCATCACCGTTGGCGCGGCGAGCGGCAACAACGTGGAAGTCACGGCGACCAAGCACTGGCGCCGCGGCGACCCCGCCGTCGTTCACTTTTTCACGGAAAAGGGTGGTCCGGGCGACGAGGACGTCACCATCTGCGCGGTGTGGGGCGAAGGCCGCACGTCGTGCGATGATCGTGGCGACCGCCGGCGCGGCGATCGTCGGATGCGCGAAAACGACGTGAACGTCGAGTTCAAGGTGCTCGTGCCCAAAGGCGTCAAGGTCGGCGTGAACACGGTGAATGGCGGCGTCACCGTCGATGGCGCCTCGAACGAAGTCGAAGCGGGCACGGTCAACGGCGAGGTCGATGTCTCCACCTCGGGCGGGCCGGTGAACGCCTCGACCGTGAACGGAAACGTTCGCGCGCGCATGGGCCGCGTCGACTCCAACGCCGACATGGACTTCAACACGGTGAACGGCAGCGTCATCGTCGAGTTCACCGGTGAATTTGGCGGCGACATCGAGCTCTCGACGGTCAATGGCTCGCTCAACACCAATTTCGAGATGACGGTGAGCGGCCGGCTCGATCCGAGGCACCTCCGCGCGCACATCGGCAAGCCGGGTGGTCCGAGGATCAAGGTGAGTACGGTGAACGGCAGCGTCGAGCTGCGAAAGCGCTGACCCGTCGCATTCTGGATGACGCGCGGCCGGGAAACTTTCTTTCCCGGCCGCGCGTATTCTTGTACGGCAGCGCCGCACTCGGTTCCTGGAGGACGCGTGAACCCCCGTCGTCATCGCGCTCTACTGCTCGTCGTCATATCCCTCGCGGTCAGCGCGTGCAGACACCGCACTCGCGAAGACACCGCATTCCGGTGGTCCACGCAGCTCCAGCCGGGCGCGGTCGTTCACCTCCGCGACGGCACTGGCAACATCACCGTGCGCCACGCCGCGGGATCCGACGCCGTGGTGAATGGAGTCCGCCACTGGCGTCGCGGCCGCGCGAGCGATGTCCAGTTCGAGGTCACGCAGCACGGCAACGACTATTACATCTGCGCGATGTGGCGCGGCAGCGGCAAGTGCGGACCGGACGGATATCGCGGCCGCCGCACGGGAAGCTTTCTGAGCATCTTCAGCCTGTTTCATCGCAACAGCGACGCCTCCGCCGAGTTCATCGCCGAACTGCCGCCGGGCGTGGCACTCGATGCGCGCACGACCAACGGGTCCGTCAACATCGACGGCGTTTCATCCGGTGTGACTGCCCATACGAACAACGGAAGCGTCGAAGCGTGGAACGTCTCGGGCCCGCTCTCGATCTCGACCACGAATGGCAACGTCAGGCTCTCGGCGGATTCGCTTGCTCCCAATGACGCCGTGAACCTCTCGACCACGAACGGCACGGTGTACGCGGAGCTGCCGGCCGGAATCCAGGGAGCGTTCGACCTGTCCACCGTCAACGGCTCCGTCCGGAGCGACTTCCCGATTCCCGCCGCGACCGAGGGCCGCGTTGGTCGTCATTTACAGGGACAAATCGGGCAGTCCGCGCGCAGCGTGAAGCTGCGTACCGTCAACGGCACGGTCACACTGTCGAGCCGCGGCGCGCCGACTGCTCCCTGACGAGCAGTCCGGCCCGACGTCGAGCGGGCTCGGCCGCCTGGCACCGGCCGAGTCGGCCGGGGTATTATTCGGTCAACGTTCTTCAACGGAGTGCTCTCGCATCATGGGCTTTTCCTACGCACCAGCGGTTCAGCTAAGATCGGGCGCCGAGCGCGCGACGCTCGTCCGTCGCACGTACGGACTAGTGTTCCTCAGCGTGCTGGTCACGATGTTCGGCGTGGCGTTCACGTTCACGCAACAGGGCGTGATGCAAGCCTCGGCGAGCCATCCGATCATCATGATGCTGTGCATGTTCGCGCCGCTGATCCTGGCCCAGCGCAACGCGCGATCGTTCCCGAAGAACGTGCTGTTCACGCTGCTGTTCACGTTCATCGAAGGCGTGTTCGTCGCGCCATACCTGGCGTTCGCCGAGCAGAACGCACCGGGGACGGTGAGCCAAGCGGCAATGCTCACCTTCGCGGCCTTTGGCGGTCTGACGCTGTACGCCCTGGTGAGCCGTCGCGACTTCAGCGCCTGGGGCAGCTTTTTCGCCGTCGGTCTGATCGTGTTGTTCGTGGCGATGCTGATCAACATGTTCGTCGCCAGCGTCGCTGCCAGCATTTGGATCTCGGCGGTCGGCGTGCTCGTCTTCAGCGGCCTGCTGGTGTTCGACACGTGGCGCATCATGCGCAGCGGCCAGTTCGGACAGGACGATTACGTATTCGCGGCAGTGCAGATCTATCTCGATCTGCTCAACATGTTCCTCTTCATTCTCAGTCTGCTGGGCAACAGAAGCCGCCGATAATTGGCACCGCGGATCGCCTGCATCTTCGCGCATCCTGACGACGAGACGTTCTGCGTCGGCGGGATCATCGCCAAGTACGCGGCCGCGGGCGCTGACATACATCTCTACTGCGCGACATACGGGGACGCCGGCAGAGCCGCCAGCGTCCCCGTTTCGTCTCGCGAAGAGCTGGCCGCCATTCGGCGCGAGGAACTCGACGCGGCCGCGCGCATCCTCGGGATTTGCTCGGTCGAAATGGGCCGCTACCGCGACGGAGAGCTCGACCAGGCGAAGATGTCCGAGCTCGTTGCCGATCTCGTGTCGTTCATTCGGCACACGAGGCCGCACATCGTGATCGGGTTCGGTCCGGAGGGCGCACCGACGGGTCATCGCGACCACCGAGCGTTGTCGTACGCTACGACCGCGGCGTTCTTCCTGTCTCAGCTTGCCACGGCCCATCCGGAACAGCAGCTCGAGCCCTTTCGCGCGCGGCGGCTCTTCTACCACGCCTGGGCCTATCCGATGCCCGATCCGCGGCTCGAGCTGGAGAGTGTTCCAGCGACAGCGCTCATCGACGTGCGGGAATGGAAAGACAAGAAGGCCGCGGCGTTCGAAGCGCACACCACGCAGCGCGGCTCATCGCACGCGTTCTACTCGAGCGCGCTCGTGGACGTGGAGCGACTGGCGTTCGCGGCGGGTGATCCACAGCCGTCTCCGATCATCGACGACATCTTCGCGGGGCTCGCCGGCATCGACTGAGCGGCCGGCGGCTCAGCGAACGACCGACTCGATGCGCCCGGCGAGGTCGAGATCGGACTGCGTGATGCCGCCCGCATCGTGCGTCGAGAGCGTCATCGCCACTTTCGTGTAGCGAATGTCGATGTCGGGGTGATGGTTCATGTTTTCGGCGATCTTCGCGACGCGATCCACGAACGCGATCCCATCCGGGAACCGTTCGAATGTGAACGTCTTAGTCAGAGTGTCTCCACGGCGGGTCCAGCCGGCGAGACTGCCGAGTGCCCGTTGGATCTCCAAATCGGAAAGTGGTTGCCGCATGCCGGGTCCGGGGTTTCGGGTACCTGCGCCGCCTTCGAGATTCTATAACCTCCGCCTCAACCGAGCCATCGTGCCGTCCCGACGCACCACCGGATATGCCATCGTCTGCGCCCTGTGTCTCGGGGCGCCGGCCCGATCGCAACGGGCTGACTCGCTGCCGTCGCGAGCTCCGTACTGGCGGCATTTCGCGTATGGTGCGGCTACGAGCCTGGCGCTCCACGAGTTGGCGCACGTGGTCACGGCCAAAGCGGTCGGCGGGCGGCCGTGGTTCGGCTTCGACAAGGGGCGACCGACCATCTACTCCGGCATCAACTCGCAGATCGAGCCGCACAAGCAGTTCCTCTTCTCGGCGTCGGGACTCGCCATCCAATCGCTCGTTGACGAGATGATCCTCGACATCCCGCACGCGCGCGGCAGCGCGTTCGAGCGGGGCGTGCTCGCGGGCGGCATCGGCACGACCTTGTTCTACCTCACGATCGGGCGGCGCGGGTCGGTGAGTGACATCGACTTCATCGCACGGACACATGCGTTGACCATCACGCAGGCGACGCTGCTGTTCGGGAGCGTCGCGGCGCTGCACTCGTGGCGTATCTCGCGCGACTCGCGTTACACCAACTTCTTCGCGCGCCGGAGCCCTGACGGACACATCGACCTCGGAGTTCAGCTCGGCTCGCCCTGAGCAATCGCAGCGGGTCGCGTAGGGGCCGCCATCTTGCATCTTCGGGATATGTTCGGTATTGTCCGTGCCTTCTGCTGGCGCGGTTCCCGTTGGGGCGGGTGGCGAAATGGCGAAGGCGCGTCCTGGAAAACTCGAGCAGAGCGCACTGTTCGGCAGTGAGGTGCTGGGCGTTCCGCTGCCGGTGGTCGGTGAGCAGAAGGACATCCGCTACTTCGGCACGGTCGCGCGCTCTGTACTCAACGGACCCGAGACCACCGGTATGGGTTTCTGGTCCGTCAATCCGTACGTCGGCTGCGCATTCGGGTGCGCGTACTGCTACGCGCGCTACACACATCGCTGGGTGCTCGACCGGTCGGCGAACGAGCATCCCGAACGCGACGAGCTCGCGACGGCGCGCGACGCGATGCCTCCGTGGCTCGCGTTCGAGCGGCGCATCTTTGTCAAACAGAACGCCGCCGACGTTCTGCGAAAGGCGCTGCGTCACGGATCGGAACGGCACCTGTCGCTCCTGAACGGCGAGAGCATCGTGATCGGCACGGCGACCGACCCGTTCCAGCCGGCCGAGCGGCGCTTTCGCGTGACACGTTCCGTGCTCGAGGTGCTCGCCGAGCATCCGGGACTCAGCGTCTGCATCATCACGAAGAGTCCGTTGATCACGCGCGACATCGATTTGTTGAAGCGGATCAACCGGCATTCGTCGCTCTCGGTGCATCTGTCACTCATCTCGATCGACCGCGAGCTGGCGCGACGGATCGAGCCGCGCGCGCCGACGCCAGAGGCGCGACTGCGCGCGCTGGCGCGGCTGCGTGAGGCAGGGATCGAGACGGGGATCAACGTGATGCCGGTATTGCCGGCGATCACCGACGGCCGCGCGGCGCTCGAGCATTTGGTGAGCGCGGTGGCCGAGCGTGGCGCCTCCTACGTGAACGCGTGCGCGCTCAGACTGCGGTCGTCGGCGCGCGCGCGGTATTTACCATTTATTGAAAAGGAGTTTCCTCATCTTGCGAATCGGTATTGGGCGACGTACGCGAATGACCACAAGGTGAGCGAACGGTACGCCGAGGGGCTGCGGCGACGGATGCGGGCCTTGTGCGAGAAGTACGGGATGGCGTACGGGTCGTACGATCGTGAGCCGGAGGGGCAGAAGGAGATCGTGGAGGCTCGGCTGGCGGGAGCGGAGCAGTTGGAGTTCCGGTTCGACCCGTCGCTGGATCCTGGGTTGCGTGCGTGACACGTATGTACTACATTGTAGTACATGAAGGAATCTCATCTGACGCTCCGGCTGCCCGCGGACCTGGCGAAGGCCCTGCTTCGAAAGGCGCGCGCGCTCGGGGTGCCCAAGTCTCAAATGGTGCGTGAGGCTGTTGCTGTCTATCTGGAGCCTGTCGTCGTAGCTGCCGCCGAGGTCCGGCGGCTCTCGGCGAGAGAACTCGCCGCCAGATGGAACATGCTGCCGCGGCTCACAGCCGACGAAGCGGCGTCCCTGGGGTCGGACATCGCGGCCAGCCGGAAGGCACTGCCTGCGGCTCGCAGTGCATGGGAATAGTTCTCGACACTTCCATCCTGATCGCGGCGGAGTGCCGGGCACTGCGGTTCGAGGCGCTATTAGAGTCTTTGGGTGACGAGCCCGTCGCCATCAGCGCGATCACCGCTTCGGAGCTGCTCCACGGTTGCCATCGCGCAACGAACGCCGGCGTTCGTGCACGACGCTCGGCGTTCGTCGAGGCGCTGCTCGATGCGATCCCCATCCTGCCTTTCGGTCTCGGAGAGGCGCGACTGCACGCCGAGATCTGGGCGGAGCTGGCTCGCCAGGGCATGGTGATCGGACCGCATGATCTGCTCATCGCGGCATCCGCGATGGCGCGCGGATACGGCGTGGCATCGATGAACCGGGCTGAGTTCGCGCGCATCGCGGGATTGCAGGTCGTGGCGATCGATCGGTTCCTGTCGTAGAAGGCACAGCCTCCGCCGCGAACGGCCCCAGCCGAACATCACATTTCTGCGCGATCGCCGAGAGTCGGCGAGAAATGTGGAATTCTTCTTGCTTTCGGTTTATGTTCGGTATAGCTTCTTCGCCCCAATGTCGACCTCGATCGCCGCCCTCCGCGCACTCATCGAGCAGCGTTTCCCAGACGCGGCGCCGCTCACCGGCGGGTCGCATACCACCGAGCAGGTGGCCACGGGGATCGGCGCGCTCGACCGGGCACTCCCCAACGGCGGACTGCCGCGCGAGCGGCTCTCCGTGTGGGCGCCCCAGGGCGGAGCGACGGCGATCCTCCGCGCCGCCTGCCATTCGGTCGTCGCCAACGGCGAGCGCGCGGCATGGATCGACGGCGACAATACCATCGCCGGCACGTTCTGGACGCGGGACGAGGGCGGGCTCTATCTCATCCGCCCCAAGTCCCGCCTGCACGCGCTCCGTGCCGCCGACGAGCTCCTGCGATCGGGAGGTTTTTCACTTCTCGTATTAGCGGGTTCTGATCCGCAGGGCACCGAGACCGTTCGCCTCACGCGCGCCGCGCGCGAAGGCGGCTCGGCGGTCGTGTCGATCGGATCCTCGGCGGCGATGGCCAGCCTCCGCCTCACCTCTCGCCTGCTGCGCTATCGCTGGCGCCTCACGCCGTTCGGCGATCCCGCCGAGGCGCAGGAGGCGACGGTGCGCGTGGACGTGAAGGCCATCGGCTGGAGCGCGCATACGGTCTTTCCCATTCCGGTCACGCACCATGAGCTACGTCTGTCTCTGGAGTCCGAGCTGGCCGACCGGCGCGGACTTCCCCGCTGATCTCGTCGCCGG
>DATISA010000181.1:0-12090 GCA_035469245.1 Gemmatimonadaceae bacterium
CGTGCCGCGTCAAGATTCTCCTACGGTCGCCAGCTCGCCGACCTGTGGCAGAATACAGCGCGGAGTCCTTGTGGTCATCAATCGACTTCGGCCACAACCAACCGCCAGCACGAATCGCTTAATTTCTCCCAATGCCCAACCGTCCCGACGTCCTCGAAAAACTCGTCTCACTCTGCAAGCGCCGCGGGTTCATCTTCCAGTCGTCGGAGATCTACGGCGGCGCGGGATCGGTGTGGGACTACGGGCCGCTCGGCGTCGAGTTGAAGAAGAACCTCAAGGACCGCTGGTGGCACGCGATGGTCCGCGCGCGCGACGACATCGAGGGACTCGACGCCGCCATTCTCATGCATCCGCGCGTGTGGGAGGCGAGCGGCCACGTCGCCGGCTTCACCGACCCGCTCGTCGACTGCCGCAACTGCAAGAAACGCTTCCGCGCCGACGATCCCAAGATCAAGGGGACGCACGGCACGCCCGATGCGCAGTGCCCGGCGTGCGGCATGAAGGGCACGCTCTCCGAGCCGCGCATGTTCAACCTGATGTTCAAGACGTTCATCGGGCCGGTCGAGGACAGCGCGTCGGTGGCGTACCTGCGGCCCGAGACGGCGCAGGGGATTTATGTGAATTTTCTGAACGTCCAGCAGTCGACCCGGCAGAAGGTGCCGTTCGGGATCGCCCAGATCGGCAAGGCGTTCCGGAACGAGATCACGCCCGGGAACTTCATCTTCCGCACGCGCGAGTTCGAGCAGATGGAGATGCAGTTCTTCGTCGAACCGGGAACGGACATGCACTGGTTCGAGTACTGGAAGGAACAGCGCATGAACTGGCACAAATCGCTCGGACTCGACCCGGCGCGGCTGCTCTTTCATCAGCACACCAAGGAAGAGCTGGCGCACTACGCGCGCGCCGCGTTCGACATCCAGTTCGACTTTGGCGGCACGCTCGAGTTTCAGGAGATCGAAGGCGTGCACAATCGCGGCGACTTCGATCTCACGCGGCACCAGGAGTACTCGGGCAAGAAGCTCGAGTACTTCGATCAGCCGAACAATCGCCGCTACGTGCCATTCGTCGTGGAGACATCGGTCGGCGCCGATCGCACCGCGCTGGCGCTGCTCGTGAACGCCTATCGTGAAGAAGCCGTCGAGGGCGAGGCCGAGGGACGCACGGTGCTGGGCCTCGCGCCGGCGCTCGCGCCGATCAAGGCGGGCGTATTCCCGCTGGTGAAGAAGGACGGCATGCCTGAATTCGCCGAGAAGCTCGCGGCGGAGCTGCGGAAGCACTTCCCGGTCTTCTACGACGAATCCGGCGCGATCGGCCGCCGCTATCGCCGCCAGGACGAAGTCGGGACGCCGTATTGCATCACGATCGACGGGCAGACGATGGAAGACGGCACCGTGACCTTGCGAGACCGCGATACCCTCCAGCAGGAGCGTATCGCCGCCGGTCACGTCGCGGGCATCGTGACGGAACGGATCTCGGCATGACCGACGTGACGCTCGATCGCCTTCGGAGCGAAGGCGAGTCGTTCATGCAGGAGATCTCGCGCGAGTACTATCTAGCGCACTCGGGCCACAAGCCGACCGCCGAACTGCAACCTATCTATGCGCGTCACGCGCCGATTCTGGGGCCCGGCGCGCTCGAGCTCACGCTCGAGTCGCTCCGCGCGGCACCGGAGGACTCGGAGGAGCGACGCTCGGCGCGGCTGCTCGCCGACTGGCAAGCCGAGTCGCAAAGCGCCCGACAACTTGCGCCCCTCGACGAGCGCGAGATCGCGTGGGAAGGCGCGGCGATCGTGCGGGTCGACGACACGCAGCAGATCGAGTTCGAGCGCGTCTCGATCGAGATGGCGAATACGACGAATCGCGCCGAGCGCCACGCGATCGAGGCGGCGCGTGCCAAGCTCGTGGCACGCGAGCTCGCGCCGATGCGCCGGGAGCGTTTCCAGCGCGAGCGCGACATCACCGAGCAGCTCGGCTTGGCAACCGACTACAACGCCACCTTCGAATTGTTGAGCGGCATCTCGCTCTCGGACCTCGCCGCGCAGTGCGCGCAGTTCCTTCGCGATACGCAAGCGCTGTGGGACGAGACGCTGCCGGAGTTCACCAAGCGCGTGCTCGGAGCGGACCCGTCGTCCGTCACACGAGCCGACGCGCTCGCGCTGTTCCGCGCGCGCGAGTTCGACGGGGGCTTCCCGGCGTCTCGCATGGAAGAATCGATCAAGCGGCAGGTGCGCGAGATGGGCGTCGATCCCGTGGCGGCCGGCCGCATCGTCTTCGACACGGGGGAGCGGGAAGGGAAGCGCTCGCGCGCCTTCTGCTCGCCGGTGCGCGTACCGGCCGAGGTGTACCTGGTGTTGCGACCGCACGGCGGACAGAGCGACTGGAACACCCTGCTGCACGAGCTCGGGCACGCGCTGCACTTCGCGTACATGCGCCCCGACCTCGCGTTCGAGTATCGCTGGCTCGGCGACAACTCGATCACCGAAGGCTACGCGATGCTCTTCGACCACCTGATGCAGGATGGCGGGTGGCTCAAGAGGTACACGGAGCTCGGAGCATCAGCGCTGCCGGCATTTCTCCGCTCGCACGGCTTCCAGGAGTTGCACATGGTGCGGCGCTACAGTGCGAAGCTGATCTACGAGATCGCGCTGTACGGCGGACAGGCGAACTGGGACTCGCTGCCGCAGCAATACGTCGAGCAGCTCACGGCGGCGACGACATTCCGTTACGATCCCGCCGATGCCTTCGTGGACGTCGACCCGCGCTACTACGCGGCGCGCTACCTTCGCGCCTGGCAGCTGCAAGCGCTGCTCACCGAGACGCTGGTCGAGCGGTACGACGAGGACTGGTGGCGCAACCCGCGCGCGGGTCCATGGATGTGCTCCGCGCTGTTCGGCGAAGGCCAGCGCGAGCTGGCGCACGAGCAGGCGCAACGGGTAGCGGGGAAGGAGCTGTCGTTCGCGCCGATCGTGAGGGCGGTCGAGAAGCTGCTGGGGTAGGGGAACGGAACGGCGAACCGCAAGGGCATAGGATTGAGGTGAGAGTGCGGGAGGGGTGAGACACGGGCCGAGGTGGCTCCGTCGCGCCGCGGACTGCGAACGACCTGCCGCCGTTTGCCGTTCCCGGTGCGAATCAACCACCTCGGCCCGTCTCTCGGATCTCCCGCACTCGCCGCTCACGATCCATGCCCTTCGGTTTGTTCACACCTCGACTCGTAAAAAGGGTCAGAGTCGAATTAGCGAGGCGCTAATTCGACTCTGACCCTTTTTACAGTCCAACGCCCAACGCCGTGGTCTGATATCGGATGTCGGATGTCTGCCGTCCGTCGTCGGGTGCCACTCGAAGGCAGCCTCGCACCTCGAAACCAGCCCGAGCGCATATCCGCAGTCATTTCAGCGTGAACGCCACCACATAATCCCCGGGCCCCCACTCGTCCCCTCCACCGACGCATATCACCACGTACTGCCGTCGGCCCACCGAGTACGTCATCGGCGTCGCGCGCGCGCCGGCGGGGAGTGGACCGCGCCAGAGCTCGCGACCCGTCTCCGTGTCGAAGGCGCGAATGAAATGGTCGAAGGTCGCGCCGATGAACGCCAGGCCGCTCGCAGTGACGATTGGCCCGCCGAGGTTGGGGCTGCCCAATGGCGCTTTCGAAATCGCGGCAAGCTTGGGCTCGAGCGTCGACAGATCTCCGAGCGGAACACGCCAGGCGCGAGCGCCGGTCTCGAGGTCGATCGCGACGAGCTCGCCCCACGGCGGCGGGGTGCAGGGTAGTCCGCTCGGTGCTCTGAGGAACCTTCGGCGCATGTAGTACGGTGTTCCGTGCATGCGCGTGTATTGATCATCGAGCCGGCTGCGGTTGCGCGACATCTCCGCCGTATCGAGCTGGTCGACCGGGATGAGCTGCACGAGCGCCGCCATCGTATTCACAGGAGCGAGCGCGATGTGTCGCACGGGGTCGTAGGCGATACCGCCCCAGTGCGCGCCACCCACATTCGACGGGCGCTGCAGCGTGCCCTCGAGACTCGGCGGCGTGAATACCCCGTCGTTGCGCAGGGGCCGAATGTGGCTCAGGCACGCCTCACGATCTTCCGCTGTCGCGGCCCACACGCTGTCGAGCGAGAATCCCTGCGGGCTGAGCGGAGGGATCACCGTGTTGAACGGCTGTGTCGGCGAGGCGCGCTCGGCGTGGAGCCGGCTCGGCGGCACAGGACGTTCTTCGACGGGGAACACTGGCTTGCCGGTGTCGCGATCGAGCACGAAGAGTTGGCCGCTCTTGGTGGCTTGCAGGACGACGTCGACGCGACGTCCGTCTCGCACAATGGTCGTGAGTAGCGGCGGCGCGGGGTTGTCGTAATCCCACAGGTCGTGATGCACGGTCTGGAAGTGCCACACCACCTTGCCGGTGGATGCGCGCAGCGCGACGATCGAGTTCGCGTAGCGGTTGTCGCCGAGCCGCTCGCCGCCGAAATAGTCGGGACTGGCGCTGCCCGTGGGCACGAACACGAGATCGCGCGCCGAGTCGGCGACGATCACCGACCAGGCGTTCGCCGCGCCGGTCGCGTGGGCCATCGCGCCGCGCCACGTGCTCCATGCCGGATCGGTTGAATCGCGCGGCACCGGATCCCAACTCCAGCGGAGCGCGCCAGTTCGCGCATCGAATGCGCGGACCTCGCCGCTCGCGGCGTTCGTGCGGTTGTTGTCGGCCACGGCGGATCCGGTGACGACGAGACCGTTGACGATCGCGGGCGGAGAGGTGAGCTCGTACTCCTCGGTGTAATAGGGCGAGTTGTACAACCCGCGGCGGAGCGTGACGGTGCCGTGGTCACCGAAGGCGCGGCACGGCGCGCCGGTCCTGGCATCGAGCGCGATGATGCGCGCGTCGATCGTACCGAGGTAGATGCGGCGGCGGCACGCTGCGCTCGCGCCCGCGCGTCGGTCGAGCCAGGTGGAGACACCGCGGTTCGCAAAGTCACCCCAGTCGCCCTGGCGCTCGACGTGCGAGTCGAAGGTCCAGCGCGCGTGGCCCGTCGCCGGATCGAGTGCGATCACACGCCCGAGCGGCGTCGAGAGGTAGAGCGTGCCGCCGACCATCAGCGGCGTGGCCTCGAACTTCAGCATCTGCCTCGTGTGGGCGGTGTCGCCGGTTCGATACGTCCAGGCCACGGCGAGCCTGTTCACGTTCTCGCGCGTAACCTGCGTGAGCGGCGAGTAACGGCTGCCGAGTGCGTCGTGGCCGTATGCGGTCCACTCGCCACCGGTCCCTTGCGCCGCGGATGCGCGCACGAAGACCACGGCAGCCAACACGAATGTGAAATTGCGCATGAGCATTTGGTGGAGTCGCCGGAACAGTCTAGGCATGCAGATCGCGCGTACCGACAGTTCCGGGACGACAGGCGCGCCGCGTGGACGAACGGGACTGAGCGGGGACGAGCGGCTCAGCCGTCGAGCCCGAACACCCGCTCGGCGGCCGCGCGGTAGCGACGGCTCCAGACGAGCTCCGCGCCGTCGTGCATGACGACGCGGAAATCGCCGTGCGACCACTCGTGCATCGTCTTGACGGCATCGAGGCGGACGAGCGTCGAACGGTTGATACGCAGAAAGTGCGAGGGATCGAGGCGATCGGCCACGGCGCCGAGAGTCGCGCGCAACCGATACCGGTTCGGTCCGCTGACCAGCGTGACGTAATTGCGCTCGGCTTCGACGCGATCGATTCGATCGACGGGAAGGAACACGGCGCGGCCGTCATCGACCACGAGCAGCCTCTGGAGCGGCGTGCGCGTCGAGGCGGGCGATGCACTACCCGGTCGCGCGGCTGCTGAAATACGCTCCCGCGCGCGCTCGAGCACCTGGTCGAAGCGCTGCGGTGTGTACGGCTTGAGCAGATAGTCGACCGCGCCGACCTCGAATGCACGAATCGCGTGACGGTCGTTGGCGGTGACGAAGACGACGTATGGCGCATCGTCGGCGATCGTCTCGAGCACGCCAAAGCCGTCCAGGCCCGGCATCTGGATGTCGAGAAACACGACGTCGGGGCGGGAGCGCTTGATCGCGGCAACCGCTTCTCGTCCGGTCCTTGCCTCGCCGACAACCTCGAAGTCTTCGGCGGCGGATAAGAGACGGCGGAGCTTCGAGCGCGCCGGCGCTTCGTCATCAACGATGAGCGCCCGCATGCTCCTTCTCGACCTCGTCGCTGCTCGGCTCGACGACGCGCGTCGGGATCGCGATCTCGACGCGGAATCGTCCGTCGGACGCAGACGTCGCAAGCGATGCGGCCGGTCCATAGAGAAGGGCGAGCCGGTCGCGCGTTGCGCCGAGCCCGGTGCCGATGCGGCCCGGTTCGGCGGCATCGGGCGGCGAACCGTTTTCGATGGTGAGCGAAAGGCCGCCGGGCGTGCGGCGGATGCCCACCCGGATGTCGGTGCCGCCATCCTCCACCGAGCTGCCGTGTCGCACCGCGTTCTCGACGAGCGGTTGCAGGATGAACGCGGGCACTGCGAGCCCCGATGCCGCCGGATCGACGTCGACCGTGCAGCGAACGCGGTCGCCGAAGCGTGCGTCGACGAACGCCAGGTACGCCTCCAGCACCTTCAGCTCCTCGTCGAGCGGAATCTCTGGCCGGCCACCGGTGCGCAGCGACTCGCGGAGCAGGTCCCCGAGGCGGCCGATGAGCTCATCCGCCACGACGGGATCCTCGTACGCCTTCGACGAGATGGTATTGAGCGCGTTGAACAGGAAGTGCGGTTGAAGGCGCGCGCTCAATGCGTCGAGGCGCGCGGTTGCGGCGTCGCGCTCCAGCACAGCCGCGCGGATTTCACGATCGCGGAGCTTTTGCTGCACGCGCATCAGCGTGAGAATGGCGATGAACGCGGCGTAGCTGAAGAAATCCTGCGCCGACTCCATGAAATAGCGGACGCTCAGGATCCCGTAGTCGTACGGTCCCTGGCCGAGCGCCGGGAAGAGCAACGCGCGACTGACGGCCATGAACGATGTATGGAATGTCGAGTAGACGACGTATCCCGCGGCGTGGACCCACCAATTCTTTCGCCAGCGGCCGGCGTCGAGCGGAAACCAACGCTCGGCAAACACGGCGATGGGGAAGAAGAGCAGCGACGCAACGTTGCCGGTCGTCTCCTCGATGAGCCGATGGACGAACGTGCCGGGGATCCGCCGAGTGAGATCGTCCAGGTAGAAGTAGGCGAAGCGAAGCACCGTCGCCACGCCAAAGAGCGCGACGGCGACCGGCCACGAGATGCGCGGCGGGCGGTCGTCCGCCGAATTCGATGCGCTCCGCACGAGCCTCATGGCGACGACGATAACGCCTTTCGCCGCGCTCCGCCAAACGAGCGGCGCCAAGCCCAGGATCGTACGGCTGTGACGGCGGGCACAGGCCGAGCGCCTCGCGGCGCATTGACAGTCGAACGCTCGCGTCCGGTATGCTACATTGCAGCATGACATTACCGACCGCCGTCGTCACGGGCGCATCGCGCGGAATCGGCCGCGCGGTCGCGCTCCGTCTCGCCGGCGATTTCGAGATCGTTGCCGTTGCCCGATCCGACGACGAGTTGGAGAGCCTCGCTCAGGAGATCGAGTCGCGGGGCGGCGCTTGCCGCCCGCGCGTCGTCGACCTCACTGATCCGACTGCCATCCATGCGGCCCTCTCCGACATCGACGCGCAGGTGCTGGTCAACAACGCGGGCGTCGGCTGGCTCAAGCCGTTCATGGAATTGACCCGTGATGAATGGACGCGGATGGTGAACCTGAATTTCACCGCGTTATTCGACGTCACGCGCGCCGTCGCACCGTCGATGATCGCGCGAAAGTCGGGTCACATCGTTATCATCGGGTCGATCAGTGGCCGCAGCGCGTTCGTCGGTGGCACCTGCTATGCCGCCACAAAGGCAGCGGCCAACAGCTTTGCCGAATCGCTGATGCTCGAGCTTCGCGATTCGGGCGTCAAAGTGTCCGTCGTCAACCCCGGATCGGTCGCGACGCATTTTTCGGAACGATCCGACGCCGACTGGATGCTTGCGCCAGAGGATGTCGCGAACACGGTCGCAGCGGTGATCGCGACGCCGCCGACCGTGCTGATGCATAGCGTAGAAGTGCGTACCTTGACGGTTCCCAAGAAGAAATGAGTCGTAGGTTGGAATGATCTGACGGCTGGCCCCGCTCCGGACAAGAACGTAGCTTCAGCCCGAGATGACGATGTCAAGCGTCCCCAACAGATTACCCAGCCCCGCTCCAACTCCTGCCGCGGGTCCCGTGGTCTCGGGGCCAGGCCTTGCCGACCGATCCGATCACGGGTTGCGCGAGCTCATGGCGTTGCGGGAAATCGTCCACGCCTTCCTCACGGCGGAACGTCCCGAGGACGTCTTCCAGTTCGCCCTCGACAAGGTGAGCCCGCTCGTTGGCGCATGCACCGCGTGCGTCTATCTGATCGAAGAAGGCTCCGAGCTCATGCGGCTCGCCGCCGTCCACAACTGGCCGCATCGCTACGCGCGATTTCTCGGCGACATGCGCGTGCGCATCGGCTTCGGCCCCAGCGGCCAGGCCGCGCGCGACCGGCAGATGATCGAAGTGCCGGACGTCTTCGCCGACGAATCGATGGAGGACTGGCAGGAGGTCGCGAGCGAGCTCGGCTTTCGCTCGTTCGTCGCTTTGCCGCTCCAGACTCCCGGCGCGGTGCTGGGCACCGTCACGTTCTACTTCGCCGTCGCGAACTCCATCAGCGACGAGACGCGCCACCTGATGCGCACCGTCGCCGATCAGATGGCGGCGACGGCGGAAAAAGCGCGGCTGATTCAGGACCTCCAGCGCGCGAACACGGCGCTCAAGTCGTCGAACACGCAGCTCGAGCGGCAATACATGGATGTGCTCGAGGCCCGGCGGATGAAGGACGAGTTCCTCGCCAACATCTCGCACGAGCTACGCACGCCGCTCACGGCCGTGATCGGGTATATCGCGCTGATGCAGGAAGGAATCGGCGGCCCCGTGAGCGACGAGCAGAAGCGCACGCTGGAGCAGGTGAAGGGCGCGAGCGAGCACTTGCTCGCACTCATCGCCGACCTCCTCGAGCTCACTGCGCTCAAGCGCGGCCTGGTGGAGCTCGACATCACCGAGTTCGATCCGCGTGAACCGTTGCACGATGCGCTCGCCGCGGCCAAGGGCCGTCGCGAGAACGTCGAGCTCGAGGTAGTCGAGCCCGATGATCCGCCGCAAATGAAGAGCGATCGCCACACGATCGTGCGCGCCGTCACGACCTTGCTGGACAACGCCTACAAGTTCACGCACGACGGCAAGATTCGCGTGCTGCTTACGATTCACGGTGAGCACGCGGCCTACACGATCGAGGACACCGGCATCGGGATTCCCGCCGAGGCACACCGTATGATCTTCGACGAGTTCCGCCAGGTGGACGGCAGCACCACGCGCGGCTACGGCGGCTCCGGACTCGGCCTGTCCCTGGCCCGCCGCCTCGCGCGGCTCGTTCATGGCGACATTTCGCTCTCGTCCACACCGGGCGTGGGCTCGACTTTCCGATTCGACTTGCCATTGAGGATTCGTTCATGAGTTCGGCGGACCGCAGCGTGCAGGAAGCAGTCACCGACGCGACACCTGAGCAGGTGCTCGCGCATGCCAAGTACTTCTTTGCGACGCGGCCCAAGCTGTATGCGGCGTTTCTCGACAAGGAAGGCCCGGGCTTCTGCTCGTTCCGCGGTCAGGGAGGCGAAGAGATCGTGATCGCGGTTCGGCCGGCGGCCAACGGCGGCACGCAGGTGACCGCGTCCACGTACCTCTACGAGATGCAGGTCGCGCGTTTTCTGTCGACGCTGTCGCCGACTGGTGTCGCGTGAGCGCGCCGTTCGTCACCGGGCTTCGCGCCCGCCGCGGCACGATCCGTCTCGCGCCGGACGGCGTACCGGCAATCACGATCCGCGTCGAGATGCCGGAGGTATGGGACGTCGTGCGCATCGCCTGTGAGCCGACGCAGCCCGTGCTCGCCGTGAAGGTCGCCGCGCTCGAGGCGCTCTTTCCCGAAGCCGAGATGCACGAGGATTTCGTGCTCAAGCTGCGGGGCTGGGAGATACTCGACGAGAGCGCGCCGCTTGGCGAGGCTGGCGTCGTGGACGGCTCGATCCTGCTGCTGACGCATCGGCGCCGTCGCCCAGTTCGCTGAGTACGGCCGTGGCGGATCGCGACGCGCTGGTCTCCGCCGCCGCACGGTTGCGCGCCGAGGTCCAGCGACGGATCATCGGACAAGAGAACGTCCTCGACGAAATTCTGATGGCGCTCATCGCCGGCGGGCACGCGCTGCTCGTCGGCGTGCCCGGTCTTGCGAAAACGCTCATGGTGCGTTCGCTGGCCGAATCCGTGCGGCTCGAGTTCCACCGCATTCAGTTCACGCCCGATCTCGTGCCGAGCGACATCACCGGCACCGAGATCCTGGAAGAGGACGCGGCCACCGGCGCGCGCAGCTTTCGGTTCGTGCGCGGCCCGATCTTCGCCAACATCGTGCTCGCCGACGAGATCAATCGCGCGCCACCGCGCACCCAGGCGGCGCTGCTCGAGGCGATGCAGGAGCATAGCGTCACGGCGAGCGGTGACACCATGCGACTGCCCGAACCGTTCTTCGTGCTCGCGACGCAGAATCCGATCGAGCAGGAAGGCACGTATCCGCTGCCCGAAGCGCAGCTCGACCGTTTTCTGTTCGACATTCGAGTGAGCTACCCGAGCGAGGCCGATGAAGTGACGATCCTGCGCAGCACCACGGGGGCCCCGGCCGAGACGCTCGAATCCATCCTCGGCGCCGCCGAGCTCCTCCACCTGCAGCATTTCACGCGCGAGATCGCCGCGGGAGACTCGGTGCTCCGATACGCGGCTTCGCTGGTGCGTGCCACGCGTCCCGACGACGGGCGCGCGCCGGAGCTGGTGCGCGAGTACGTGCGGTGGGGCGCCGGCCCTCGCGCCGGCCAGTCGCTCATTCTCGGCGCCAAGGCGCACGCTCTTCTACGCGGACGATTGGCCGTGTCGCCCGACGACATCCGGCGAGTCGCGCTGCCGGTGCTGCGTCATCGCGTGCTCCCCAACTTCGCCGCCGAAGCGGAACGGATCGGCGTGGAGCGGATCATCGAGGATCTGCTCGCGCGCGTCGAGCCGCCGCGCAGCGACATTCGCGTG
Source organism: Gemmatimonadaceae bacterium (assembly GCA_035469245.1). Taxonomy (GTDB): domain Bacteria; phylum Gemmatimonadota; class Gemmatimonadetes; order Gemmatimonadales; family Gemmatimonadaceae; genus JAQBQB01. The sequence goes on from DATISA010000181.1 coordinate 11,178, forward strand.
TGAGATGAGCGGGCCGTCGTACGGGCCGCTCCTCGACGCGGTGCGAGGCGTGCAGTGGCCGACGCGACGAGTCGTGTCCGGCGGACTCGCCGGCACACACCATTCCCGGATGCGCGGCACGTCGACGGAGTTCGCCGAGTACCGGCTGTACCGCCAGGGCGACGACCCGCGGCGCATCGACTGGCGATTGCTCGCCCGATCCGACCGCGCGTACATCCGTCTCGCCACCGATCGCGCCGTTCTGCCCACGACCATTGTGCTCGACTCATCCGCGTCGATGGCGTTCCCGCTGGCGACGCACGCCAAGTGGCATCGCGCGCGGGAGATCGCGGTGGGACTCGCGGCCGTCGCGCAGGCGGGCGGCGATCCGATCGGAATCGTCCTCGCGGACCGGCATGGCGAAACTCGCGTGGTAGCGCCACGCACGCGTCGCAGTGTGGTCGACGAGATCGCTCGCGTCGTCGCGGACGCCGAAGTCGGAGGCGGCGCGCCGCTGGCGCCACTCGTTCGCGCCGCGCGCAGCGCGCGCATCGCCATCATCAGCGATCTCCTTGGCGACGCGGACGACGTACTGCGTGAAGTTCGAGCCCATGTCGCGGGCGGTGGCGAGGCACACGTCATCCACATCGTGGCTCGCGAAGAGTTGGATCTGCCACGCCGTACGCTGCTCGCCGCTGATCCGGAGGATCCGTCGGTCGAGCGGCTGCTCACCGAGGCGACGCGCCGTGCCTACGACGAAGCGTTCGGCGAGTGGCGCGCCGAGGTGGCGCGTCAGGTCCGCTCCGGCGGCGCCGCATATACGGAAGTCGTGACCGACGAGCCCGCGGCGCACGCCGTTCGCAGGATCACGCGACCGGCGGGCAAGGAATGATGACCTGGCTCGTGCCCGCGGCGCTCGCCATCGCCGGAGTCG
>DATISA010000182.1:0-7061 GCA_035469245.1 Gemmatimonadaceae bacterium
CGTTTCGTGGCGGCCCGGAACTGGTTCGAGGTTTAACCCTCAACGCCTCGCGGCTCATGTCCAACACTCAAGGCCGTTTCGCCTGGCACGATCTGGCGACCACCGATCCAAACGCCGCGGCATCGTTCTACTCGCGGATCGCGGCGTGGACGACGCAGCCATCAGAGTATTCTGATCACTACACGCTGATGCTGGCCGGGAACGAGGCGCATGCCGGGGTCGAGGCGCTCGACCGGCACCCCATCGCGGGCGATGGCCGGGCGCAATGGATGCCCTACGTCTGTGTCTACGACGTGGATGCCTGTTCGCGGCAGGCGACGAGCCTGGGCGGCAAGCTGCGCATGGGGCCGCGCGAGGTGCCAAACGTCGGATGCTGGGCGGTGATCTCCGACCCGCAGGGCGCGTTGATTGGCATGTACGAGCCCGAGCTCGCTCCGCGGCTGACTGCCGGGACGCCGACCCGCGGCGATTTCTCGTGGCACGAGCTCATGACGACCGACTGCAAGGCCGCGTTCGATTTCTACCGCCCGCTCTTTCAGTGGGAAAAGACGGGTGAGTTCGACATGGGTGAGATGGGCGTCTACCACATGTTCGGCCAACGCGGCCAGACGTACGGCGGAATGTTCAACCGCGCGCCCGACATGCCGCCGCCGAACTGGGTGTCGTACATCCGGGTCGATGACGTGAAAGCGGCCGCGGATACGATCGCTCAGATTGGCGGAATGGTGATCAACGGACCGATGGAGGTGCCGGGCGGCGATTGGATTGTCCAGGGCGTCGACCCGCAGGGCGCGATGTTCGCGCTGCACACGGTCGCCAAGCGCTAAGCGGCCCAGCCCGCTCAGCGCGGCGTGGCCTCACAGAGCGCCACCAGGTCGTCGTCCTGTAGCGATCGCCAGTCGCGGGGGTAGCGCCAGAACCGCCGAATCACGTCGGTCGATTCACAGATGAGGCACGTCGCCGCGCGCGCGCCGGGGACCTTGCGGGCGTCCATCTCGCGCAGCGTCCACTGCCGTTCGCCGCGCTCGACCAGGCGCTCGCCTGGCCCCATCCGATTGACCAACAGTGACAGGCGCATGTTGCCCACCCGCGCACAACACGGGCCCGTCTGACTGGAACGTGGCTTGCTTTTCGCCTGCACATTATGAGACACACGCTTACGGCTCCGTTGGCCGCGGTTTCGCTGGCACTCGTCGCCGGCCAGGCCAGGAGCAGCCGCGAATGGACGTCTTTCGCGCCCGGATTCGATGATCCGCCCATTCACGTGGTCGCCGACCTGAGCGCCCGTCGACTGTCGATCTACCAAGGCAGCACCGAGGTCGAGTCTTACCCCGTCGCCATCGGCACCGGCAGCAAGCCCACGCCGCGCGGCAATTACACGATTCGAAAGATCGTCTGGAATCCGGCCTGGATTCCGCCGGACGCGAACTGGGCCAAAGACAAGAAGCCGCAGCCGCCCGGCGCGAAAGACAACCCGATGAAGCTCGTGAAGGTCTTCTTCAAGGAGCCGGACTACTACATCCACGGCACGAGCGCCGTCGAGTCGCTCGGCGAGGAAGCGTCGCATGGATGTCTTCGCATGGACCCCGACGACGCCTATCGGGTCGCTCGCTATTTGATGGAGCACGGCGGCGAGCCGCGCGACGAGAGCTGGTTCTGGCGCGTGCTGCACTTTCGCAGCGAGACGCGCACGGTGTATCTGAGCAACCCGATCGCGATGGCGGTGACAGACTAGACCGGGCCCACTCGCGCTGCGTCGGCCGCAGCGCGAGCCGTTGGTGCGGTGGAGCGGGGGACCAGCCGCGTACTAGTTTCATGCGTCTCGGTCTTTCACCGTAACCTGCTCCCGACCAATGCCCGCGCCCGAACTTCTCTATCTCCTTCACGGCGATCCCGCCGAGCTGGCCGAAACCCTCGCCGGCATGCGCGCCGCGGACGTCGCCGAGGCATTGGGGGACCTTCCGCCGGGCGGCGCAGCGAAGGTCCTGGCCGCGTTGCCGTTCGACCTGGCCGTACAGGTCTTCGACGAGCCCGAGTTGGATCGTCGATACGAGTTGGTGCAGATCATGGACACCGACGCGGCCGTCGCACTCGTCGAGGCGATGTCTGCCGACCAGCGGGCCGATGTGTTCCGCGAACTTGGTGAGGCCGACCGCGAGCGGTTGCTGGCTCGCCTCGACGAGGAAACGCAGAGCGCGCTGACGTTGTTGCTCCGATATCCGCCAGACACCGCCGGCGGAATCATGACTACGGAGGTGCTCACCGTCCCGCTGGACTGGAGCGTCGGCCAGACGCTGGACTACATCACTCGAGTCGCCCGATCAAAGGAGACGGTGTACGTCGTGTACGTCGTCGACGACGACGAGCGACTCGTGGGCGTTGTGTCACTCCGCCAGCTCATGCTCGCCGACCGCAACGCGAACGTTCGCGATGCCGGCGACCGTCGCGCCCCGATTACGCTCGCCCCGCGCACAGACCGCGAGGAGGTGGCGCGAGTAATCGCCAAATACAATCTGCTCGCCATCCCGGTCGTCGATGAAGCCAGCCACGTCCTCGGGATCGTGACGGTCGACGATGTCATCGACGCGATCGTTCACGAGCAGACCGAGGACGTGCAGAAGTTCGGCGGCATGGAGGCGCTCGACGCTCCGTACATGGAGATCGGGTTGGGGCGGATGATTCGAAAGCGCGCGCCGTGGCTGTGCGCGCTCTTTCTGTCGGAGATGCTCACTGCGACGGCCATGCAGCATTTCGAGGGCGAGATCGAGCGCGCGGCATTGCTCGCGATGTTCATCCCGCTCGTAATGAGCTCGGGCGGCAATTCCGGATCGCAGGCAACGTCGCTGATCATTCGAGCGCTCGCGCTTGGAGAAATTCGCCTGCGCGACTGGTGGCGGATCGCAGTGCGGGAGCTCCCGACCGGTTTGGTGCTCGGCGCCATCCTCGGGATCATCGGATTCGGCCGCATCCTCCTCTGGCAGCGGTTGGGCATTTACGACTACGGCGTACATCACTCGATGGTCGCACTCACGGTGGGGCTGGCACTGATCGGAATCGTGGCGTTCGGCTCGCTCGCTGGATCGATGCTGCCGTTCGTGCTCCGCCGGCTCGGCTTCGACCCGGCGAGCGCGTCGGCGCCGTTCGTTGCCACGCTCGTCGACGTCACGGGGCTGGTGATCTACTTCAGCGTGGCGTGGCTGGTGCTTCGCGGGACACTGCTTTAGGGCGCACATTGAGGCGGTCGAAATTCACGACCACGATCCCCGCCAGCACGAACGCGCCGCCGAGAATCTGAATCCCGCGAAGTGGCTCGCCCAACAGCGGCCAGGCGAGGAGTGCGGTGATCGGCGCCTGGGCGAGAAGTATGATCGAGGATACGGTGGCGGGAATGCGACCGAGCGCGTGCGCCACGAGTTGCTGCCCCATGACCTGGGACGCCAGGGCGAGCGCGACGAGCGATGCCCATGAGCGCCATCCGAACCCGGCGAGCGGTTGGCGCGCTATGAGACAGACCGGCAGCAGACATAGCGCTCCCACACCGGCCGACCACACTCCAAAGGTGAGCGTGTCCATGCCTGCTCGGCTGCGCTGCACGTAGAGCAGATACAAGCCGTAGCAGAGCGCGCCGAGTACGGCGAACAAGTCGCCGAGGCCGAGCTTGGGATGCACGAGCACATCGGCGCCGACGATCGCGGCGAGGCCGACGAACGCGAGGGCGAACCCGATCCAGAATCTCGCGTGCGGGCGTTGCTTGAACAGAATCCAGCCGCCGAATCCGACGAAGATCGGCGCATTCACGCCGAGGAGTGCGGCGTTGGCGGCGCTCGTCATCATCACGGCGCTGTTGAAGAACGCCAGGTCCGCGGCAAAGAGGATTCCGGCGATGATTGCGGCACGGTGTGATCCGCCCTTTGCGATGGGCGTTCGATCGTGCACGACGACGCGCCACGGCAGGAATGCGATGGTCGCGAACGTCAAACGGTAGAACGCCGAGACGAGCCCCGACACGCCCGACCACCGCACCAGAATCGCCGACCACGCAACGCCGAATACGCCGATCGCGATGGAGACATACGCGGCTCGGCGAGAAGGTCGGGAGCCGGGGGGCTGGGTGGGCACGACCGCAAAGCTAACATGATCGTTGCACGAACACGGACGTTCGTTGCAGGGCGGATGGCCGTCCACGGAGATCTGCCTATCGTGCGTTCATGCGCACGCGATCATTCCCGGAGCTCGCGACATGGGCCGCGCTGTCGGCGGCGGGCGGAACGGCCGTTGCCTTGTTCGACCGAAGGGCGAGTGAGACGCAGAGCACGCTCTTGCTGCTCATGCTCCTCGATTTCGGCATGACGCTTCCTGGTCGAGCGCCGGTGGCGCTCGTCGCTGGAGCGTCTCTGGTGCCGCTGTGCATCTCCTTCGTCGTGGCGGCACACTCGTGGAATCCGGCGATGCTGTTCCTGCTTGTTCCGGCGTCGATAGCCGCCGGAGGCGGCCAGCTCGCAGGCCGCTTGCTCGACATCGCGGCGGCGAGACTCGAGCCCAGCGAGCGTCGAGCCAATTTGCCATGGTACCGGCGGCCGCTCGATCGGCGCGTTCTGCTCGGCGTTGCCCTTTCGGCCCTTGCCGCCGTCGGCGTTCCGCTGATCCAGGCGGTACTGGCAGCGGGCCACGCCCGGGCCCCGCTGTGGATCGCGATGGTATGGCAGATCATGACGCTGCTCGGCTGGATCGGGCTGACGCCGCTCATCCTCGAACAGCGAAGCGCGGTTGGCGCCGACGGGGCGTCGGAATTGTCACTATCCGTCGCTGATGTCGGCGTGCATGCGCTCGTCGTCGGAGCGCTCGCCGTGGTACACGCGATCGCCGTTGCCAGCATCGGCCGCCTGCTGCTCATTCCCAACGTGCCGTTGTATCCGGAATGGCACGATCTGGTGTACGCGGCGTTCACGATGTATCTGCCGCTCGATCTCCTCGCGTACCTGACGATCGTCAGCCTGGGACACGCATCCGACATCGCAGCCAATCGGCGGCAGGTAGTCATGCAGAAGGCCGCGCTGCGAGGCGAGATGGTCGAGAGTCGCCTGGGCGCTCTGCGCGCGCGACTGAATCCCCATTTTCTATTCAATGCGCTGAGCGGCGTGCGGGCGCTCGTCGCTGGCGGCAAGTTCGAGCAAGCCGGCGCGATGATCTCCGGGCTCACCGACCTGCTGCGCTATGTCCTCGACGAACGCCGCGCCACGGTGCCCCTGGATGAAGAGCTGGAGTTCGCACGCGCCTACCTGGCGGTGCAGCAGGCGCGCTTCGGCGATCGGCTGCGGTTCGAAATCGATCGCGATCCGTCGCTCGCGCACGCCGCGATTCCGCAGCTCCTGCTGCAACCGCTCGTCGAGAACGCCGTGGAGCACGGCGTCGAGAAGATGTTGGAGGGAGGCTGGGTGCGCATTCGCGCTCGGCAGGTGGCGGACAGGGTTCGTCTCGTAATCGAGAACGACGGACCGACGATGGCCGTCTCGACACCCGAGGGAATCGGACTGACTAGCACGCGGGAGCGATTGGAGAGATTGTACGGGACCTCGGCCGCGCTCCGGCTCGAGCCACTCGAGCAAGTTCGCGGCACTCGCGTCATGATCGAAGTCCCTCTGTCCGAGATAGCGTCAACTTCATGAACGATTCGAGCAGCCCAATCCTTCACGCCGTCATCGTCGACGACGAGCCGCTGGCGAGAGAAGGCTTGCGACAGGCGTTGGTGGCACTGTCGATGAGGAATCTCATAGTGACGGCCGTCTGCGAAAACGGCGTCGAGGCACTCGACGTGATCCGCCGCGACCGGCCGGACATTCTGTTGCTGGACATCGCCATGCCCGTGCTCGACGGCTTCGCGATGCTCGAACGATTGGAACCCGAGGCCACGCCGCCCGCGGTGATCTTCGTGACGGCGTACGACGAACACGCGGTTCGCGCCTTCGAGGCCGAGGCGACCGATTTCCTCGTCAAGCCGGTGTCCCGCGAACGATTGCTGGTGTCCATCGAGCGCGCCTCGCGCCGCATCGCCGAGACGCGTGCGTTGCGGGCGGAGCTCGAGCCGGCGGAGCTTGCGCCGGCTCCGGCCCCACGATACCTCGAGCAGATTGTCATCCCGGAACGCGGCCGCCAAATCGTGCTGCCAGTCGAGGACATTGAATGGATCGAGGGCGACACGTACTACGTGCGCATCCACAGCCATGGACGTTCGCGGCTTCTGCGCGAGCGGCTCTCGCGCCTCGAGGCCGCGCTCGATCCCGGATGCTTTCACCGGACGCACCGATCGGCGCTCGTTCGGCTCGGGCTCATTCGAGAGATTCGAAACGAATCGCCCTACTCGTGGAGCGCGCTCCTGTCGACGGGTCAGCGAGTTCCGGTGAGCCGCGAACGGCTCAAGGGCCTCGAGCTCGCGTTGAAGGGCCAGGTCAGGCCCGCCGAGCCGTGATGTTGAGTCGCCAGTAGTCGAGCGTGTAGGGCGGATCGTCCCGAGCGGCAGCGTCGACGACGTGATCGAGGAATGCGGCGCGTCGCTGCTCGTCGCCAATCGGAGCGAGGATCGACCGAAGCACGACGGTTCTTATGAAAACTCGAAACGACTCGGCATCCTCGAAGCTTGCGGGGGCCTCCTCGAGCCATGTCCGCACGCCGACGAATCCGGCGTTCGCGAGTCGGACGCGCGCATCCGTCGCGCTCGAGTAGTTCCACGGATCGGTCCATTCCGCGAAGTCGGACGCGAATTGCGACGAACGAGCCAGCGCCACGGCGCGTTCGTGAAGCCGCGCGAGATTTTGCCCGCCGCCGCATTGCGCGTGCAGCCTGCCGCCCGGCTTCAAGGCTCGAAACAGATTCGCGAACAGACGATCGTGATCGAGAACCCAGTGGAAGGTCGCGGTGCTGAACACGACGTCGAACGCGCCCACGAACGGCAGCGCGACCAGGTCGGCGAGCACGACGTCGGCGTGCTCGCGAAAGGGCACCAGCGTCGAGGACGCCAGTTGCACCATGTTCATCGACCGGTCGAGCGCAACGACGCGGCCGCT
>DATISA010000183.1:0-10448 GCA_035469245.1 Gemmatimonadaceae bacterium
CATGCCCGGACCCAGACTCGAACTGGGACTCCCTTGCGGGAAAGGGATTTTAAGTCCCTCGCGTCTACCCGTTTCGCCATCCGGGCACTTGCGACGACCGCCTGCGAACGACAAAGGCCGGGATCGGGCACTGCTCTTCCCGATCGCCAGCCCCGTTCCGTGTGAGAGCGGGAAACGGGACTCGAACCCGCGACCCCAACCTTGGCAAGGTTGTGCTCTACCAACTGAGCTATTCCCGCGTGACGCGGAATATATCCAGACGCCGAGGCGTGTTGCAGAGGTCCGCCGCCCGCCGCCCGCCGCCCGCCGCCCGCCCCCGCCGCTACGGCCGCTCGCCGAGCGCGTTCACCGCGTACCACGCCGACCAGGCGAGCAGGCCCGAGAGCGAGGCATCGCCGCCGTTGGCGCTCGCTCGCCCGTCGCCGTCGACGACCTCCGCGGCGCAGCCGGCGTCGAGTGGCGCGCGGCGCAACCACTCGAGTACCGCACCAGCATCCGGCCCCATGAGCCGCGCGCACTGCTGCGTCAGCGATTGCGGCGTCAGCTCGATGTGCTTCACGGTACGGCGATACGTCGAGTCCTGCCGCGATACCGCCTCGTACATCGGGAGCCAGAACATCGACGCCGACGGGTCGTCGATCGTCGACGAGGTGCCGGCGAGGTCGATCGCCGAGGCGTAGGTGGATTTGCCCGATGCGTCGACGACGAAATGGCGGTTGATCGCGGCGCGGACCGCGTCCGGATCCTCAAGCTCGCGTGCCGTCTCTTCGTCGAGGGTGCGCCGGAGCACGTCGAGCGCCTGGGCGGCGGCAGCGTTGGCGTGCAGCGTGAACGGCTGTGCCACGGGAACGCCGGACGGGCTCACTTCCGTCGTGTACAGCGGAACGCGCTTGTCACGCCGCGCGTCGAGATCGTCGGCGGCGAGATAGAGCGTGTCGGCCAGAATAGGTTCGTCCACGATCCGATCGTCACCCGTGTCGCGGATGTAACGTTCGGTCGCGAGTGGGTAGCTCGCCACGCCCTCGAGCGCGAAGCCGGGCTCGAACAGCGTGCCGTCCAGATAGTGGACACCGCGGCCGGGCGCGTAGCCATGCAGCTCGCACATCCGCAACAGTAGCTCGCGGGCGAGCGGCGGGTCGGCGAGTTGCACCGCCGGCGCGGTCCACATGAGTGCTTCCCAGTCGCGGATGGTGACGCCATGACCGTTCCACGGAGCGCGAGTGCGCACGAGGTAGTACTGCGCGTCGTCGAGGGCGCGGCCGACGCCGTAAAAGTACGCGAATAAGAGATTACGGTTGATCAGCCGGTCGATGGCTTCGCTGCCCGTGCTCTGCTCGAGGCTCTGCAACGCGTCGCGAGTCGAGCCGAGGAGCTCGCGCCAGCCGCGGCGCCTCAGCACGCGCGCCGTCGCCTCGGCGCCGTCGCGCTCCGGTCCCACGGCCAGGTAGAACGCGATCTGTTCGCGACCGCCGGCGGCGATGGTGGTGGCGCGCCGAATCGCGTAGCTGGCGCCATCCGTCGAGACCTCGGCGTCGGCGTCGGCCTCGATCGCCACCGTCGCGAGTCCCGGGAGCGATGAACCCTCGAGCAGGACCGCGCCCGTCGCGCCAATGGACACGCGGCTCGAGTCCTCGAACGGCCGCGCGGTTCGCACGCGCAGCTGGCGATGGCCGAGCACTCCGCCGAGCGTCACGCCGACTGACTTGTCGCTGCCGCTCCGGTTCTCGATCGACAGCGCGTACACCACACCGGGCACATCGGCGTCCCGTCCGTAGGGCGCAAAGATCGTCCCGCGCAGCAGGAGCTCGCCCACGGTGCACGTGAACGTCGGAATCCAGCCCAGCGCGCGTTCCCAGGCGATCGGAACATTCGAGAGCTCATGGCGTACTCCGCCAATGTCCAGCGCCGGACGCGCCAGCGCGGGACCAACGCCGTTCGTGAAATCAGGCGCTCCGGCAAACTCGATCGCCGAACGCGAGCCACGATGCAGCATCCCGAGCGCGTGGATCGACGCGTCGGCTGGATGGATGCATGGCAGCGCGATCCAGTGGTTGCCGGTGATCTGCCAGGGTATTGGCGGCAGCGGAAGCAGCGTCACGTGGGGGGAGCCAGTTTATCTTTGATGGCGATTCGCACGAATGATAACCCGCGCGAGAACCCGCGGGGCAAAGCTCACACTTCGGTCCAGAGAGATCAGCGATTGCCGGTTCGACGAATTCTTCCATCGTCCGTCGTCCTGTTGGTGTGTCTCGTCGCGACGCGTGCGGTGGCGCAGTCGGCAACCAGTCTCTTTCCCGACGCATCGTCGCTGCGGAGGAACGGAGCGGCCATCGAGATGCGATTCAGCCCGATGCGGTGGGACGCCGTGTTCGGAACGGGCCTGCCGGGGTCGTCGACGCGGAATCTCGCGTGGGGCTTCAATGCGGATTCGCTCGGGGTCGCTGCCCTTCCACAACTCGCTCCGGCGCAGACGGCCATCCGTACGCTGGCCAACCTTCCGAACTTTCAGCTCACGACGGGCAAGCTCGTCGCCGTCGCCGACTCGCGCGTGCTCACCCTGCCGATCATCCTGCAATACGGGCTCACGAGCCGGCTCACGCTCGGCGTGGTCGTGCCGGTGGTCGAGACGCGTACGGTGAGCTACGCGCAGCTGAATCTCAAGCCGGGGTTCGCCAACGTGGGACCGAATCCCGCGCTGCTCGACGCGCAGCGGCGCGCAGCAGCGGCGACGCTCGTGTCGTCGCTTCGACTGGCGGCGACGACGCTGCAGCAAAAGCTCACGCAATGCCAGGCGACACCGGCCACCACCGATTGCAGCACGCTCCTTGCGCGACAAGCTGAGGTTCAGTCGCTGGTCCAATCGGGCGGAACGTTCGCGTCGGCGATCGAGCAGTTGTACGGCAGTGACGCCGATCATCCCGGCCAGGCCTTCGTGCCGCTGGCGGGCGGACTCGTGCAACGCGGGATCGACTTTCAGATCAAACGGTTGAGCGAAGGATTCAAGTCGTTTCTCGGCGACAACGTCGTCGGCGGGAGCGTAGCCGGGTCCACGGCACCGGCCGCGCAGGCGGAGCTTCAGAGTTTGCTGATGAGCGCCGGCCGTGACACGCTGCGGCTCGTCGACCGATCGTCGATTGGGGACGTGTCCGTGGGCGCGACTCTTCAGGTGTTGAACACGCTCGCCGATTCGGGCAGCCGGCGCGGGTTTCGGCTCGCGGTGAACGGAACCTATCGCATTGGCACGGGACAGCCGGCCAATCGAAATCGGCTCTTCGAGATCGGAACCGGCTACGGCCAGAATGGCGTCGAGGTAGGCGGCGCCGCCGACGCGCAATTCGGGAAGCGGATCTCGGGGAGCGCGGTCGGGTCGTACACTGTTCAACTGGGCACGATCGACGTGTCGCGGGTCGCGAACACGGCGAACTCGTATCTGCCGCTTACCCTGCCCAACCCTGGCACGTACTCGGCCGGCAACTTGGCGATGGTGTCGGTCAGGCCGCGCCTGCGCATCTCAGGTTTTCTCGCCGCGTTTGGCCAGTACACCTTCACACACGCCGCCGCCGACAAGTACACGCTCGGGCCAGCGGTGACGGATTCGTCCGGCGCCGTGCTGAGCGTTTCGCCTGCACCGCCATTCGGACTGTCTGCCGCGACCGCGCACCAGATCGGATTTGGATTCCTGTATTCGAGCATCGTCGCCGGCGACGCACGGCCAGGGCGACTCCCGTTCGAGCTTTCGTTCAGCCATCTGGAAACAATCACGGCGACCGGCGGGCCCACGCCGAAGGCGTTCCGCGACCAGCTCGCCCTCAGGATTTACGTCGGGCGCTAGCGGGCATCGCGCAACTCGAGCCACACGGTCGGTCTTCCACTCGCGGCTCGGCGGCTCGGCGGCTCGGCGGCTCAACGCCGCTTGCTGCGCGACTTCGGCGCGGTCGTGGCGACCGCCGGCTCAGCCTGCGCGACGGCGTTCTCGAGCAGCTCACGGGCGTGTGCGCGGCTGACCGCGCTGTCGGGATCGCCGCCCAGCATGCGGGCGATCTCGGCGACGCGGTCGCCGCCTGCGAGCACGGTCACGTCTGCAGTCGTCACTCCGCCGCGCGCGCCTTTGCTCACGAGAATGTGGTGATGGGCGCGCGCCGCGATCTGCGGGAGGTGCGTGATCGCGAATACCTGATGGTACGCGGCCACGCGCCGGAGCGTCTCGCCGACCTGTAAGCCAACGCGTCCCCCGATGCCGGCGTCCACCTCGTCGAACACGAGCGTCGGCACGTGGTCGAGCCGCGCGAGGATGGTCTTGAGCGCGAGCATCACGCGCGAGAGCTCGCCCCCCGAGGCGACGCGCGCGAGCGCGCGCGCGTCGTGGCCGACGTTGAGCGACACCCGGAGCTCCACGTCTTCGGCGCCGCACGCGCCGATCTCGTTCGTGGCGTGGAGCGCGACGATCACGTGTCCATCGGGCATGCCCAACTCCGGAAGCACCTTGTCGACGGCGCGACCCAGGCGCTCGGCGCCCGCCTCGCGACGCTCCGTGAGCGCGCCAGCCGCCTCGACGAGTCGGCCTTGGACTTCGCGCTCGCGCGACTCGAGCTGCCGAATGTCGAGCCCCGCCGTGTCGACCAGGTCCAGCTCCTCGCGCGCTTCGTCGCCGACACGGATCACGTCGGCGAGCGAGCCGCCATACTTCTTGGTGAGCCGGAAAAGGAGATCGCGGCGTCGTCGCACGTCCTCGAGCCGCGCCGGATCCAGCTCGACCGAAGCCTGGTACTCCTCGAGCTCGCGCGCGAGCGCTTCCAGCCCATAATAGGCCGCGTCGTACGACTCCTGGAGCCGTGTGAGCGACGGATCGATGCGCTGGATTGACGCCAGCGAACGCGCGACGCCGGCGAGCCGTTGCAGCACCGTGTCTTCATCGCCGTCGAGCGCCCCGGCTATCGCGGCGGCCAAGCCGCGCAATTCGTCGGCGTTCTCGAGGCGGCGCGCTTCGTCCTCGAGTCGCGTGTCTTCCCCTTCGACCAGCTTGGCGTCGCTGATCTCGCGGACCACGTGGCGGAGATAGTCGGCGCGGCGCTCCGCTTCGGCGCGGCGCTTGGCGAGATCGGCGATTTCGCGCCTGATCGCAGTCAGCTCCTCGTGCGCGCGGCGCACGGCCGCGCCCTGTTCCGTGGCGCCCGCGAACGCATCGAGAATGCGACGCTGCGCCTCGGGGTCGAGCAGCGTCTGCGCCTCGTGCTGCCCGTGTAGGTTCACCATCAGGCGTCCAACCTCGGCGAGCAGGCCGGCGTTGACCGTCGTCCCGTTGATCCAGGCGCGCGCGCGGCCCGTGGCCACTTCGCGTTTGAGCACGACGGTCGCTTCTTCGACGTCGATCCCGCGCTCGTCGAGCAGCGCGCGGATCTCCTCGCGGTCCGATACGTCGAACACGCCTTCGACCGTGGCGCGCTCGGCGCCGGTCCGGATCACATCCGCGTTCGCGCGCTCGCCGAGGAGCAGGCCGAGCGCGCCGACGATGATCGACTTGCCGGCGCCCGTCTCACCGGACAGCACGTTGAAGCCACGCGCCAGCGGAAGAGTGAGCGATTCGATGATCGCGAAGTTCTTGATGCGCAGCTCGGTCAACATCCGGTGACGTACACTCCTGTCACGATCGTGGATCGGTGATCCGCCAAGCCACGCGACGCGCGACCGTCAGGTCGATTCGTCGCGCTCGATGAGACCACCCCAGCCGAGTTTTTGCCGGAGCGTGGTGAAGAAGCTCGTCCCGGGAAATCGGATGATGAGCACTCCGTTCGTCGCTCGGCGAGCACAGAGTGTTTCGCCAGGACCGAAGATCGTGCCCACCTGGCCGTCGACGGTCACCATAAGCTCGCCGGGCGCACCGTCCGCTTGCAGCGAGACTTCGACGCTCGACGGAAGAATCACGGCGCGAATCGCCAGTGTGTGGGCGGAGACGGGTGTGACGACGATCGTCTCCAGCGTGGGAAAGACGACCGGTCCGCCCGCCGAGAGGCTGTACGCCGTCGAGCCGGTCGGTGTGGAGAGTACGACACCGTCGGCCGCGTAGCCGGCGATCGTCTCGCCATTCGCCGCGACGCGCATGTTGACCACGCGCGCGAATCCGCCCTTGTGCAGCACCACGTCGTTGAGCGCGATCCACTTCTTTCGCTCCACGCCGTGCGCCGTGAGCACGCGGGCCTCGAGCGCCATGCGCGACTCGGCGAGGTAGTCGCGGCGCGCGAAGCGCATGAGCGCATTCTCGAGCTGGTCGGCGTTGCAGCACGTCAGGAACCCGAGTCGGCCGAGATTGACTCCGAGAATCGGTACCTGATGCGGCGAGATGATGCGCGCGCCGCGGAGCAGCGTTCCGTCGCCGCCGAGTGTCAGCAGCGCGTCGAGCTGCGACGGATCATCGAGGGCGTCGCCGCCGGCGGCCGTGGCCAGTTCATGCTCGTAGGACAGCGACAGGCCGAGCGCGGGCGCCAGCCGGCGCAGCGTCTCCAGCACCGCCGGCAGGTCCGTGTATCCGAGGTGTCCGACGACGCCGAGGCGGATCACTCCGCCATCGCCTCGCTTTCGTGCAGCGCGCGGACTCGAGCGGCGATGCCGGCGGCGTCGAGCCCGCACTGCGCGAGCTGGCGCGCGCGCGGCGCCGCGTGAATGATGCGGTCGGGGACGCCGTGAACCGCGACGCGGACGTTCGGATCGTGTCGGCCGATCACCGCCGACATGAACGCGCCAAATCCATTGACGACGGTTCCCTCCTCCACCACGAGCACGTGCTTGTGATCGGAGAGCACGGCGGCGAGCGTGACCTCGTCGTACGGCTTGAGGAAGCGACAGTTCACGACCGTGACGTTGATGCCGTCGGCGGCGAGCGATTCGGCCGCGGCGAGGGCCTGACGCACCATCGTCCCGACGGCGAAAATGGCGAACTCGCTGCCGCGCCGGGGTACTTCCCACGTCCCGTATGGCACCGGCGGAATGGCATTGGCGGACTGCGGCCGATCCGGCGCCGCATCGCGCGGGTAGCGAATCGAGAACGGGCCGCTCCGGTGGGCGAGCGCCGTTTTGAGCAGCGCGAGCATTTCGGTGGCATCCTTGGGCGCGGTGACCGTCATCCCCGGCACCGCAAGCATGTACGCAATGTCGTACAGGCCCATGTGCGTCTCGCCGTCTTCGCCAACGAGGCCCGCGCGATCCATGCAGAAAATGACCGGGAGCGACTGGATGGCGACGTCGTGAATGATGTTGTCGTACGCGCGCTGCAGGAACGTCGAATAGATGGCGACGACGGGGCGGACGCCGCGCGTCGCCAGTCCTGCCGCGAAGGTGACTGCGTGCCCCTCGGCGATCCCCACGTCGAAGAAACGATTGGGGTACGCCTTCGCGAAGGCGTCCGTGCCGGTGCCGCTCGGCATCGCGGCGGTGATCGCGACGAGGTCGCGCGTCTCCGCGCCCAGCTCGACGAGGCCGGTCCCGAACAGCTTCGTGTACGCCGCGTTCGCGGTCGACGGTTTTCGCTGTGCGCCCGTCGCCGGGTCGTGCCCTGGCGGGAGTGCGTGCCATTTCTCGAGACTTTGCTCGCCGGCGGGAAATCCCTTCCCTTTCTTCGTAATGACGTGGACGAGCCGCGGCCCCTTGAGTGCGCGCACCGCCGCGAACGTCTCGATGAGCAGGTCGATGTCGTGACCGTCGATCGGACCGAAATAGCGGAATCCCAGCTCCTCGAACAGCACGCCGGGGGTGAGGAACGTCTTGACGCTTTCCTCCCATTTCCGCACGAGCGTGCTGAGCGGACCCGGCGCGTGATCGACGAAATCGCCGATGGCCGAGCGAACCCGGTTGTAGAGCGAATTTCGCTGAACTGAATTCAAGTACTTTGACATCGCGCCGACGTTGGGCGCGATCGACATCTCGTTGTCGTTGAGCACGACGACCACGTCCCGATCGGAATGGCCGGCGTTGTTCAAGCCTTCGTAGGCGAGGCCCGAGGTCAATGCGCCGTCGCCAAGAATGGCGACGACCTTGAAGTCTTCGCCTTTGACATCGCGCCCGGCGGCAATGCCCAGAGCAGCCGAGATGGCCGTGGCGGCGTGGCCGGCCCCGAACGCGTCGTAATCGCTCTCGGTCCGCTTGAGAAAGCCCGAGACGCCGCTTTCCTGGCGCAGCGTCTCCATGCGCTCGTTGCGTCCGGTCAGGAGCTTGTGGGGGTAGCCCTGGTGTCCCACATCCCACACGAGCTGGTCGCGCGGCGTATCGAAGGCGTAATGCAGGGCGATCGTGAGCTCGACGACGCCGAGCCCCGCGCCGATGTGGCCGCCGGTTCGCGAGCACACGTCGATCAGGCGCGCGCGCACGTCCTCGGCGAGCTTCCTGAGCTCGTCGTGCGACATGCCGCGAAGATCAGCGGGCGATTTGACGCGGTCGAGAAGGCTCATCCTGAATGCGTAAGATAGTCGGGAGGCGGGGGCCGGGGCGTGGCGTCACCATTCCCGTTCGACGGCGAAGGTCGCCAGCGCCTCGAGCTCAGGCGAGAGGAGGCCGGCCGACTCGAGCGCGCCGCGCCCTTCAGCCACGAGCGACCGGGCGCGTTCCGCCGCGGCCTCGACGCCGAGGAGCACGGGATACGTACTCTTTTGCAGGTCGCGGTCGCGCCCCGCCGTCTTCCCAAGGCGATCCGTCGTCGCCGTCACGTCCAACACGTCGTCGGCGATCTGAAATGCCAAGCCGATCGTGGCCCCGAACGTGGCGAGCGCCGCCAGCCGCGACTCGCTGGCTCGCGCGGCAATGCCGCCCACAACCGCGGCGGCCCGGATGAGCGCACCGGTCTTGCCACGGTGGATGTGCTCGAGCTCCGCAATGCCGAGCGGTCTTCCTTCGCCCTCGAGATCGAGCAGCTGTCCGCCGACCATGCCGCCCGCGCCGGAAGCGCGCATCAACTCTCCGACGACGCGCCCGCCGGTCTCGGGCGAGAGGCCGAGGCCCAAACACGCGTCGAGCGCCGCCGCGG
Organism: Gemmatimonadaceae bacterium; assembly: GCA_035469245.1. Taxonomy (GTDB): domain Bacteria; phylum Gemmatimonadota; class Gemmatimonadetes; order Gemmatimonadales; family Gemmatimonadaceae; genus JAQBQB01. The sequence continues at coordinate 9,011 of DATISA010000183.1, forward strand.
CGGCGAGTGGCACCATCGAGACGCCGGCCACCGTCGCGGTGCGCACGCCAAAAGCACGATGCGTGGTTGGCCGGCCACGGCGAACGTCGTCGTCGTCCATGCACGGGAGGTCGTCGTGCACGAGCGAGTACGAATGAACGACTTCGACCGCGGCGGCGAGTCCGGTCGCGTCGCCATCGCCGCCGGCCGCGCGGTAGGCGGCCAGGACGAGGAGTCCACGGAGTCGCTTACCACTCCCGAGTAGCGCGTAGCGGACGGCGCTTGCGATTGGCTCGGCGAGGCGCGGGGCGAATGTGTCGCAGAGATCGGCGAGGGCGTGGTCAATGGCGGCGCGATCGGCGGACCAGTCGACCGCCTCCCGGCTAATCACGCGTGTCGACGACATCAAACGTGCCGTCCGCGCGTTCGATGAGTCGCTGCACGCGGGCTTCGGCATTGGCCAGATCGCCAGCGGCCGCGCGAAGATGCTCGACACCCTCGTCAAACAACTCGAGGGCATGCGCCAGGTCGATGTTGTCCTGCTCGAGCTCTTCGGCGATCTCCTCGAGTCGCGCCACTCGCTGCTCGAACGTCACGGCTTCGTCTCCCGTGCTCGATCCACCCGTGACGGCACGACTCCGTCGCGCACGACGAGGTCGAAGCGTAAGTCGTCGGTGAACGCGGCAACGGAGCCAAGCGTCTTCCCGCTCGAGTCGCGGGGCACCGCGTAGCCACGAGCCAACGTCGCGACCGGACTCAGTGTGTGCAGTCTTGCAGCCACGGACTGCAGCGCGGTGCGCCTGAACGCCACCGTCGCGCTGCTCGCGGTCACGAGATCACGCACGGCGTGTCGCAGCCGATCTCGCCGCTCGCGCGCGAGCGCGCGAACCGAGTTGCCGGCCCGCAGCGCAAGGGTGCGCAGTTCTTCCGTGAACTCGGCGCGCGATCTCGTCGCGGCCTCCGCCGCGGCCGACGGCGTGGCGGCGCGACAATCAGCGACGAGGTCGCACATCGAAAAATCAATTTCGTGCCCCACCGCCGAGATGGTCGGCGCGTTGGACGCCGCCACGGCGCGCGCGACGCGCTCGTCGTTGAACGCCCAGAGATCTTCGCGCGAGCCGCCGCCGCGGCCGACGATCACGACGTCCGCTCCGCCCCACCGGTTTACCTGGTCGAGCGCGAAGCACAGCTCCTCGGGCGCCGTGTCGCCCTGCACCGCCGCTGGCACGACGACGAGTCGCACGTTGGCGGCGCGGCGCCGCGTGACGGCGACGATGTCGTGCAGCGCGGCGCCGTCGGGGCTCGTGACGATGGCGATCACGCGCGGAAAGCGTGGGAGCGCTCGTTTGCGTTCCGGACGCAGCAGCCCGTCCGCATCGAGTCGCATGCGCGTGATCTCGAGCGCCTTGCGACGGAGGCCGTCGCCCTCCGCTTCCATCTTGGTGACGCTGAACTGCAT
>DATISA010000184.1:0-51911 GCA_035469245.1 Gemmatimonadaceae bacterium
CGGCGGGAACATCTGTATGGGAGTGTGGAAGCACACGGCCAACGGCAGCGTCAAGCTGCACCACACGGGCGTGATGTGGAGTCCGGAGGGGACGATGGCCGCCATCTTTACGGAAGACGAAATCGTTCGAGTCGCGCCCGACGGCATGACCTACGGCGGCACCTGGGACTTCAAGATCTACGCGCCGACAGATGTCCTTGGCACGGGAACCGTGCTGCAAGAGATCTCGGGAACCGTGGCCGCGACGCGCATTACGGTCCAGTGACGATCCTCGAGCCGAGCGGTACGTGGCACGGGTCGCGCGGCATCCGCAATGGGTTTCGCCGCGACGACCCGCCCCCGCGTCCCCTCACTCGTGCGCCGCGAGCTTGTCCGTATAGAACGTCGGAAACGCCTTCTTCAGGTCAGCGATCTTTGGTAGATCGTTGATCGCGATGTACGGCTGCGTGGGATGCAGGGTCGCGTAATCCTGGTGGTAGTCTTCGGCGCGGTAGAACCCGTTCAGCTTCTGCACCTGCGTGACGATCTTTTTCCGATACAGGTGCGACATGTTGAGCTGCGCGATGTACGCCTCGGCCATGTCACGCTGATCATCGGTCATGTAGAAGATCGCCGAGCGGTACTGGGTGCCGACGTCTGGCCCTTGCCGGTTGAGCTCCGTGGGATCGTGCGCGACCGAGAAGAAGACGCGCATCAGATCGGCGAACGTGACCTTCGACGGATCGAACACGACGCGGACCGACTCGGCGTGGCCCGTTCGGCCGGTGCTCACTTCCTCGTAGCCAGGCTTGTCGACGGTGCCGCCTGCGTACCCGGAGGTCGCGCTGATCACGCCTTTCACGTGTTGGAACACCGCCTGGACGCCCCAGAAGCAGCCGCCGGCAAAGACGACCGTCTCGGTCTTGGGCGGCGAGGCGAACGCCTGGGTGGGAATCATCATCGCGGCAGCGATCACACCGGTTGCGGCAAGGCCGCGCACGACATTGCGGATCATACACCAACCTCCGTTCGGTTCCTTCACGGTAGAGTCTCTTCGGCGTTCTGGGGAGTCGGCATCTCGGCCGTGTCGCCCGACGCCAGCACTTCCACGACCTCGTCCTCGACGTGGCGTCGGCGCATGATCCAGAACGCGATTGCCAATACGACAACGATCAACACCACCAAAAAGTTCTCATAGCGGCGCACGTGGCCGAGCACGAAGAGCGTCGTCCGGCCAAATGCCCAGCCGAGTAACGTGAACGCCACCGACCACGTGGCACAACTGATGGCGCTGCCGATCACGTAGATCAGAAGCGGTACTCGCGCCGCGCCGCAGGCGATCGGCAGCGTGAGCCGCAGGCCGTATGCCCAACGCACCGCCATGGACGCGCGCCAGGGATGCCGGCGCACGACCTTGAAGGTGCGGATCATCCAAGTTCGCAGGCGCGGCCAGCGCCGGCGTGCCCAGCGGCCGCGCCACCGGCCAATGTGATACAACCCCAGATCGGCGATCCACGTTCCGCCTGCCACCCAGACCATGACCGCGGACAGGTGCAGGTAGCCGTCGTGAGCGGCCAGACCGCCGATGAGCGGTGTCGCCTCCTCAGTCACGATCCCCGTCGCGGCAAGGGTGACGTACGCCCATAGCCGCTCGAGGGCTGCGGCCGCCTGGGGATGCCGCGTCGCGATCTGCAGCAGCTCGAGAATGGTCGCCCCGGCCCGGATGGTCTACGAAGAGGCCATCGCGCGCGCCGTGCTTCGCTCGGCCGCGGGCTTGGCGTCGAGCCGCGCGCGCAACTCGGCGTGCAGGCGCGTCGCGACGGGACCTGGCGTGCCGCCAGCGATCACGACGTCGTTCACGCGGACGATCGGCATCACGTCGGTCGTCGTGCCGGCGAGGAACAGTTCGTCGCAGCGCGCGATGTCGACCTCGGCGAACGGCTCCTCGCGGATGGGGATGCCGAGGTCGCGGGCGATCTCGAGGACCACGGCCCGCGTCACGCCTGCGAGGATGCGATGATCGGTCGGATGCGTTCGGACGACCCCGTCGATCACGGCCATGACGTTGGCGTGAGAGCTCTCGGTCACGACGCCATCACGGATCATGAGCGCATCGATTGCACCCCGCTCGGCAGCCGCTTGTTTGGCCAGGATGTTGGGCAGCAACTGGATCGTCTTGATGTCGCAGCGCGCCCAGCGAATATCGGGCACGGTGATGCAGGTCGCGCCGCGCGCGCGCACCGCGTCCGCCGGCGTGAAGCGATTCACCATCGCAAAGACCGTCGGCCGCGTGCCTTCAGGCGGGAACTGATGCGTGCGGGGCGCCACGCCGCGCGTAATCTCGACGTAGAACGTCGCTTCGCCGTCGAGCAGACCGGATTCGGCGAGCAGTCGGCCCGCGACGGAGTCGAGCGCGGCGCGATCGGCGATCTCGGGCGTCGGGATGCGGAGCTCGCGCAGCCCTGATTGAAGGCGCGCCAGGTGGCGCTCGTTCTCGAACAGTCTGCCGGCGACGACGCGCCACACCTCGTACACACCGTCGCCGAAGATGAACCCACGATCTTCGACTGGAATCGAGGCGGTGGCTCGCGGTACGAATTGGCCGTTGAGATAGGCAAGCACGACGACGGTCCGGCAGTGGAGATGGCTTCAAGGTAACGGCGGAAACAGAGGCGGCGGGAGGGCAGGTCGATGCTGGCAATCGTCTGCCGGCGCCGGTATGATCGTGTCGCTCGGCCATCCAACCCAGGAAGAGATGATCCGAAACCACACACTCTCGGGCGCGCTGCTGTGTGCGGCAGCGATGACGTTTTTTGCCCGTGCGAGCGGCGCCCAGCAGTCGTCCGACGTCGCCAGGCTTCAGGACGAGGCTGTTCGCCGCACGCGCGAGTATCTGCGCATCAACACGACGAACCCGCCCGGGAACGAAGTCGAGACGATGCGCTGGTTCGCGCGCATCTTCGCGCAGGAAGGGATTCCGTTCGATACGGCGTCATCGGCGCCCGGCCGGGGCAACATCTGGGCGCGTCTCAAGGGCGGCAGCCTGCCCGCGCTCGTCCTGTTGCACCACATGGACGCCGTCCCGGCCGACGCGAAGTACTGGAGCACCGACCCGTTGGCCGCGGCGACCGTGACGGCGGGCAAGGACAGCCTGATCGCCGGCCGCGGCGCGCTCGACACCAAGACGCTGGGCGTCGTCGAGCTCGAGGCGTTTTTGGCGCTGCATCGCGCCAAGGTGCCGCTCGACCGCGACGTGATCTTCATGGCGACGGCGGACGAAGAGGCGGGCGGCAACTTCGGCGCCGGCTGGGTGGTGAAGCACCATCCCGAGGCGTTCAAGGGCGCGGCACTGCTGCTGAACGAAGGCGGCGACGGCTCGATCAGCGAGGACGGGAAGATTCACTTCGCGATCGAAGTGACCCAGAAGACGCCGTTCTGGGTCAAGCTCACGTCCGTCGGCAAACCGGGCCATGGGTCGACGCCGCCTCCCGCATCGGCGGTGAATCGGCTGATCCGCGCGCTCGACCGGCTGCAGGGGTACGAGTTCGCGCCGCGTGTCGTGCCGGCCGTGAAGAACTATTTCGCCGCGATCGCGCCGGCCCAGCCGGCGAAATGGAAGGAGGGATTCACCGATCCCTCGAAGCTGATCGCGGATCGAAATACGCTCACGGAGCTGCAGATCGAGGAGCCGGAAATGGCGCCGCTGCTCCGGAACACCTGCTCGATCACCATGCTGCGCGCCAGCAACAAGATCAACGTGATTCCGCCGGACGCCGAGGCGCAGATCGACTGCCGCCTCTTGCCAGATCAGGATCACGCCGCCTTCCTGCGCGAGCTCGCCGGCGCGATCAACGATCCGTCGATCGCGATCGACACGATCATCGCCTTTACCGCCGCCGTGTCCTCGACCGACAGCCCGCTCTACCGCAGCATCGTGGATCTGGTGCGGCGGAATTATCCGGGGGCGAGCATCGCACCGGCCGTCTCGACCGGCTTCACCGACAGCCACTGGTTCCGTGACCTCGGCATTGCGAGCTTCGGCTTCGCGCCATTCGTGATTCCCGAAGCCGACGAGGGTGGCGTGCACGGGAACAATGAGCGCATCTCGATCGAGAACATTCGAAAGGGGACGGCGATGATGCTCGACCTCGTTCGCGCCGTCGCCGGAACGAAGGCCGTACCGTAGAGATCGACACATGACGTCCACCATCCTGGCCGGTGAACGAGCCGGCGCTGGCCGCCCGATGCCGCAACGTCGTTACCGAACGCTCATTGCGTGTGCTGGGCTGCTGCTTGCCGCTCCGGCGGCTGCGCAGACGCCGTCAATCACGGTGATTCTCCTGGGTACGGGTACGCCTGTTCCCCGTGCCGACCGCCTCGGGCCCAGTACGCTCGTGCAGGCAGGATCGCAGCGACTGTTGTTCGACGTCGGGCGCGGCGTGCCTGTTCGGCTCGCGCAGATCCACGTGCCGATGGGGCAGATCAGCGCCCTGTTCATCACCCATCTCCACTCCGATCATGTCGTCGGTTTCCCGGATTTTTGGCTCACGGGCCGCTTGGCGAATCCGCAGTTCGCTCACCGCACCCAGCCGCTGCGCGTCTACGGCCCGGTCGGCACGAGGGCGATGATCGACGCCCTGCGCGTGGCGTTTCAGGCCGACCTGAAGATCCGCGCGGCAGACGAGAGGCTTCCGGCCGTCGATGCCGCGATTGTCACGACAGAGATCGAGCAAGGCGTGGTGTACGACAGTGCCGGCGTGAAGGTCACGGCATTCACGGTCGATCACGGCGATCTGATCAAGCCGGCATTCGGCTACCGGATCGACTATGCCGGACACTCGGTCGTGCTCTCTGGTGATACGCGGCCGAGCGAGAATCTGATTCAGTTCGCGGCGGGCGCCGATCTCCTCGTGCACGAAGTCGCGCTGGCCGCGGCCGCCGACCGCGCCAAGTCCGAGGTGCTGCAGCGGGTCCTCGCGCACCATACGTCGCCGGAGGCGGCCGGACGGATCTTCGCTCGCGTGAAACCAAAGCTCGCCGTCTACTCACACATCGGATTCACGTCCTACGATCCCACGATCACGCCGCCCACCATCGCCGACCTGGTGGCTGAGACCCGCACGACTTACACCGGGCGATTCGAGGTCGGCGAAGATTTGATGAGCATTGCGGTAGGCGATAGCGTGGTGGCGCGTCGCGTCGGCACGCCGCGCCCGTAATCGGCCACCGCCCGGACGGAACGGCTCGCGCCGACTACTGACCGCCGGCTGGATCGACTCTGTCGCTTTGGCGCCGGCGGCGGCTCGCATCGGCCGTCACCACCGGCGCTGCGCCCGCCGTCTCGTCGTGCCGCGTCCACGCGCGCTCCAGATCGCCCGGCGACACGTACACGGGCGACCCGGCCAGAATCCCGGTCACGTTCCGGAACGGACGGCCGAGCTGCATCCCTTTTTCGCTGATCGTCAGCTCGCGAATGCGCTTGTCGTGCACCGAGCCACGCATCTTGAGCACGGTGATTCCTCGCTTCATCTCACCGAACATCTCGACGTAGCGCAGGAGGATGATCGAATCGGTGAGCGTGGAGATGTGCCCTTCGGTGATCGACGAGCCGCCCATGAGCGAGGACGTGGTGGACGTGAACAGGCCAGTGATCTCCTGGTGCTTGATGAACGACGTCAGGCTGATCAGGAATTCGCGGAAGGCCTTCATCGTCCCAACGCGCTCGAGCGCCGAGAGACTGTCGAGCGCCACGCGCTGCGGCTTGAACTCCTCGATCGCCCGTTGAATCGCCAGCAACCGATCCTCGAGCCCCTCGACTTCCGGATAATCGCAGGAGACGCGGAGCAGACCGTCGCGCTCCATCTGCTCGAAGTCGACGCCCCAGCCGTGCGCGTTTCGGAACAGCTGCTCGCGGCTCTCCTCGAAGGCGAGGAGGAGGCATCGCTCGCCGGCAGCGGCCCCGCCTTTCATGAACTGCGTCACGGTCAGAGTCTTGCCGGTGCCGGTCGCTCCGGAAACCAGGATTACCGAATCTCTGAACACGCCGCCGCCGCACATCTCATCCAGCTCCTTGTTGCCGGATGAGACGCGCACGTTAGACGACTTCTGGCGGAGCTGCATCCCGGAGAGGGGAATCACCACGACGCCCGTATCCGGCGCGATCGTCAATGGAAACTGGCCCTTCTGATGATCGGTGCCACGGAACTTCAGAATCTCGATCGTGCGTCGGCGGTTCTCGTCCTCCAGTACGTTGCGCAGAATCATCACATTGTCGGCGATGAACTCCTCCACGCCGAACCGTGCTACGGGGCCGTAGTCCGCCGTGCGCTCGGCCGTGAGCAGCGCGGTCACGCCCATGCCCTTGAGCGCCCACGCGATGCGGAACAACTCCTTGCGCACCACCGATTGATCGGAAAACTGCGAGAACACGGCGCCGAGCGAGTCGAGCGCGACACGCTTCGCGTCGATGCGCTTGACCGCGTGCTGCACTCGCGCCAGCAGCGCGCTCAGGTCGAAGCTTCCACTTTCGACCGTGTCCACGTGCGGGTCGGGCGACGCATCGACGATGGCGAACTTCCCTGTCCGCTCCCACTCTGCCAGATCCCAGCCGAAGCTCCGCATGTTCTGCCGGATGTCGGCGGCCGATTCCTCGAACGTCACGAAGACGCCGGTCTGCCCAGCGCCAATACCCGCCGCCAGAAACTGAACGGCAAAAACGGTCTTGCCGCTTCCCGCGGTACCGGAGAGCAGCGTCGTCCGTCCCTCCGGCAAGCCCCCCTTGGCGATGAGATCGAAGCTCGGGATGCCCGTGGCAAGCTTCTGCACGCGTGGGTCGTCACCGTTGTCGGTCATGTCGCGTCGGGATTCGTGGCTGAGTGAGGCGTGACTGGTCTGACGTCGAGGCCCAGGAGCAGCTTCTCCCTGTCGGACAGGTCGCCGATCACACGACGCAGCGGCGGCGGAAGCTGCTTGATGAGCGTCGGCGTCGCGAGGATCTTCGCCTCCTCGGCCAGTTCGGGACGCTCGATGATGTCGATGACCTCGAGCTCATACTGGTCGCGCAATTCGGTTGCGCAGAGGTGGCGCAGATTCGCGATCGCCGCCTCGGCGCGCGCGCCCTTCCCGGCGACGTACAGTTTGAGAAGATAGGTCAACGGCGATGCTCTCCGGTCCGACTGGCTCGTGATATCGCGGCCCGCGCGGCCCGATGGGCCTCCGGCGCAGGCTGGCGGACGCATCTTCTGGACCATCCGGGGCACGCTCTTTGACTACCAGTCGAGACAGGGCCGGCGCGGAGACGGCGGTGAATCAACCATCACTCGAGGACCACGGGCCGACAGATCGCGTGGAAGAGACACGCCTCAGATCGATCGTCGATCAGATGGCGGATGGCGTCGTCATCGTCAACCGCGACGGCATCATTCGCTTTGCGAATCCGGCCGCTGAACGCCTGTTTGGACGCTCGTGCGATGAGTTGACGAATCGAGAGCTTGGATTTCCGGTCATCGTTTCCGGGACGGCGGAAGTCGAAGTCGTTCGCCCCACTCACCAGACGGTCACCGCGGAATTGCGCGCCGTGGACATCGAGTGGCAGGGTGAAGCCGCTCACCTGATCTCGCTGCGCGACATCACGGACCGCAAGCGAGCGGAAGAACGCGCGGCTCAACTGGACCGCGAGCGGATCGCGCGCATCGAGGCGGAAGCTGCCAACCAGGCGAAATCGGAATTTCTCGCGCTGATGAGCCACGAGCTTCGCACGCCCCTGAACGCGGTCATCGGCTACTCGGAGCTGCTCGACCTGGGCGTTGCGGGTTCCCTCTCGGCGGAGCAGCGCCACAGCATCTCGCGAATCGCGGCCGGCGGCCGGCACCTGCTGGGTCTCGTGAACGAAGTCCTCGACCTCGCCAAGGTCGAGGCAGGCAAACTGTGGCTGCACGACGGCGTCGGTCATCCGCACCGCGCCGTGGACGCGGCGATCGCGCTGGTGCAGCCCGCGGCCGAGGCGCGCGGCATAGAGCTCGTCGCCAAGCCGCCCGAGGACGATGCCGTCGCATATGCCGGCGACGAAGACAGGGTGCGGCAGATTCTCGTGAATCTTCTCAACAATGCCGTGAAGTTCACGCCCGCGGGCGGGCGTGTAATCGCCGAGTGGGGCGTCACGAGCAAGCCCGACGCCGATGCTCGCCTCTACGGACACGGACCCTGGTGCGCGATCCGGGTCTCGGACACCGGCATCGGGATACCGCCCGACAAGGTCCGCACGATCTTCGATCCGTTCGTGCAGGTCGAAGGGGGGCGCTCGCGCTCCAAGGAGGGCTCCGGTCTGGGTCTGACGATCAGCCGACGGCTCGCCCGACTCATGAAGGGCGAAGTGACGGTGCAGAGCACCGTTGGATCGGGTTCGGTGTTCACGCTTTGGCTGCCGGATGCCACGGCCGCCGCGAAAGAAACGGCGAAGTGGCGGGCGGAATCGCCCGACACAGCTGCGCGTCTTCTCGGATTGAGCGAGGTCGGCAAGGTGCTGATTCGCGAGCTCGATCCGCTACTTGGCAGCTTCGTGGCGCGGTTGCGCGACGAGACGATCACGGATAGCGCGCCGTCGCTTCGCTATTGCCAACTCACAGATCATCTGGCCGCGTACGTCGCTGACGTGGCCACGATGTTCGCGGCGGTCGAGGAGAGCCAGGGCCAACCATCCGCCGTCGTCGCCGACGGGACGAGGATTCATCTCGTGCTCGCCGAGTGTCATGGCGTGCAGCGATCGCGGCTCGGCTGGACGAGCGACGAACTGCACCGCGAGTGGACGATCCTCCATGAGGAGATCGAGCGTGTGATTCAGATGCACGTGCGCGGCATCGCGGAGTCGGCGGTCGCCGAAGCGCGCGTGGTGCTCGAGCGAATGATCGATCAGGCGCGGGCCGCGAGCTGCGGCGCACTGATGCGCGCGTCGGGAACCGGGCAGGCGCCGCCACTCATCCGCGAGCAATCGCGGCCGACTACGCCCGCGTGGCACGGCCTTGGCAGCAATCCGACGGCGGAGATGCGATGAACGGCGGGGGGGGGAGGGGAGAAGGCAATGATCCGGAAGCTCAAGGACGGCCGGTATCGCCTTTATTCCAGAAAGAAGAATCCAAAAACTGGAAAGCGGCGGAACCTGGGAACGTTCAAATCACGGGCGGCTGCGGAGAAACACGAGCGGGCGGTGCAGTTCTTCAAGCACGGCTGAGCGGTCGTCGCACGAAGGGCCGGCTGCGCCACGCTGTCATTCCGCGGCGCTGAGCGACTTGATGCGATCGAGCAGCTTGAGCTCGAAGTGGCCGGTCGACCCGCATTCCTTGGGGTAGTGATACGGCCCCGCCGGATCGCGCGCGCTCGCGATCGACGCCAACCCGAGTCGCGTGCCACCTCCGGGCCGCGCTTCGATGTACGCAACGATCGCAATCTCCAGCCGATACGAGTCGGCGTATGCGCCGGTCAGGCCTTCGCCGCAATTGAACGCCCTGGAGAGCAGTTCGCCGCCGAGCGAGCGAGAGCGCGTGAAGCGCTCGCTGGCGATGATGCCGAGGTTGCCGGCGGTGTTGCCGACTGGGATGTCGAGCGCGGCGAACGCCTTGAGCGTCGCCTCGTACACTTTCGCCGGCGAAGTGTCCAGGTCGTGGTTCTGCCGCAGTGTGTCCATCAATACCGGCTCACGCCAGGGCTCCATGTTGATCCTGACGCCTTGGGCGCCGATCGAGGGCGCGCAGCACGCGACGAGGACGAATGCCAGGGATCGCACGACGGACCTCGAGCGATTAGGAGATTCTTATTGTGCCGGCATTGTCGCGATCGCGCAAGACGTGGCGCCGGTCGCTCGCGGCGCGGCGGTCAGTTGCCGAGACGCAACTTCAGGTCTTCGTCACGCCGATAGACGTCGTCGGTGAAGTGAACGACGCCGTCGCGCGCGTAAGCCGTGAAGTACACGATGTAGACCGGAAGCCGTGCGCTCAGGGCAACGGTGCGGTTGTCCGGGCCGCGTTCCATTGCCGCTCTCACGCTGTCCGTGGGCCAGCGCAGCACGTAGGCCGCGAGCTTTTCGGGCTGCTCGAGCCGAATGCATCCGTGGCTCGCCGCGCGAATGGTCTTGGCGAACAACGATTTCTCGTTGGTGTCGTGCAGATAGATGTTGTAATCGTTCGGAAAGAGAAACTTCACCAGGCCGAGTGAATTGTGCTCGCCAGGCCGCTGGCGCAGCACGCGCGCGCCGCCCTCGCGAGTGAATTCCATGTCGTTGCGCGCAAGGTAGCCGGGATCCGACGTGAGGCGGGGAAGGATCTCCGTCTTGATCATGTTGTCGGTGGGCCTCCAGTAGGGCCGAAACACCACCCAGCGCATGGAATCGCTGAACACCGGCGTCGCGCGGCCGTTGTACTCCGCGCCGACCACCACTTTCATCGAGAGCACGCGCTGGCCGGAGTCGTAGGCATCGAGCCGGAAGGCGGGCACGTTCACGTAGACGTAGCGCTGGCCCAGCGCTCGCGGGAGCCAACGATGCCGCTCCAGGTTCGTCGAGATCTGCCTGGCGCGCTCCGCCGCTGGCACGTTGAGCGCCGCAAAAGTGAGCTTTCCGAGCTTGCCGGTCGGCGCGAGATCGTGGCGCTCCTGCCATCGCGCGAGTACCGCGAACACCGAGTCCAGCGCCGGCACGCTGTCGCCTTCGGCAGTCAGTCGAGCGGCGAGCTGTTCGCGGTCGAGGCCGGGCTGGACCGTCGGCCACCCGCCGAGCGCGTCGATCTCGCGGTAGCGGGCGTACTCACGCTTGAGCACGAGATACTCCGAGTCCTGCGGCGCCATCTGCGCGAGGCCCTGGGACATGGACGAATCCTCCAGCGTCGCGGCGAGCGCGGAATCCACTGAGGCCTGACGCGCCGGGATGTACCACGATTGCGACACGCTCGTCGGATCGACCTGGCCCACGAGCATGTCCGCCGCATAACCGACGTAGGCCGCGGTGAGCAGCACGTCGGCGTTGGCGATGTCGCTCGCGGTCGCTCCGCTATCGATTTTCCGCGCATCCACCACCCGGCGAATCGAGTCGAGCGGGTAGCGGTCCGTGCGCAGCCCGTGGAGCGGGGCCGAGTCGAGCGCGGCGAGGAGCGCGGCGGCGCGATGCATAACGCCGCCCGCCTCTATCCAGAGCGGCGAGCTGTTGTAGGTCCAATAGAGCACGCGGACGTGCTTCCATTGATCCGCCGTCACCCAAGCCGGCGGCCCGCCAAGTTGAACACGCGCCGTGATCGCGGCGCGGACCGTCGCGGCGCTCACGCCCAGAACCGCATGAACCTCCTGCGGCTTGTATCGGCTCGCGCGCGAGTCGTGACAGACGGAGGGAACGGAAACCAGCAGCGCGAGCGTCGCCAGGCGCGAAGCCTGGGCCCGTGCACGGGTGAAACGCATTGTCGAGGGCGGAGCGATCGCTCGGTGAGGCGAATGAAGCGCGGAGGAGAAGCACCGTCCGCACTCAACTTGTCGATTGGAGAGCCCGTCTGGTCACAGATACGCGCGCAAACCGCGAGACCGAGCGTCGCGTGGTGATCAGCGTCACGCGGTCAGCGCCGCGGGAGACGTCGACGATGTCGTTGTCGCCTGCGAGCCGCCACCTAAACGCGCACCAGCCTCCGCCGCTCGGCCAGCTCCGCGATGGCGGTCTCGCACGCGTGGAGGCAGCGCCGCAGACCCTCGACCGAGTGATCGCCCATGTGACCGATGCGCACGGTCGTGTCCTTCAACTGGCCGTAGCCGCCCCCGATCGTGAACCCGCGGACCTTCACAGCCTCGGTCACTTCCGCGCCCTTGATACCCGGTGGAAGCGAGATCACGGTCACGGTGGGAGATCGCGCGCCGTCTGGCGCGACGATGTCGAGGTCGATGCCGCGCCGCACGGCGACTGCTTCCACCCAGGCGATCGTCGCGTCGCGCATCGCCAGGTGGCGCTCCCACCGGCGTTCGATCCCTTCGCGCCCGATGTCGCCCATCTGGGCCTCGAGCGCGTACAGGAGCGACGTGGCCGGTGTGCTCGGCGTCTGATTCTTTTCGGCGTACTTGTCGTACTGCAATACGTCGAAGTAGAAGCCGCGATCGCGAACCGACCGCGCGCGCTCGACGTACTCTGGCGACGCCACGGCGAAGGCCAGGCCGGCCGGAAGGGCCAGCGCCTTCTGTGATCCCGTGAAGACGAAGTCGAGGCCCCAGCCGTCCACGGTGATTTCCGCGCCGCCGGCGCCCGACACGCTGTCGACGAGCGCCATCGTGCCGTGCCGGTGCGCCAGCTCGGCGACGGCTCGTACGTCGGTGATGACGCCGGTCGACGTCTCCGAGTGCGCGACGGTGACGGCGGCAAACTGCATGGCATCGAGCGCGCTCTCGACGACGTTCATGTCGAATGTCCCGCCCCACGGCACCACGACACGCTCGACGCGCCGGCTGCACGCCTCGGCCACCTGGGCAAAACGCTCGGAGAATCCGCCGTTCACGAGCGACAGGATCGGCCCTTCGGGCGCGTTGCGGACGGCCATTTCCATGAAACCCGTCGCCGAGGTCGAGCCGATGTAGACGGGGCGCGCGGTGAGCAGCACGTCGCGCAGTCCGGCCTCGATGCGCGCGAACATCGCCTCGAACGCGCGGCCGCGATGGCCCATCATCGGCCGGGTCATGTGCTCGAGGATTTCCGGGCGCACCTCGGTGGGCCCCGGGACGAAAAACGTCCCGAACGACGCATCTGGCATGAGTTCAAATGTAGTGGTCAAATCAGCGCCTCAGCGCCCGACCAGCGGTCGCGCCGGTGTACGTCCCGCCATCCACGGTCAAGACGCCGTTTACGAGGAGATACCGGACACCGACCGCGGGAACGGCCGCCTGCTCGTATGTCGAGCGGTCGGCGAACGTGGCCGGGTCGAAGGCGACGATGTCGGCAAACGCGCCGGGGGCGATCGCGCCGCGGTCCTTCAGGTGCAGAATCTTCGCCGCTTCGGCGCTGCTGTGCTGGACGGCCCGCTCGAGCGTGAGCACGTGTTTTTGCGCGACGTATTCGTGAAAGAGCTTGGGAAACGTCCCGTACTTGCGTGGATGCCCGTCACTGCCGTCGGAGCAGGTGACGATGAAATCCTGCTTCATGAAGTTCTGGATGTCCTTCTCGTCCATGTTGAACGAGGCGACGGGGGGGTCGCCAGCGAGGATGATCTGCATCGCCGCTTCGATCGGAGTCGTGTTGCGAGCGCGCGCGATCTCATCGAGGCGCTTGCCGCGTATCGTGCTGTCGCGGCCGCCCACGATGAGCAGCGTGTTGGGTCCGCCACGCCGGCGCATGTTCTCGGTCATCTCAGTGACGAGACGCTGGTGCGTCGCCGGGTCCTTGATGCGCCACGCGAGCGAGTCGCGTCCGTTGACCTCAGCCCAGCGCGGCAGGAGCGACGCGCCGACGCCCGTGCCCGAGGCGGTGTAAGGATAGACACACGCCGAGATGTCCACGCCGGCCGCGCGGGCCCGTTTCATCATCGCGATGACGCTGTCGCTCAGGCCCCACACGTCGACGCCGAGCGCCTTGATGTGTGAGATGTGGACAGGCATGTGCGCCTCTCGTCCGATCCGGATCACCTCGTCCACCGAGGCGATGAGGCCGACCGTGTACGAGCTCTCGTCGCGGATGTGCGAGTCGTAGATGCCGCCCTTGGCCGCGGCGACCTTGGCGAGCTCGATCACTTCTTCGGTAGACGAGTAGCTGCCCGGCGCGTAGTACAGGCCGGTCGACATGCCGATCGCGCCTTCGTCCATGCCCCGGGCAACGAGCTTGCGCATGGAGTCGAGCTGCGCGGCAGAGGGCTTGGCGTCGGACATCCCCATTACGTTGCGGCGCACCGAACCCTGGCCAATGAACACGGCGGCGTTGGTGCCGATGCCGTTCTTCGTCCACCCGTCGAGGAGGCGCGCGATCTGGATCGATCCGCCACCGTCGTTGTTGGTGACGACGGTGGTGACGCCCTGCATGAGGTACGCGAGGTTTGCCTTGCGATTCGCGTTGGAGAGATCGCCGTCGGTATGCGTGTGCGGATCGATGAAGCCGGGAGCGACGACGAGGTTGGTGGCGTCGATGGTCTTTGCGGCGGTCACGCGCGCGGCCGCGGCATCGCCGACGAAGGTGATTCGGTCGCCGGTGACGCCGACGTCGGCGCGCCGACGCGGCGCGCCCGTGCCGTCGACGAGCGTGCCGCCACGGACCAGGACGTCGACGCTCTGTTGGGCGAGGAGCGGCGCCGTGTGTGCAAAGAGGGCAATGGCGAACAGAGCGCGGACAGTGCCGCGCGGAGTGCAAAGAGGCATACCAAAGAATGGCGTGCGGTCCCGATGGCCGCGAGGGGCGTCGCCATGGCGCCTCGGGCGCCGAATCTCGGCTTGTCTTCGCATCGCGCGTATCACAACTTCTTGAACCGATCGCGGCTGCTCTGCCCACCTGCGCTGTCACTCGAGTCATGCGCTTCCACGACGTCCTCACCACCGCGATCACCCAGATCCGGGCGAACAAACTACGCTCGTTCTTCACGCTGCTCGGCATCATCGTCAGCGTGGCGTTCCTCGTCGCCGTGGTGGCCGTGATCCAGGGGATGAACGCGTACGTCAAGGAGAACGTCGCCGACGCCCTCATCGGATCGAACACCTTTCAGATCCGACGCCTGCCGATCAACATCGGCCTGATCGAGGACGACGACTGGCTGCGCATGCAGCGCCGGCCCAAAATCACGGCGAGTGACGCCGACTTCGTGCGCGCGGCGCTGGCCGACGCCGTCGCCATCTCCGTGCAGTCCGGCTTTCCCACACCGCGCAGCGATGTCGTCTTTGGCGATCGCACCCTCGGCTCGGTGCAGGTCTACGGCGTCACCCCCGAATATCAAACCATTCAAGACTACAAGTTCGCCTTCGGCGATCCGCTCACCGAGATCGATGTCCGCGAGCGGCGGCTCGTCGCCGTCGTTGGCGCCGACATCACCGACAAGCTGTTCGACGGCCGCAATCCCGTCGGCCAGTCGATCCACGTCCACGGCATTCCGGTGACGATCGTCGGCACGATCGCCGCCAAGGGACGCGTGCTCGGCCAGTCGTTCGATGGCTTCGTCATGCTGCCGATCACGACGTTCGAATCGATGTACGGCCGGCGGCAATCCACGACGATATCCGTGAAGCTGGCCGAAGCCGCCGAGGTCGCGCCGGCGATGGCGCGCGCCGAGGAAGCGATGCGCGTCGCGCACCACCTGCGGCCGGGCGAGCCCGACAACTTTGCCGTCGAGACAGCCGACGCACTCGTGAATTTCTGGAAGCAGCTCACGCAGGTCCTGTTCACGGTCGTCCCCGCGATGGTCGCGATCGGCATCGTCGTGGGCGGCATCGTGATCATGAACATCATGCTGATGTCGGTGCGCGAGCGCACGCACGAGATCGGGCTTCGAAAGTCGGTGGGCGCGCGGCGCTCCGACATCCTCCGTCAGTTTCTCGCCGAGTCGGTGATGCTCGCCGTGATCGGCGGCGCCCTGGGGGCCGGCGCCGGCTGGGCATTTGCCGCCGTGATCGCCGCCGCATCGCCGCTCCCGGCGCGCGTGACGACCTGGTCGATCGCCGTCGCGCTCACCCTCGGCGCGGGCGTCGGCGTGCTGTTCGGCGTGTATCCCGCGTCGCGCGCGGCGCGACTCGACCCCGTCGCGGCGATGAGGGCCGAATGATCCGGCCTCGATTCTCGCGCGTCCGCCTCGGCGCGCAGTTTCGCGAGAACGTTGCCTCGGCGATGAGCTCTCTCGCCGCGGCCAAGGGGCGCTCGGGCCTCACCGTGCTCGGCGTCGTCATCGGCGTATCGACGGTGATGGCCATGGCGACGATCGTGTCCGGCATTCGCGATCAGATCGTCGACACGATCGAGATCGCCGGACCGACGACCTTCTATGTGATGAAGGTGTGGTCGCAAACACCGATCAACCCGCAGGATCTCCCGGCGTGGGTGCGCATCCGCCCCGACCTGTTGGCCGAGGACGCCGAGCGGATCGCCAAGCTGCCCGAGATCAAGTACGCGGCGATCTGGGGTCAGATCCAGAATCGCACCGAGTACGCCGGTGCGCGGACGAATCTCGGCATCGTGATCGGCGCCGACAACGGGTACCCGGAGATCTACGGCGGCGAGCTCACGCAAGGCCGGTGGTTCACGCATAGTGAACTTCAGAGCGGCGCGTCGGTCGTCGTGATCTCGGTCGACGTCGCGGACAAGCTGTTCGGCAACATCCAGCCGATCGACAAGTGGGTGCGCATCGGCGGCCGGCCGTTCCGCGTCGTCGGCATCTACCAGGCGGCGGCGAACATCTTTCAGCCGCCCGGCCAGGCAACGCACGACATCATCCCGTACCGCGCGATGGACCATCAGTTCTTCATCGACAAGACGAACGCGCTGTTCATTCCGGTGAAGCCGCGCGGCGGTATTACGGTGTCCGCGGCACAGGAAGCCGTGACGATCTCGATGCGCGAAGCGCGCCGACTGCGGCCGGCGGACCATAATAACTTCGACATGATCACGCAGGACCAGATCCTGGACACGTTCAACAAGATCACCGGCGTGTTCTTTCTGGTGATGATCACGCTGTCGTCGGTGGCGCTGCTCGTGGGCGGTATCGGCGTGATGGCGGTGATGATGATCAGCGTGACGGATCGCACGCGGGAGATCGGCATTCGAAAGGCCGTCGGCGCCACGCGCCTCGACATCCTTCAGCAGTTTCTGATCGAGGCGGCGGCTCTCACCGGCACGGGCGGCGCGATCGGTGTGGCGATCGGCCTCGTGCTCGGTCGCGTGGCGAGCTCGCTCATGAACGTGCACGGCGCGACGCCGGTCAACCTCACGCTCATCGCGCTCGCGGTGTCGATCGGGATCGGATTGATCTTCGGCGTGCTGCCGGCACGGCGGGCGGCGCGGCTGGACCCGATCGAGTCGTTGCGGTATGAGTGACTGCCAGCTGGCGCCGCGACCCGTTGCCGCCGTGGGGCGCTATTGCACCGCGATGCGATACCCGCTCTTCCGTACGGTGAGGATGTGCCGCGGCTCGGCCGCGTTGTCCTCGAGCTTTCTCCGCAGCTCGGCCACGTGCGTGTCAACGGTGCGGCTGTACACCTCGCCCGAGTAGCCCCACACCTCCTCGAGCAGCTCGCCGCGCGACGCGACCTGGCCTTTGCGCTGGAGGAGCGCGATGAGCAGATCGTATTCCTTGGGCCTCAGTGTCACCGGCTCGCCCGCGCGCCGCACGATGTGGGTGCCGGGGTCGACGTGCACGTCGCCGAACGTCACCGCGGCCGCGAGCTTCGCGCGTCCGCCAGCGCTCGCGGCGCGACGCAGCAGTGCGTCGACACGAGCCAATAGCTCGAGCAGCCCGAACGGCTTGGCGACGTAGTCGTCCGCGCCGAGGTGGAAGCCGAGCACTTTGTCGGTCTCCTCGCCGCGCGCGCTCAGAATGAGCACCGGTGTGTCGATCCCTTCCTCGCGCAGCGTTTTCAGCACCCGGTACCCGTCCATCCCCGGCAGCATCAGATCGAGCACGATCAGATTGGGCGCGGTCGACCGCGCGAGCGCGAGTCCGCCCGGTCCATCGGCCGCGACGTCGACCTGGTAGCCCTCGATCTCCAGGTTGTTGCGCAGACCGGTGGCGAGGTTGCGGTTGTCCTCGATGACCAGGACGCGCGTCACGGCTCGGTCTCGGCCGCGGCGGCCACCGCTGGCGCAGCAGGGTGCTCGTCGCTGAATCCGCTCGCGCGCGCCGCGGCGTGCAGCTCGATCACGACGCGCGCCCCGCCTCCCGGCGCATCCTCGACCCACGCGTCGCCGCCGTGCAGTCGCGCCAACTCGCGTACCACGAACAATCCGATGCCGCTCCCCGCGACGACGGAGTTGGCGTGCACGGCGAGCCGGTAGAAAGAACTCCACACGCGCTCGCGCTCGGACGCCGGAATGCCGGTCCCTTGATCGTCGATCCACACCAGCGCGCGATCGCCGCGCTGCCGCGTGCCGACGGTCACGGTCTGCGGCCGCGCGCCGTACTTCACCGCGTTGTCGAGGAGATTGAGCAGCATCTGTCGCAGCGCGCTGCGATCGGCCACCGCGTGTACTTCCGGCGCGAATTCGGTGCGGATCCGAACCTCGGCCGCGCTGGCGAGCGGCAGCCAGTCGTCCACGATCTCCTGGACCGCGCGATTGAGGTCGAGCGGCTCCGGACCGAGCCGCGTCATGCGCCGCTCGGCGCGCGAGAAGTGCAGGATGTTCTCGACGAGATGCATCAGCCGCCGTCCTTCCTGCACGATCACGCTCGTCGCGGCGTCGCGCTCCGCTTCGGTGCGGACGCGCCCGAGGTTGAGCGTTTCTGCAAAAAGCAGGATTTGCGACAGCGGCGTTCGCAGTTCGTGTGATACGCTCGAGATGAAGTCGGATCGGAGTCGCGACAGCTCGTGCTCGCGCCTGAGCTGGAGCACGGTGATCACGACCATCGCCGCGATCAGCGTGAGCAACCCGACCAGGATCGGCACGCGGGACTGCGGAATGGCGCCGAGCGCCAGCAACTCGATCGCCCGCGGCCGGATCGCGGTGTGCACCGTGAGCGATCCGACCTGGTCGAGCGGAACGTCCGCCGCGTACGGCGACGGCTGGGCGGGCGCCGACTGGTAGAGCACGTGGCCGCGCGCGTCGCGCACCGTGATGCTCACGATGGAGTCGTTCGGCACGCCGCCGCTCACGGTCGCGGGCAGCAGCGGACGATGCATCACGACCGAATCGAGCATCGGCGCGCCGATGACGTCCGCGCACGTTCGAATTCCATACGCGGCGATCGGCGCGCGGTGTTCGGCGTACTTCACCGCGTACGCGATCGTACTCGGCGCTTCAGTCGGCGGTCCGCCCAGCACGACGGCGTAGTTCCAGTCCGGTTGGTAGACGCTTCGTGCCTGGTTCGAGATCGTGTCGACGAGCCACTGCCGCATCGCCGCGGATGGCGGCGCGCCGGACGTCGCCAGCGACCCGTCGCGAAAATCGATGCGGAAGTAGAAGCGCGCCGAGTCGTTCGCGCCGGCTGGACATCGAAGCGCCGCGTCGGCGCCGCCGGCGAGCACGACTGGCGCGGGAAGGAGCTCATACGGCGTCGTGGCTCTCGTGCGCGTGACCGGCGCAAGGGCCCCGCCGAGCGCCGACTGCAGATGCTCGTTCACCCCCGCCACGAACTCCCACCCAGCGACCGCCGCGTAGTCGTGCAGCGCGCGCTCCGCGGTGGCGCGATGCGATCGCGCCGCGTCGTGTGCCTCGTAGGCGAGCATGGTCGCCAACGCGAGCGTGCACACGAGCAGGAGCGCGAGCAGCATGGCGCGCGATTGCGGCGCGCGCGCGACCGAGGAACCCCGGGACCCGAACGGCATGAGGAAATGTGCGAACGCGCGCGCGAATCCGGCAACGGCGAGCCGCACGTTCCCGGCGGACTTCTGACAAGGCTCTGACACACCGCGCACGGCGGCCGGACCCGCGGTTCAGGGCCCGAGCGCATCCTGTGCGCATGACACTCCTCACGCGCAAGTCCATCGCCGAGCTGACCGCTGAGGCGAACACCGGAACGCTGCGACGAACCCTGGGGCCGTTCAGTCTCACCACGCTTGGCGTCGGCGCGATCATCGGCGCCGGGATCTTCGTCATCACGGGCACGGCGGCCGCGCAGTTCGCCGGTCCGGCGCTCGTCATCTCGATGCTCATCGCCGCGGTCGGATGCGCGTTTGCCGGACTGTGTTACGCCGAGTTCGCGAGCATGATTCCCGTGGCGGGCAGCGCGTACACGTACGCCTACGCCACGCTCGGCGAGTTGTTCGCGTGGATCATCGGGTGGGACCTGGTGCTGGAGTACGCGCTCGGCGCGTCGACGATCGCGGTGGGGTGGGCGGGAAACTTCATCAGCATCCTGCAGGACGTCGGAGTGCAGATGCCGGCGCGGCTCACGGGTCCGCCCGGATCGCTCGTCGCGCTGGCCGACGGCAGCACGGTGACCGGCGCGTTCAATCTCCCGGCGGCGCTCGTCGTGCTCGTCGTGTCGGCGATCCTCATTATCGGCATCCGAGAGTCTGCCGGATTCAACACGGTGATCGTGGTGGTCAAGGTCATCGTGCTGCTGCTCTTCGTCGCGTTCGGTGCGGCGTACATCCGCGTCGCCAATTGGCATCCGTTCGTTCCGCCCAACGCCGGGCGGTTCGGCGAATTCGGCTGGAGCGGCGTGCTGCGCGGCGCCGGCGTGATCTTCTTTGCCTTCATCGGCTTCGACGCCGTGTCCACAGCCGCGCAGGAGGCGAAGAATCCGCAACGCGACATGCCGCGCGGAATTCTCGTGTCGCTCGTCGTCTGCACGATCCTCTACATCGCCGTTGCGCTCGTACTCACCGGCATCGTGCACTACGACAAGCTCAACGTCCCGGCGCCGATCGCCCTCGGCGTCGACGCGACGGGGCTCGGCTGGCTCAAGCCGATCATCAAGCTCGGCGCCATTGCCGGTCTCTCGAGCACGATGCTGGTGATGCTGCTCGGGCAGCCACGCATCTTCTACTCGATGAGCCGCGACGGCCTGCTGCCGCCGATCTTCAGCAAGGTGCATCCGCGATTCAAGACGCCGTACGTGACCACGGCAATCACCGGAGTCGTCGTGGCGCTCGTGGCTGGACTGTTCCCCATCGCGACACTGACGCAACTCACGTCGATGGGCACGCTCCTCGCCTTCGTGATGGTGTCGATCGGCGTGTGGGTCCTGCGACGCACCGATCCGCAGGTTCATCGCCCGTTCCGAACGCCGTGGATGCCGTGGGTGCCGATCCTCGGCGCGGTGATCTGTCTGGCGCAGATGGCGGGTCTGCCGCTCACGACGTGGATTCGCCTTGTCGTGTGGCTCGCCGTCGGCCTGACGATCTACTTCTTCTACGGGCGCCGCTCGGCGGCGCGCCAACGTCGGACGCGCGCCGAGCTGAAGGCGCGCGCGGCGTAGCACCGAGCGAAAACGAGAAGGGCGCCCGATGAGGCGCCCCGTCGTTCAGTGCTTTGCATTCGAGCTCACTGCGGGATCGTGTCCTTCTTCACGAGCGTGTCCTTCTTGACGGTGGTGTCCTTCTTCAGGAGCGTGTCGGTCCTCATCATGTTGCGCATCGTCGTGTCGCGCATCATGCTCGTGTCTTTCGGCACCTTGTTTTCCTTGTGCTCCATGCTCTCCCGGACCCAGCCGGTCAAGCCGCGCAAGCCGCCGAACTGCTTGGATGAGAGCACCGCGCCGCTCTGCGCGTCGACGATCACCTTGGTGTGAGTCTTCTTGCCATTGGGAATGATGTCGATCGCGTATTCCGTACGTCCGTTCGCGACGTTCATCTCACCCGAGCCGATCTGGCCCGGGACGGCGCAGAGCGCTACGATCTTGGCCGAGTCCGGCGAGATCATTGTTGCCGCCTGGTAGAGATCGCTCTTGATGGAGACCGAGCGGGCGGCGTTTGCGTCGACCGAACTGCACGTCGTGCCGGTCGGCACGTACCACTCCCACGTCAACGTGTCCATCGCCGGGGTCGCTACGACGCCCGAGGCCACGCCACTCTTCACATCTTTTCTGATGCGAATACGTGCCTGAGCGGTGTCCTGCGCCTGTGCAGCCACCGCGCCGACGACGACGAGCGCGGCGGTTGCGAGTGTCAATTTGAGATTCATCGGCTCACCTCGTTGCTGCGATTCCGTCGGGGTTGTCGCTCTGACAGCCCGTTCGCGTCGACAATGCAACGACCGTGCACCGACCGTCGGCCGGCGTCGAAGGTCCCAGGTACCGGCCTGAGGCGAGTGTGCCCTGCGGCGGCTATGATCGCGCTCGAGGCGGCCGATTCTCCGGCGGCTTCGCTTCTACAGAGAGTTGACGATCTTGGCCTTCAGGCTCTCGTACTCCGAATCCGAGATCAATCCCTGCTCGAGCATGGTCTTGGCACGCTCGAGACGCGCGGCAGGATCGCCGTCCGATGGCGCAGCGCCCGCACCCACGGGAGACGCCGTCGATCCGATCTGGACGCCCCCTGACTTAGCCCGCAGTTCCTCGAGCTCGCGCACGCGACGCTTCTCTCGCCACGCCTGGTCCTGCTGCTGGCAGATCCGGTACACGCGCTCCGCTTCGTCCTTGCGCAGGCCGGTGAACACACTGCTCATCGTCTGCCCGCCACCGGCGAAGTCCCGATTCGAGAGAAACTTCAGGAACAGACTCGCTCCGAACGTCCCGACGTCTACGCGTACCTCTTCCAGATCCTGCCACCGCACGGCGACCGGATGGAAGCTGCCGAACAACCCGCGGGTGACGCTGATCAACCGTCCGCTCGTGGCTCCGATGATCAGGCGGCGATGCGTCAACGCGAACAGGCGGCGCTGCACGGCGTAGGCCTCGAGCTTCTCACCGGGAATGAGCAGCGACTGCAGGTGCTGCAACACCGGGATCAGGTGCGGATCGGTGACCACTTGTCCCGTGGGCGGCGGAGAATTTGGACTGCTCGGTTGGGCGGACGTGCTCATGGGCTCCCTCGGCGCTCGATTCAGGCCAGAACTTACCACCGCCGGCATCCCGCTTCCATGCGCTGGCCGCGCGGTCGTCCTGCCGCTTTCAGCCGCGAGCCACGCGTAACACTTCGTCCAGGGTCGTGATCCCCGCCTTCGCCGCCCGGATGCCGTCGTCGAGCAGCGTTCGCATTCCCTTGGCGATCGCCATCGCTCGAAGCTCTTCCGAGCCGCGTCGTCGCTGTACCTCGAGCCGCAGCTCGTTGTCCATCACGAGCAGCTCGTAAACGCCCGTGCGCCCGCGATAGCCGGTTCCTCGGCATCCGTCGCATCCGGCGCCACGCCACACGCGCGTGAGTCCGAGCGCCTCGACGTCGACACGCCGCGACGCCGTCTTGTCCGGCTTCGTTTCGAATTTGCAGGTGGGACAGATCACGCGCACGAGCCGCTGCGCGAGCACCGCGTCGACCGTGCTCGCGACGAGGTACGCCGCGACCTCGAGATCGAGCAGGCGCGTGAGCGCCGTGGGAGCGTCGTTGGTGTGCAGCGTCGACAGCACGAGGTGTCCGGTGAGCGCCGCCTGCGTCGCGATCTGGGCCGTCTCGGCATCGCGGATCTCGCCGACGAGAATGATGTCGGGGTCCTGCCGCAGCAGCGAGCGCAACGCAGCCGCGAACGTCACGCCCACCTTTTCGTTCACCGGCACCTGCGGCACTCCGGGGAGCTCGTACTCGACGGGGTCTTCCACGGTGAGAATCTTCTCACGACCCGTCCGGATCATCTCCACGGCGGCGTACAACGTCGTCGTCTTGCCTGAACCCGTCGGTCCGGTGACGAGCACGATCCCGTGCGGCCGCGACACGACTTCCGAGAACAGTTCGAGCGTGTCCGGCGCCATTCCGAGCTCGGTGAGCGAGATGCGGCCGCGCTCCTTGTCGAGCAGACGGAGCACCACGCTCTCGCCGCGTAGCGTCGGTACGGTCGACACGCGCACGTCGACTTGCCGATTCTGAAGCCGGAGCCGGATGCGCCCATCCTGCGGCAGTCTGCGCTCGGCGATGTCCAGCTCGGCCATGATCTTGAGCCGGCTGATGATCGCCGCCGTGAGGTGCGGCGGCGGCGACGGCGCGTTCTGCAGCACGCCGTCCACGCGATACCGAACGCGCAATCCGTCCTGATACGCCTCGAGGTGCACGTCCGACGCGCGCGCGTCGAGCGCCTCGATGAGCAGCAGATTCACCAGTCGAACGACGGGCGCCTCGTTCGCGAGGTGCAGCAGATCGTCGAGCGGAATCTCCTCTGCGTCGATCGAGCGCGACTCGCCGGTGAGCCCAGCGATCACGCCCTCGGCGGTCGCCGCCTCGGGCGCGTAGACGCGCCGAATCGCCGTACGCAGATCGTGCTCGCCGAACCGCTCGAGCGTAACATCGGCGGCGAAGAGGAGGCGCAGGTCGTCCAGCGCGAGTGCATCCACGCGATCCAGCCATGTCCCCACGGCGAGTACGTCACCGCTGAGCCGAAGCGGCAGCACGCCTTGCTGCTCCAGCCACTCCGCGGACAGCGCCGGCGTGAGCCGTTCGACCTCGAGCAGCTCGGTCGCCGAGTGGACCGCGTCGGGACGGTCGGCTATCGCCATGGCTGGATGCGGAGCGTGTCCGGCTCCGGTGGGCGGCGGCGAAGGGTCGTGAGCGTGTCCTTCTTCGTGGAGTCCGGCTTGGTGGTGAGTGTGTCCGTCTTCGGCACGATGTGCGGCCCGACGTTCACGTGCTTGAGCAGATCGCTCCCGTCCTTCACGGCGTCGCGCAGCTTGTCGACGTCCTCGTCGTTCGAGATGACGTGCGGCGTGAGAAACAGGAACAGCTCGTTCGTGTCCTGGTTGCGCGTCACTCGACCGAACAGCAGCGGCCCGATGATCGGAATCCGGCTGAGGAACGGGATTCCCGACACGTTGCTGCTGTGGGTATTCCCGGCCAGCCCACCGATCACGGTCGTTTGACCGTCGCGTATGAAGATCTGGGTCGTCGCTTCACGCTTGTTGATCACCGGAGCGTCGAACTGGACTTCGTTCGTCGCACTGTTGTCCGTTTGCGTCACCTGAAGGTTGACGTAGCCGTCGGGATTGATCGTCGGCGTGATCGTGAGCACGGTACCGACGTCGATGTACTGCACGGTCTGCACGCGGCCGGTTGGATCGTTGGGGACCGTCTGCGACACCTGCACGAATGGGCGCGACGAGCCGACGTTGAGCGACGCCTGCCGGTTGTTTTGCGCGATGATCACCGGGAGCGAGAGCACTCGCACGTCGCCCCGTTCCTGCAATGCGGCGATGGCGACGTCGTAGTTGACCGTGCCGTGTCCGCCCGTCAGCTCGGCGATGAACGCGCGCGCGTTGCCCGGTGGCGGCGCGGAGATCGACACGTTGGTGGGATTCTTACCCGTGTCCGTGCGCTTCGCGGTACCGGATACACCAATGTCGAGCGCGTGCGTGCGCTGCACTTCGGCGATCGTCACCTCGATCAGCACCTGGAGCGGCCGCAAGTCGACACCCTGAATGATCTGCTGCACGAGTGCCCAGTCGCCCTCGGTGGCGCGCACGAGGAGCGAGTTGCTCGACTCCTCGGCGATGATGCGGATGTCGCTCGCCTGGCTCGAGAGTGCTCCCGTGATCTGCTGGAACGCATTCGTGATCGCGTTCGCGATGATCGGATTCCCACCGACCGCCGCGACCTCGCCGGTGCGCGCCGCTTCCGCGGCGGCGGCGGCGCGGGCCGGTCCCGCCCGTCCAGCGCCACCCCCGCCACCCCCGCCACCCGCGCCGCCGAACGGCGTCGGGATGGTCGTGATGTTGCCCGGTGGTCCCGCCGCGGTGGGCGGCGTTATCGTTGTGAATCCTCCACGACCGTTGGGGATGACCGTCGTGGTGGCTCGGCCGCTCAGGCCGCCCGTGAAACCGCTGAACAGGTTGGTGAGCACGGGCGCGAGCTGCACCGCGCTCGCGTGCTTCAGCCGATATGTGTAAAGTCGCATTTGCTGCGCTTGCTGCGCCTGCGCGAGCTGCTGCGCAAAGGTTTGCTGTGGCGTCTCCCGGTTTCGCTCGGGGGCCGGACCGGAGATCTGCATCAGCGTCGGACTTTCAGTGACCTTGAGGCCGTTGGATTCGGCGACGCCCTTGAGCAGCTCGATCATCCCTTCCCGCGAGACGGGCCGCCCCAGGTGCACGCTCACGCGCTGCGATGGGATGTTGGTGAGCGACACGTTCAGATCGCCCGCCGCGGCGATCGCGTCCAGCACCACCTTCAGCTCCTGATCCTGAAAATCCAGCGACACCGCGGCCGGCGGCTTCCTGACCGTGTCGCTCCTCGTCGGCTGGGGTCGCGGCCGCTGGCCAACGGCGCGCCCCGCGGGGAGCGCGCACGCCGCGAGCGCGGCGGCGACGGTGATGAGAGTTCTATGAACGAAGACCATGTCAGGTTCCTGGCTTTGCCACCGTGAGGTCGGCTCGCGCGCCCGCCGCCGTCACGAGCACGACCTTGCCGCGTCCGATCGATTTCACCGTCCACTCGCCGATCTTGTCGCCCACGTGCACGAGGATCGGCCGTTCGTCGCCGAGCTGCATGGTCGCGAAGTTGCGGCCGTCCGTGGCCACCGCTGTCCCGAGCACCGCCGGCTTCACTGGCTCGGCCACTGGCTCGTCGCTCGCGTCACGCTCGCCTGGCATGCGGTACGGCGCGGACGGTGCGCTCCGGTCGGGAGAAAAGAGGTCGTTCTCGACGGCGGACTGAATGTCGGCCGGCGGAGGCAATGGGCCGCGCGTGAGTTGGGCGACGTCCAGGCTCGTCGTCGTCGGCACGTCCGGAATGGGCGCGGCACGCACGACGCCGACGACCGTCTTCGTCGCGACGCCAAGCGCCACGACGATGGCTACGACGCCGGCTCGCACGGCAGGGCTGCTGAAGCGCGTCGAGGCACTCATCGCGGCTCGCTCCTGCCAGGCATCGCCGCGACGGTCGGCGGCGTCGCGACCAGCGAGGCCGTCGTGGAATCGCCCACGGCGAATCCGGAGATCGTGGCCGTGATCGCGATCGCTTCGGTCTCCGTGTCCCGCGACCGCTCCGATCGCACGAGATCCAGCCGGTCGATGCGCACGAGTTTGTCGCCACGCTCCAGCGACTGCAGGAACATCAACGTTCCCAACAAGTCCGACTCGGCGCGGATCTCGACGCGCAGCGCGCGCGTGCCGTCCGGGCCGGCAGTCGCGGGGCGCGTCGCCGCGTCCTGCATCCACACCCGCGTGCGGCGCGCCACGTCCCCCAGGTACGATGCGAGATCCGCGCTCGCCATGACGTTGTCCTTGCCCTCGAACAGGCGTGGTCGCAGGGCGCGCATCGCGGAGTCGGTTGCCTGCATCAGCCGCGGATTCTGCTGCGCCGATGCCACCGCCGCGCGTTCCCTCGCGAGTGCCGCCGTCTCGATCGTCAGCGCCTCGCGCGCCTCGCTCAGGGCTGCGCGATATGGCCGCACGCCCCACACGAAGAGGAGGCCCGCGCCCACGACCGTCGCGCCGCCGATCACCGTTCGCCGCTCGCGCGCACTCAGGCTGCTCCACTTCATGGCGTCGCCTTCCGACCGCGATCGTTCGAGGCGGGTGACGCCATGGCGGTCTCGTTCGACGGTCGCGCCACGCGCGCACCGATCGTGAAGTGCTCGAGCGCCGGACCTTCGTCCTGCGCCTCGCGGCGCACAGGCGCCGCCGCGTGCACGTCGGTGAGACCCGGCGTCCGCGCCAGCGCGTCGAACACACGGGCCGCGTGTTCACCCAGCCCGTCGACGATCACGGAATCCTGGCGAATGCGAAGCGCCGTGAGGTACGCGTCGTCGGGAACGGCCTGGCTCACCGTGGTGATCACCGACGACCAGCGCGCCGAACCGCGCTCGATATCGTTTAGCGCCGCGAGCTGACGGTATGTGGCATCGAGCGTCGTTCGCCCCACGAGGGTCGCGGCGATCTGGCCGCGAAGCGCGGCGCGTTCGTCGCGAACGACAGACAATTGGTGCTTCACGCTCCACAGCTCGAGCACTGACGACAACAGCAGCAGCGCGGCCGCCACTCCGGCCAGCCGCCACGCCAGCATCGTGGCACGCGCGCGCTCCACGGTCGCGGCATCGTCACTCCGCAGCACCGGACCGCCTTCCGCGCCGGCGAAATGCGCGGCGAGCAGATCGCCGCTGTCCAAGAGTGCCACGGCATCGCCAACGGGCGTGATCGCACGCACGCCAAACCGGTCGAGCGC
Source organism: Gemmatimonadaceae bacterium (assembly GCA_035469245.1). Taxonomy (GTDB): domain Bacteria; phylum Gemmatimonadota; class Gemmatimonadetes; order Gemmatimonadales; family Gemmatimonadaceae; genus JAQBQB01. The sequence goes on from DATISA010000184.1 coordinate 27,850, forward strand.
TGCCGCGAGCTCACGGCGCAGCTCGGCCGCGCCGGTGATCCCCACGCGTGCCGTCGGCCCGAGGTTGTCGGCGATCATCGCCGCGTCGGCGCCACCGCCTCGGAATCGCCGCACGCCGACCAGACGACCATTCTCCAACTCCAGCAGATCCGTCCGGTCGTGATGCGCGATGATGACGTGCGCGTGATGGCGTGAGAAGGCCGGCCAGAGCGCGCGGGCCGCCGCGCACCACGCGCTCTCCGCCGGCGCGACGCTCTCGATCGTCCACCCCGCCTGCTGCGCGGCCATGTGGATCGCGGCAACCAGTCGGGTCGACGCGGCCGCGGCGATGACCGGCGCGCCGACACCACGCTGTCGCCGGCCGATCGACGAAGCGCCGATCACCTGTGGTCCGCGCGCGTTCACGAAATAGCGCGGCGCGTTTCTCGTCAGCAGCCGCTGACGCTCGTCGTCGCGCAGTGGCGGCAAATCGAGTCGGCGCACTTCCGTGAGGGGCGGCATGAGCGACACGGCGAGCACGCCATCGTTGACACCCAGCGCGCGCGCCAGCTCGCTGAGCGCGTTCGCCAGCGAGGGCCAGCTCGGCTCGCCGTTCGGCGGCTCGAGGGCGGCGCGCCAACCGCCGCTCGGACCTTTCAGTCTGATGTCGGCCGCGCAGAGCTCCGTCGCCGAGATGGCGATGCCGGTGCGAATGCGCTTGCCGCGCTGGGCGCTCGTTTGCTTCACCATAGCTTTGTGCGCACAGTGGCACTCGATCCCTGACGCGCCACGATCGCCGTCAGCCTGGTCGGCGGCGCCTGCGGTCCAACCCGTGCGATGATCGTGAGCTCGACCTGGGTCGTGTTGGTCGAGACCTGCGCATTGAGCTGAGCGATCGCCGCCGGACTCCCCACCTGACCCGGCAGCCGCCTACCGCCCACCCGCATCGCGGGGAACACTTCTGCGATATTCGAGATCTTCTGACCCTGCGAGCGAAGCTGCAGGATCCTGTTGAGCGTCGCGTCGGTCATTCCGGGAAGCGCGCGCAGCACCGCCACCGGCGCCGTGTTGAGGTTCACCGCCGCCGTGCCGTGCGTCGTGAGATAGGGAGCGACCGTCGCGTAGATGTCCGGCGTCATCCCCATCACGTGCTGCAGCTCCTCGATCTCGCGGAATGGCGTGTTCGTCGGCAGTGCCAGCATACCCGCTTTGATGTACGCATCGCGCTCGGCGCCGCTCGGCCGCGGCATGCTGTCGACGTCGCGCCAATCCATGATCGTCTGGGCAAGCTGCGTCGCCTTGGAGTAGTCGCCGAGCAGAAAGCTGAAGAACGTCTGGAGCTGGGTCTCGTTCGTGCGATTGATGTTCAGTCGTTCGCCCAGGTCGCGCGCCACCACGTCGACCTGCATGCTGTCGACGAGCACTGGACCGGAATACACCGAATCGACGTCCATCCACGGATCGCTGGAGCGAAGACGCTGCACGTTCGTACCCGTGGGAGCCACGCGAAGTGCCTGCTCGAGGCGCGCCTGCGTGAATGCCAGCGCGCCCAACGCCGCGGCGCGCTGGATTCCGCGCTCCGACGTGAGCACGCCCACGGTCCGGCGCTCGCGCGCTTCGATGCTGAACTGCAGCGCCACCGTCGCGATCGCGACGACGAGCCACAATGCGGCAAGCAGGGCCACTCCACGGCGAGGACTCACGGCACCACCACCTGTCGGCCGTTCTCCGTGAGCGGGAAGATCATCGGCAGTTCCAGCAGCGGCGGCGCGCTGTGGCCTGTTCCCGGCAGGAGCGTCACGCGCACCGCGGTCGCCGCGGCGATCGTCGCCGCTTCCGACGAGCGGAACCAGCGATTGGTGCGCGAGTCGAGAAACTCCACCTCGAGCGTGTCGATCGTCGAGTCGAGCATACGGCGCACGAGCGGCTGCTGCAGATTGGCCTGGTACTCCATCGTCAGCCCGCGCTCGGGCGTGTTGTTGTCCGCGTCGATGTACAGCCGGATGCGCGCGTTCGCGACGAGCGACGGGTTGATCGCCGTGGTCGTGAAGGTGAGCTCGTCGCCGCTCGCCTGCGCTGCCGACACGGCTGCGGTGTTCATCGCGCCGCTCACGGCGGCGATGCGCGGGGCGGCGGCGCCGAACCCGCGCGTCAGCCCACGTGGCCCGCCCCCGCGCGGAATCTGTACCGTCCCCGCGCTGATCCACACGTGGATCATGTCGCGCAGTGCGGCGGCTCGCTCCGTCGCGACCGATGCCGTGCGGACGATCTCGCGATGTGAAACGAGTGAGGCGAAGGCGCCGGCGCCGGCCGCCGCCATCATCCCGGTGATCGCCAGTCCGATCACCAGCTCCATCAGGGTCATCCCACGCCGCGCACGCATGGTCATCGGCGTGTCGCCAGCCGCGGCGTCCGGTAGAGATAGGTACGTAAGGTGTAGCTCCCGCTCGGCCACGCCACGCTCACGCGTACGTCGTACACCCCGGCCTGTTCCGATACCGGCGTGGACGTCGTGGTCCACGAGTATTCGTCGAGCGGCGCGGTGAACTTGCCTTTCTCCACCGAGTCGGGAAGCGACTGCAGCTCCCGATCGTTGAGGAGGTCCATGAACTCCAGCCTCGAGCTCGCCAGCGCCTCGACCTCGATCGCGCGCCGCGCGCGCTCGGCGGTGCGCATCTCGCCGCCCGCGGCCTCGAGTGCGGCGACGGACGTCATGCCGACGATCGCGATCGCGACCACCGCCTCGAGAAGCGTGATGCCCCGGCGCGCGCCGAACCTATTGCGAGTCGGCACGCGCCACCCCGCTCCAGGGATCGACTCGCAGCACGAGCGGCACCCGGCCGCCGCGCAGCACGACCGTGTCGGCGAACGCCGCACCGGTCGCGCGAAACACGTACTGCAGGCGCGGCTGATCGGTCACGAGCGACTGCGCCCCGCCCAGATCCAGCGTGCCGCTTGCGAACAGAGCCGAGCCGTTCACCCCCGACGTATCCAGCGCATAATCGAGCGTCTTTGGATCGAGCCGCAACGTGACGTCGGCGTTGAAGTCGACGGCCGCTTTGCGCGCGTCGCGCAACAGGCCGAGCATCGCGTCCGCGCCTCCGGGCGGCTGGTCGGCGCCGAAGCGCGCGAATGCCGGCGCGGCGAGCGTTGCCGCGATCGCCATGACCAGGAGCACCATCGTCAGCTCCCAGAGCGTATAGCCCGACCGCACACGTCGCGCGCGCATCAGCCGCTCACTTGAAGGAGTTGGCGTTGATGCCGTAAATCGCCTGCAGGAGCGACAGCGCGACGAACGCCACCATGCAGCCGAAAATGACGATCATCGCGGGCTCGGCGAGCGTCGCCAGGCGCTGCGTCGCGCGCTCGGTTCGCTCCTCGAAGATGTCCGCCGATTTCATGAGGAAAGTTCGGAGCTGGCCGGCCTCTTCCCCAACGCCGATCAACTGTGCCAGCATCGGTGGAAAAAGCGTGCTCTCGGCGAGCGCGGCGCGCAGCGAGCTCCCCTCGCGCACGAGGGTCCGGATCCGTATCACGTCGTCGCGCGCGATCGGATCGCCGATCGATTCCACCGTGTCGTCGAGCGCGGCGAGCAGTGGCGCGCCGCCGCCGAGCAGGACCCCGACGAGCCGCGCGAAGCGTCCGGCCAGCGCGTAGCGCCGCAGCGTTCGCACGCCTGGCAGCGCGAGCGCGATCGACGCCCACGTGCGCCGTCCCGCATCGCTGGTGCGGGCCCAGGCGACAAAGGCTGCGATCGCGAACGGAATCAACAACAGCACCGGCCAGGCGCGATGCAGCGCGGCCGCGAACGCGAGCAGTGTTGCCGTGGATCTGGGCAGCGTCGCACCGCTTCCCTCGAGCAGCGTCACGAAGCGCGGCAGCACGAAGAACAGGAGCACGGTCACGGCAACCGAGCCCGCCGTCGCGAGGAGCATCGGGTAGATGGCCGCCGACAGGATTCGTCCACGCAGATGTTCGTCGCGCTCGAGCTGGTCGGCGAGCCGCGCGAACGCCGCGTCCAGGTCGCCGCTCTTTTCCCCCGCGCGCACGAGGCCCACGTACAACGGTGAGAACAGCGCCCGATGGCCGGCGAGCGCCGCCGACAGCGAGTCGCCGCGCTCGACCCGCTCGCGCACCTGTTGCAGCGCGGTCTTCACGTCCCCTGATGCCACGCCCGACGCCGCGTTGAGCGCTTGCGCCAGTGGCATGCCGACTGGCAGGAGCGCGGCGAGCGCGCGCGTGACTTCGAGTACCTCACGCCGGCGCCCGAACCGGAATCCGCGTCCAACGCCGCCGTCCGCCGACTCCGCGACGTCCAGGACGAGCAATCCCCGCTCCTCGAGCGATCGGGCAAGTGCCCCCGAGCTCACCGCCTGTGCGTGACCTCGCAATCGCTTTCCGGTGCCGTCGACGGCCTGATATGCGTAGGTCGGCATGGAGTGTCCGCGAACTACTTCCAGCTCACGATGTCGGCGTCCTCGCCTTCCCCGCCGGCTTTGCCGTCGGCGCCATAGGAAAGCAGATCGTAGCCCTGCGGGTTCACTTGCCCGGGCGAGAGGTACGAGTACGGATGACCCCAGGGATCGAGCGGAACCGGTTTGCGCAGGTAGGGCGACCGCCAGTTTTGGGGCGGATCTATCGTCGGCTTCTCCCAGAGAGCCGCGAGACCCTGCTCGGTGGTGGGATACCGGCCGTTGTCGAGCCGGTACGCATCGAGTGCCGCGCCGAACATCTCGATCTGCGATTTGGCGGTCGCATCCTTGGCTGCGCCAACGTGCTGGAAGATGTTCGGCGCGACGAGCGTCGCGAGGATCGCGATCACGACGATCACGACCAGGATCTCGATGAGCGTGAAACCGGAACGGCGGTGGTGCGGGCGGGGGCGTGAGCGGTTCATCGGTCGGTCAAGCTGGGGGGTGTGCCGCGGTGGTTGGACACTTTGCGCGCGGAAACAGTTTTCCCGCTGCGAGTTAGCGCGCTTTCCGGAGGACGAAACGAAGCCTTCGAACGTTAATGAGTGCAATAGTGGCGTCGAACGTTCCGAGGGCACCCGCGCTCGACACCTTGTTGGATTTACCGGCTGGGACACATGCTGTCCACCGAGTACGAGTCCTGTCCGGGAATAAGTGTCGGGTCGACCGAGTCTCCTATCACCGAATTTTCAAGAGACTCCCATATGACACGGCACACCGATCGAGACCCGAAGCGCTTCGACGAGCAGGGCAACACCCGTCCAGCGGGCAGCAACTACATACACCAGGACCAAAGCGATGATGGCATCGACCGGCGCGGATTTCTTCGCTGCATGGCATGGGCGGGAACTGGCGTCGCCTGGGGATTGAAGGCCGGCATCCCCACGTCGTTCCCGGTGGGCCGGCTCAGCGCGCTCACCGATGAACAGCGAAAGAGCATCTTTTTCGCCCAGATCAGCGACAGCCACATCGGGTTCAACAAGGAGGCGAACAAGGACGTCACGGCCACGCTGCAGCAGGCGGTCGACAAGCTCAACGCGCTTCCACAGAACCCGGCGTTCGTGCTCCACACCGGCGACATTACGCAGCTCGCCAAGCCGGAGGAGTTCGATACCGCCCAGCAGGTGCTCAAGGGCGTCAAGTCGGATCGCATCTTCTACGTTCCGGGTGAACACGACGTCGCGACCGATAACGGCGCTTCCTATCTCCAGCGTTACGGCAAAGGCACCAAGGGCGGCGGCTGGTACAGTTTCGACCACAGCGGTGTCCACTTCGTCGGCCTTGTGAACGTTCTCAATCTCAAGGCGGGCGGCCTCGGCACACTCGGCGCCGATCAGATCGCGTGGCTCAAGAAAGACGTTTCCGGCCTGTCGAAGAGCACGCCGGTCGTCCTGTTCGCGCACGTTCCGCTGTGGACCGTCTATCCGGAATGGGGCTGGGGAACGGACGACTCCGAACAGGCGCTCGCGTTACTCAAGGGCTTCGGCTCCGTGACCGTGCTGAATGGTCACATCCACCAGATCATGCAGAAGGTGGAAGGCCACATGTCGTTCCATACCGCGATGTCGACTGCCTTCCCACAGCCCGCGCCGGGAACAGCGCCCTCTCCCGGGCCGATGAAGGTCGACCCGGAGCGATTGAAGAGTGTCCTCGGCATCGCCGATTTCACGTTCGTACCCGGCCGCGCAATGCTCGCGATCGCCGACGCAACGCTGTCCGGCCAGCCGCCGGCCTTCGACGCCGCCACGCACGACGCGATGACGAACCGTCAGCAGTCCCGAAAGAGCCTCACGCTCGGTCCGAACGAGATCGGCATCGACAACTTCAACTTCACGCCGCCGATTCTGACCGTGAAACCCGGCACCAAGGTGACCTGGATCAACAACGATGACGTGCCGCACCTGATCGTGAACACGCAGCTCGCCTTCAAGCCGTCGCCGGTCCTCGACACCGACCAGCGATTCTCGACCACGCTCACGAAACCCGGAACGTACGACTACTTCTGCTCGCTGCACCCGAAGATGCAGGGGAAGATCGTCGTGAAGGCGTGATTGGATCGGAAACGCGAAATAGGGTCAGACTCCAATTGGGGTCTGACCCTATTTGTTTGGAAGAGGTCAAGACGAGCGTAAAAAGGGTCAGAGTCGAATTGGTGCCGCTCCAATTCCATTCTGACCTTTTTCACCGGAGAGAGGTCAAGACGGGCCCGACGACAGACGGCAGACATCCGACATCAGACTTCAGACTGAACAGCCAGATCGAGGCGTTGTAAAAAGGGTCAGAGTCGAATTAGCGGCACGCTAATTCGACTCTGACCCTTTTTATGGGCGGTGACCGGTACCGCTCAACGCCCAACGCCGTTGTCTGATGTCTGCCGTCGGCCGTCTGTCGTCGGGTGCCACTCGAGGGCAACCAGGCGCCGAGAGGCTAGCCCGTGAGCCGTTCGCCGTTCGCCGCCTCTACCTCGAGAACAACTTCACAAACTGATCCAACTCCGCCCGATTGAGATCCGACACCGCCCAGTACTCGACATCGCCGTTTCGCCACTCGACGAGGTGGTAGCCCCGCTGATCGGCCGCGGCCGGTCTCGTCGCCGACACGCCGGCGACCGGCCAGGAGTACACGTTGATGACGTGCTGCCGGCGTCCATACACCACGACCGCCACCGGACGCCCTTCGATGTAATCGAGCCGGCCGCCGATCAGCGGAAAGCCGAGCGAATCCAGATTCGGCACGGATGGCGACAGGTCCAGCCGCCCGTTGAACCACGGCTTCACCAGGTGCTGGTTCGTCGACACGACGTCGGTGAGGTGGCCGGGCATGAGAGATCTGATATGACTGTCGAGTAGCGCCTCCGTGACGCCGTTCGCGGGACCGCCGTGATGCAGCGCGCCGAACGTCAGCGCGCTGCTGGCCGCGGCGATCACGAGGCCGGCCGCCGCCAGAGTCGTCCAGCGAAGCCGCCCCGTGTTTCGCGGCGCCGGCGCCGGCGAGAACGCGTCGGGCTGCGCAAGCGCGCTCCGAATCCGAGCCTTGAGCACGTCTGGCGCCGAATGTCGCACAACCCCCTCCTTCAGTCTCCGGGACACTTCCTCGAGCGCGTCGTAATCGCGCGCGCAGTCGGCACACCCGGCCAGATGTTGGCGCACGTCGGCCACTTCGTCGGCCATGAGCTCGTCGTCGACGAGAGCACTCAACAGTTCGCGATAGTCAGCGCAGTGCATGTCAGCCAGCCTCCTGAACACCGACGCCGAGCGCCGCCGCCAGGCGCTTGCGCCCTCGCGCCAGACGCGACATCACCGTGCCGATCGGCACGCCCACGACAGCGCTGATTTCCTTGTAGCTCAATTCCTGTACTTCCCGCAGCACGATCACTTCTCGAAACTCCACCGGCAGCGCCGCGACGGCGCGCTGCAGCGCCTCGCGCTCCGATCGCGCGATCGCGCGGGCATCCGTCTCTCGTCCACCACCGATGTCCGCCACGTCGATATCGAGCAGCGGTACGGTTGCGCGGTCGCCACGCTGTCGCCGGTGCCACGTGAGGCAGCAGTTGCGCACGATCGCCAGCAGCCACGCCCGCGCGTCACCGTCGCGGTACGTCTCGAAATACCGGAGCGCGCGAAGCACCGCGTCCTGCACCGCGTCCTGCGCGTCGTGTTCGTCGCGCAGCAGGTACCGGGCGAGCGTGTACGCATCGTCCAGATGAGGCAGCACTATCCGTTCGAACCGCTCGACCTCGCGCTGTGCCATCGGTCTCCGTGATAAGGGCGGATCTCTGACGCCGCCCAACAGAGAAAACTCCGCGATGGGCCGAATTATTCCCGTCGCGTCATTCAGTCCGCGGCGGGCGGCGTCGCCGCCCCCGGGCCGGCGAAAGATCGATCATCAGCGCGATCACGATCCCCACGACCGGCCACAGCGACCACACCCCGCCCCACCAATGCTGCACGGCAGTGTACCAGAGAAACGTCGTCGGCAAGAAGATGAAGCCGAGGACGGGCCAGAGCGCCGTGTTGAACAGCCCCTTGAACCAGTTCGTGAGCAGCCACAGCAGAACGATGAGCAGCCGCGGCGTGATGAGCGCGAACAGCACGAAAAAGCACGGCATGATCGACTCGCGGTCGAGATTTCCGTGAAAGCTACCCGCTCATGCGCCGACCGGCAGAAAGCGCGCGGCGCACGGCGGCGTCAGTCCGCTGCGTCGCCGCTCGACTTCACTGGTCGCGCGTCCAGCTTGGGAACGGCCCCCGCCACCGCCCCCGCCCCGGCGGGAATCGCAACCGGAACCAGTTCTTCCGTACGTTTGCGCGCCCCCCCGTACCGGGCGAACCGCGCCGAGAGCCGATGGCTCAGCGCATCCATGTACGTATAGACCACCGGTGTCACGTACAGCGTGATGAGTTGCGAGAAGGCCAATCCGCCCACCACCGCCGCGCCGAGCGGCCGCCGCGATTCGGCCCCGGCACCAACTGAGAACGCGATCGGCAGCGTTCCCATGAATGCGGCCATCGTCGTCATCATGATCGGCCGGAAGCGGATCAGGCAGGCATGCACGATCGCATCGGCCGGCGACCTTCCCTCCGAGCGCTCCGACTCGAGGGCGAAGTCGATCATCATGATCGCGTTCTTCTTCACCAGGCCCACGAGCAGGATGATGCCGACGAACGCGTACACGCTGAGATCGATGCCAAAGATGAGGAGCGTGAGCAGCGCCCCGAATGCCGCGAACGGAAGGCCGGACAGAATCGTGACCGGATGAATGAAGCTCTCGTACAACACGCCCAGCACCACGTAGATCACGAAGATCGCGATCCCGAGAAGCGTGAGCATGCCGGCCTGTGTCGACTGGAACGCCTGCGCCGTTCCCGCGAATGAGGTGCTGATCTGCCCCGGGAGCGTGCGCGTTGCGATGCGTTGGACTTCCGTTGTCGCGTCGCCCAGCGCTACGCCCGGTCGCAGGTTGAACGACAGAGTCACCGACGGGAGCTGGCCGGAGTGATTCACGCTCACCGGGCCGGCCGTCTGTGTCATCCGCGCCACGGCGCTCAGCGGCACGAGCGTTCCGTTGTTCGCGCGCACGTACAGAAGACTCAGCGCCGACAAGTCCTGCTGATACTGCGGCAGGAGCTCCATCACCACCCAGTATTCGTCGTTCGGCGTGTAGATCGTCGAGACCTGCCGCGAGCCGTACGCATCGTAGAGCGCCGTCTCGATCTGCGCCGCAGTGACCCCCAGCGTGGAGGCGCGCTCGCGATCGATCTCCACCGTCGCCTGCGGATTGCCGAGCTGCAGGTCGCTCGTGACGTCCTGGAGCAGCGGCGATCGCCGCGCGGCTTCGACCAGCTTGTCCGCCGCCGGGTACAGCGTCGCGATGTCCGAGCTCTGCATCGTGAACTGGTACAGACTCTTCGAGACCCGACCGCCGATCTGAATCACCGGCCGGTTCTGCATGTACACGATGATCCCGGGCACCTTGGCCAGCTTTGGCCGCAACTCGGCGATGATCTCGTCCACGCCCGCGCGTTTGTCGCGCGGTTTGAGGCCGATGAACAACCGACCCAGGTTGGCCCCCGACGTCGGCCCACCGCCACCGACCGCCGACATGAACCCGGCGACGTTGGTATCGGCTCGGACGATGTCGGCAACCTGACGCTGATGGAACACCATGTCGTCGAACGACGTGCCCTGCGCCGTCTCCGTCGTGACGAACAGGTTGCCGATGTCTTCGCTCGGAATGAATCCCTTGGGAATCAGCATGAACAGCACGACGGTCCCGGCGAGGATGCCCGCCGAGAAGACCAGCGTCGAACGCCGATGCTGCATCACCCAATGCAGGCTCCGCTCGTACCGCGCGAGCAGCCACTGATAGCCGGCTTCGGTGATCATGTACGCGCGTCCGTGCGTCTCGCCGTGCTCGTGCGGCCTCAGGAACCGGCTCGACAGCATCGGCGTCAGCGTGAGCGACACGAAACCGGAGACCAGAATCGACACCGCGATGGTCACCGCGAATTCGTGGAACAGCCGGCCGATGATCCCGCCGAGGAACAGAATGGGGATGAACACCGCGGTCAGCGAGATCGTCATCGACAGGATCGTGAACCCGACCTCTGACGCGCCGTCGATCGCGGCTTTCATCGGCGGCTTTCCCATCTCCATGTGCCGCACGATGTTCTCGAGCATCACGATCGCGTCGTCGACCACGAACCCCACCGCCAGCGTCAGCGCCATCAGCGACAGATTGTCGACGCTGTAGTCGAGCAGGTACATCACGGCGAACGTGCCGATCACCGAGATCGGCAATGCCAGACTCGGGATGATCGTCGCCGACACGTTTCGCAGGAACAGGAAGATCACGAGCACGACGAGCACGAGCGTCAGCAGCAGCGTGAACTTCACCTCGCGCACCGACTCGCGGATCGACTGCGACCGGTCGTACATCAACGTCATGTTGACACTCGCCGGCACCTGCGTCTTGAGCTGCTCCATCAACGCGCGAACGGCGTCCGCCACCTGGACGGTGTTCGTGCCGGGCTGGCGTTGCACGGCCAGAATCATCCCGCGACTACCCGTGTACCACGCCGCCGTACGGTTGTTCTGCACGTCGTCCAGCACCAACCCGAGGTCGCCGAGGCGAACCGGCGCGCCGTTGCGATAGGTCACCACGAGGCGGCGGAAGCTCGTTGCGTCCTGCAACTGGCCGTTGGCCTGGACGGTGTACGCCTTGTTCGGCCCGTTGAGCACACCCGTCGGCAGATTGACGTTCTGGTCGTCGATCGCCCGCGCTACCTCGTCGATGCCGATCTGGCGCTGCGCCAGCGCGCTCGGATCGAGTTGCACGCGCACGGCGTACTTCGACGATCCGTACACGTTCACCTGCGCCACACCCGGCACCATCGAGATGCGCTGCGCCATGAACGTTTCGGCGTACTGATCCAGCTGCGAGATCGGCATCAGCGCCGACGTGAACCCGTAGTAGATGATCGCCTGGTCGGCGGGATTCGATTTCTGATATGAAGGAGGAATGATCCCCGGCGGCAGGTTGCGCAGCGTCTTGGCGATCATCGCCTGGACGTCCTGCGCCGCCGCGTCGATGTTCCGATCGAGCGAGAACTGGATCGTGATCGAGCAGGACCCGAGCGTCGACGTCGACGTCATGTTGTCGATGCCGGCGATCGTCGAGAACTGTTTCTCCAGCGGCGTCGCCACCGCCGACGCCATCGTCTCCGGACTCGCGCCGGGCAGGCTGGCGTTCACGGTGATCGTCGGGAAATCCACCGTCGGCAGATCGCTCACCGGCAGACGCCGGTACGCGGTGATGCCGAAGAACAGAATTCCCGCCATCACGAGCACCGTCGTGACGGGCCGCCGAATGAACAGCTCGGAGAAATTCACGGCGTCGCTCCCGCTTGCGAGCTCGACGCCGACGACGCCGACCGCGCTCCCGGCGGAACCGGGGCGGCCTTCACGTCGACGCGCGCGTTCGGCGTGAGCCGCGACTGCCCATCGATCACTACTTCCTCTCCCGGTTCCAGGCCCTTGTCGATCGTCGTCATGTCGCCCGAGCCCACCGATCGTCCCACGGACACGGGGCGCAGCTTCGCGAGCTTGTCACTTCCAACCACGAACACATAGCTGCCTTCCTGCCCGGCAACGACTGCCCGCGTGGGCACCGCGACGATGTTCGCCTGCACGTCGAGCTCGACCGTCACGCGCACGTACTCGCCCGGCCAAAGGCTGCCCGTCTGGTTCTCGAACCGTGCCTTGGCCGTCACGGTTCCCGTGAGAGAATCCACCGCATTGTCCAGAAACGCCAGAGTCCCGGCCTCGGCGACCCGACCGCTGTCCGGTGTCAGCACGCGCACCGGCACCGAACCGCGCGCCGCGCGTCGCTGCAATGCCGGGAAATCGCGCTGCAGAATGGTGAACCGCACCATGATCGGGTGAAGCTGGTTGATCACGACCAGCGGCTCGGCGTTCGCCTTCACGAGATTGCCTTTACGCACGAGAAGCCGGCCCGTGCGGCCCGAGATCGGCGCGCGAATCGTGGCGTAGCTCAGATTCAGCCGCGCATTGTCCACGGCCGCCTTGTCCGACAACACGGTCGCTTGCATCGCCGTCGCCGCGGATTGCGCCTGGTCCGCCTGCGACTTCGTCACGTAGTCCTTCTCGACCAGCGCCTTGTAGCGATCGGCGTCGCGCTGCGCATTCTGCGCCTGCGCCTCGTCGCGCGCCAGCGCGGCCTCGGCTTGCCGAAGCGCGGCCTCGAATGGCCGCGGGTCGAGCTTGAACAGCACCTGACCGGCCTGCACGTCGTCGCCTTCGTTGAACGCGACTGTCTCCAGCGAGCCGCCGACCTGCGCTTCGATCGCCACGGTCTGCATCGGCTCGACGGCGCCGTTCGATTCGATCGTGACCGGCGCCGAGATTCTGGTGACGGCAGCGACCTGCACCGGCACGGGCGGTTCCTGGTGAGCCGGCGCCTTGGAGCACGCCGCCGCGAGCGCGCACATGAATGCGGCCGCCAGCGTCGCGTATCCGCCTCCCGCTCTCGCGCGGATCATCGCTCCGGCCTCACGTCTGGCGCCGGCGTGAGGGGCGCGAACGATGTGTCGCCGCGGCTGTTCAGCACTCCCACGTCGTGCGCCAGTTGCGCCAGCGACGTGCGCCACTGCCATCGCGCGTCTACGTCCTGCGCGCGCGCGTTGGCCAGCGCAGCCTGCGCCACGAGAAGATCGACGATGCTGCCCACTCCTTCCCGATAGCGTTCGCGCGCCACGGTCTCCGACTGCGTCGCGCTCGTGAGGAGATCGTGAGCCGTGCGCACTCGTTCGGTCGACGTGCGAAGCGTGTAGTACGCCGTGAACACTTGCTGGATCACCTGCTGCTTCGTGGCTTCACTCCGCGCGACCGTTGCCCGGTACTGCTCCGAAGCGGCCGCCACGTCGTATTGACTCGAGAACCCGCTGAACACCGGAACCTGTACTCCAAGATTCAGCGAATACGTTGGACCGGCAAAGTTCGAGTTAGTCGAGGCGTTGTTCGCCCCGGTCGCGCTGAGCGCCAATGCCGGAAGGTAACCCGAGCGAGCCACGCGGATCTGCGACTGCGCGGCTGCGGCTTGCGCCCGCACCGACGCCAGCTCCGGCCGGTTGCGCACCGCCATCTCGATCAGCGTGTCCACCGACTGCGTGACGAAGTGCACCGAATCCGTGGCAGGAACGTCGGGAATTTCGAACGGCGTGTTGGCGGGGAGGCCCATCGCCACCGCGAGCCCGCCGCGCGTCACCTGGAGCGCTCCCTCGAGCGTTTCCAGTTGCAGCTCCGCCTGCGACCTCGCCGTCTGCGCCTGCAGCACGTCGGCAATCGTCGCCAAACCCACTCGGTGCCGCTCGCTCGCGGCATCGAGCGCCGCCGTCGCCAGGTCGACCGCCGACTTCTCCGCATCACGCTGCGCACGCGTCGAGAGGTACGCGAACGCCGCCGTCTCGACGGCGAGAATGGTGTTCTCGACGGTCGCATTGTGCGACAGATCGGCGGCGATCGCCGTCTGCCGCGCAACATCGATCGTCCCGGACCGCCCACCGAAGTCGAGAACCGTATACGCGAGACTGAGCGACGGTCCGTACTGCGAGCGCTCGCCCGCGGGACGTCCGGGCGTCGCGATGGTTCGCGTCCGCGTCACCGAAACGCCCGCCGACAGCGAAGGGAACAGTTTTCCCTCGGTGGACCCGTAAACGTCGGCAGCCGCTCGCGCCTGCGTCCAGGACAGTCGCGTCGCCGGACTGTTGCGCAACGCGAGATCCACGACGTCGGGCAATGTGAGCCGTTGCGTCGGGCTCGTCGACGGCGTGATGCGCTTCGCGTCGGCCGCGGCCGCATCCACCACGGACTTTGTCGGCGTCCAACGCGTGCTCGGCCCCTGGGGAACGGGGGCGGCGCCCTCGATCGACGGCGCACGATGCACGCACGCCGCCGCAAGGAGCATTGACCCCGCGACGAGTGTCGCGAGTGCGATTCGCGCCCGAACTGTCACGGTGTCTGGGCCTGAGGCGCCTTGTTCGCTCGAGGAGTGGTTGTTGGTTTGGTCGTCGTGCCTCGCCCGGTCGATGGCGACACTGGTTCACCTGCCTGCACCGATTGCGCGGGCGTCGATCCCCCTCCCCGACGCAAGCTCGCCGCGATCTGCAGCTTGGGCGGCACCGCCGGCCGGCCGGTCATGATCGCGCCGAGTAGCACGACATGGTCGTCCTCGTTGACGCCGTCCAGCACCTCCGCGACTCGGAGATCCGTCGGACCGGTCTTCACCAGGCGCATCTCGTAGCTGCCGTCGGCCAGCGCCACGACGACGTACCGCGCCGGAATTCCGGTCGTTCCGGCATCCGTCGGCACGAGATCCTTGCGCAGTTGACCGATCAGCGAATCGACCGAGACGGCGAACATTCGCGCCACCGGCGCGAGCTCGCTCGTCGTCCGGATCGCGTCGATCGGGATCTGGACCACGTTCGTGAGATCGGCGGCGTGAATCGTGACTTCGCCGTTCATCCCCGGCATCAACAAGCCTTCTTTGTTGTCGATGCTCACCATCACGGGGAAGAACGTGACGCCCTGCGTGACCACGGCCTGCGGCTCGATCTTCTCGATCACACCCTCGAACGTTCGATCACGGAACGCATCGACGGAGACGCTCGCGCGTTGCCCCACACGGATGTTGCCCATCTCGACCTCGTCGATCGTCACGCGCATGCGCACGCGGCCGAGGTCGGCCACCGTCATCAGCGCGGTGCCGCCGTTCGCCGACGTCGCCGACGTGATGATCTGTCCTTGCGTGATCGGCCGGCTCACGATCGTCCCGCTGATCGGCGCGCGAACGGTTGCGTCTTCGAGCTTCTGTCTGGCCAGGTCGAGGCTCGCGCGCTTGCTGATCATGTCGGCTCGTGCAGCGGCGAGTGTGGATTTGGTGCTGTCGTGTTCGGACGCCGTGATGACGTGTCGCGCGAACAGTGTGTCCTTGCGCGCCTGCTCGCGCACCACCGATGAGAGCGACGCCGCGGACACCACGTCGTCGGCGACGGCCTGTTCATACTGGTTGCGAACGTCGCGTGGGTCGACCTGGGCCAGCAAGTCGCCCTTCTTCACGACTGAGCCGACTTCGACCGGCATCCGAATGACCATTCCGCCGGCTTTCGACTTGATGTCGACCGGATCGATCGGCTCGACGGTCCCGGTTGCCTGGACGCGCACGGCGATGTTCCCGCGCGTGATGGCGACGGTCGGAAGAGAGACTACCTCCGCCGACTTGCGCGCGCACGCGGCGATCGCCACCACGGCGACTACGGGTAACAGCAACCGAAATGACATGGGCGCAAATATTTGAGGCGCTGGCAGCGGTAGCGCGCGGGGCGTGGCTTCGAAGAAAAGCGGCGCTCCCGAACGGAAGCGCCGCCACGTTCATCCTTCAAAACTACGCGCCGCGACTGGGGTATGTTGAAGCGCCCACCGCCGCCCCATCCTCAGCGTCAGCGCCCTGCGCCGCGCCCTACGGCTTCTTGCCCGGCGGGCTCGCCGGCTTGCGCGAAGATCCCGGGTTCACGCCGCGCCCACCATTCGCCGGAACACCGGCCGGCGGACCACCCGCGGACCTACCGGCGGCGTTGGCCGCGCCCTCGGCGCTGCCAGGGTGCTTCGTTTCGGCGAGGGCACGACCAGTTTCCGTCGGCTTGTGCCCTTGACCGACCGCCGCCTGTGCCGGGAGCTGTTCCAGATCTGCGTCCGAGGCCCGCGCAGCGAGCCGGTCCTTCACCTTCTGGAGTGCCGCGTCGGACGGAAGCCCGCGGTCGAGCAGGCTGCCCAACACGTAAAGCGGCACCACGAGCGAACGACCAGACGGGGCGCTCTTGGCGAGCGCGCTCACCTGCGAGCCGTCCACGCCCTTCCGGATCGCTTCGGCTGCAGCGTCTACCTCGTCACCCGACGGCTTCTTGCCGCCGCGCGCGCTCACGAGCGTGTCACGCGCAACCGACATTCGCTCGAACTGCTGATCGATCGACTGCTCGATGTCCTTCGGATTCACGCCCTTGGCCGCGAACTTGAGCGCCCGGTTCTCGAGCGCCTGTGCCGGAAGGTCGTGCGACCGCGCTGCTGCAATCGTTGCCAACACATGCGCCGCGACATCGCTCGGAAGCACTTCCTGGAGACGCGCCGACGGATCGTTGCCCGGCGTCTGCGCGCCGGCGACGCGAAGTGCCAGCATCGCGCCGGCCGCCAGGACGCTAACGGTGTGAATTCGTCGCATTGCGATAACCCTCATACTTAAGAACATCATCAAATTCAGCCTAGATACTCGAGCTAGCCATTCGCTTCCCACGTATCCGACTGCCCGGTTCGGCCCCCGCGTCACTCTGCCATTCTGTCATTTTCGTGATGCCGATCACCTGACGACGAGCAGTCCAACGGAGCCACCGAATTCATCCGTGATCGCCGGGAGACTCGGAGGCACCATCCACGGTCCGCCGTCAACGCGGACGTTGATCTGGTGCGTTCCCGGCCCGATGCGTACGCCAAGGAGCCAGCTCCCCTCCCCGTCGCGCTCCAGCGCCACAGGCCGCCACTGTGTGAAGTCGCCCATGATCTCGACGTTGCGCGCGTTCGGAGCACGCACTCGAATGGTTTGCCCAGATGACCCGGGCTCGAGCGAAAACGATGACACACCCGGTGCCGAAGCCGGGTCGTCCTGCGCGACGGATCTGTCGGTGCGCGCAGGGCTCGTGCGCAGGCGCAGACTCAAGCTGGCAAACCGACCGCCCGGGAATCCTTGCGTCAGATCGACCGGATAGGTTCCGGCGTCGAGCACGATCCCCATTTGCGGCACGAGCCACGTGACCAAGGCCACGCTGCCCCAATTGCTCCCGGTTCCACCGAGCGCCGCACTGTGCGCGCCGCCGCGGACGCCGACGCTGGCGCCCAGCTCGAGCTTGGGCGACACCCAACGCGTCGACAACTGGGTGTCGACATAGCGGATCGTGTCAGCCACCTGCGTCGGCGCAACCGAGCCCACGACGCTCAATCCGCGCTTGCTCAACCAGGCCCCTGCCTCCGAGGCGAGCACCGTGCGCCATGTCGATCCGTCCCACGTTCGGCCCGCGCCGCCGCCAACCCACGCGCCACCGCTCGCGCTCATTGCGTGCGCTCGCGCCAGCGCCAGCGTTTGACCGGTGCGCGCCCCATCCTGATGTGCGCTACCGCCGGCCGAACCAAAGAACTCGCCGAGCAGCACGCCAGCCGAGGGCGTGAAGAACGACCCGCTCACCGTGCCCTGCGTGCTCGAACCGCCGCCGAGATGCGAGTACGTCCCGGTCGCGTCGAGCGACGTCCGAGCCCAATCGAGCGAGAAACTGGGGCTGATCGACGGCCCACTCGATGAGATCGAGTCCGCGTACCGCATGCTCGAGCCGCCGACGTCGATGCTCGATGAAACACGTTGCGCCCACATCACTGTGGGCGCGAAGAGAAGCGTGCATGCGATGCGCGCGAGCCGCGTCGCGCCCACCGTCATGATGCGTCGTTCGATGCGAGCAACAACACGGAGCTTTCGGTGCCGAACTCGTCGCGATTACCCGGTGATAGCGGATCCGCGACCCAGCGTTCGCCGTTCACGATGAAAGCATACTCGTGGCGGCCGGCCGTGAGCGGCACGGAAACCGACCACACACCTGCGCGCGCCGTGGCACGCAACGGTGTGCGTTCGCGCGCCCAGCCGTTGAAGTCGCCGACGAGCGACACGCTTCGTGCCGACGAATCCGCAAAGACGAAGCGCACCAATTGCACCGTGTCGTGAAGCACCGCGACCGACGGGGCCCGCACCGTAGGGCGAGCCACCGAGAGCGTCGAGATGGCGGCGAGCGCGGCGATTCCCGCGGCCAACGCCAAACCCGTGAGCGGCGACGCCATGACCATGCGGCGCCTCGTCCACCAGGTTCCGCGTGCCTGCACGGCACGTTGCCGTGCGACCTCTGCACGCGCCTGCGCCATCAACCGGACCTCGAAGTCCGGCGCCAGCACCTCGGGGGCGCGGAGCGGCTGTGCGATCCGCTCGGCGAATTCGTCGTCGCGAGAGTTCTTCTCGATGTCACGCATGGTTCACTCCTTCCAGCAGCACGCGAAGCCGCTCGCAGGCTCGACTCACCCGCATCTTGAGCGCCGATACACCGACGCCCGTCAGCTCCGCCATCGTTTCGTAATCCATCTCTTCCACGTGTTTCAGCACGAATGCCTCTCGCTGTTCCGCCGGCAGGCAATCGAGCGCTCGCTGAATCTCATTTTTCGTCTCTTCTCGCGAAGCGAGATCGGGTTGCTCCGCCGCCGGGATCGATTCGACGATGAAGTCATCGTCGATGAACCGGCTGTCCCGCTGTTGCCGCCGCTTCGTGAATGTCCGTGACTCGTTGATGACGATCTGATACAGCCAGGCCCCGAACCGATCCGGATTCCGGCAACTTCCAATATTACGCAGCGCCCGCATCCACACGCTCTGCATTACGTCGTCGGCATCGAGCGCGCTGCCCGTCATCCGGACCGCGAAACGTGTGCACGCGTCGCGATACCGCTCGACGAGAGCTGCAAACGCATCGAGATCACCTTCAATCAGCGAGCGAACAAGCTCGGCGTCGGATTTCGTTCCGCGGTCCACAGTTGTTTGACTGCCAACACCCGGCATGTGGTCACGATTTCGCGCGCGGGCATCCACCTCGGCGCCGATTCAGTCCGCCCACGTGTGCCAACTCTCGATAAACTAAGCACTTAGCACGTCGGAACGGGCTGAGCGTTTGCGTTTCAGTCGTTCGTCTCGTACCCTCGTGCGTGGCTATTACCCCGGATCTCCCGATCGATGCGGCGGCCGCGAGCGACGCTCCGTGGTTCCGCGCTTTGACCGCCGGGCAGCGTCGCGCGCTGCTGGCTGCGATGCTCGGCTGGATGTTCGACGCCATGGATTTCCTGATCTACGTGCTCGCGATCGGACACCTCAAGTCCTATTTCGGCTTTGGCGACTCGACGGCCGGGCTGCTCGGCACTCTGACGCTCGTGAGCGCGGCGGCCGGCGGTCTGTCGTTTGGAGTCATCGCCGATCGGATCGGCCGCGTGCGCTCGCTCAACATCACGATCGCCATCTTCTCGATCGCGTCCCTTGGCGCCGCCACGGCGCAGAGCGTGGTGCAGCTCGCCATCTGGCGCACGCTGCTCGGGATCGGCATGGGCGGCGAGTGGGCGTCTGGAGCCGTGCTCGTCTCGGAATCGCTCCCGCCCGAGCTCCGCAACAAGGCCACGAGTGTCATGCAATCGACCTGGGCGATCGGAGCCATTCTCGCGGTTGCGCTGGCGGGCATCGTACTGGACGTATTGCCCCTCGGTGCTGACGCCTGGCGCTACCTGTTTGCGTTCGGCGCCCTCCCGGCGCTGTTCACGCTGTGGGTCCGCAGGCGCGTGGAGGAGCCCGAACTATGGAAGGCGACCAAGCGCGCGGGGGCCACGGCGGCGAATCCCTACCGTTTGTTGTTCAGTGCGGAGTACCGGCGTCGGACGCTGCTCGCATGCCTCCTCGCCTCCCTGCTGCAATTCGCCTACTGGGGCCTGTTTTTCTGGCTGCCGAACCTGCTTGCCACGCCCATCGACAAAGGCGGCGCCGGTATGACCGTCGTGAAATCGACCGGCTGGCTCATTCCCATGCAGGTTGGCGCGTTCATCGGGTATCTGTCGTTCGGCCCCCTCGCCGACCGTTTCGGACGCCGCCGCATCTTCGCGGCGTTTCTCGTCGCCGCGGCGCTCCTCGTGCCTGTTTACGGGCGGATGGTGCACAACCCGATCACGCTGCTTGTACTCAGTCCACTGCTCGGGTGCGTAGGCCACGCGTATTGGAGCATGATCGCGCCCTTCCTCGCCGAACTCTTCCCCACAGCGGCACGCGCCAGCGGGCAGGGTCTGGGCTACAACTCGGGCCGGTTGTTCGGTGCGCTGGCGCCCTACGTCATCGGCGTGCTCGCGACGATCCCGCATGTGGGGATCGCATCGGCGCTCGCGGTGACTTCGGCGTTTTACGTAGCGGCAGCGGCGCTCGTGTTCGCGTTCCCCGACCGCAGCCGAATGGCGCTCGAGTAGCGGCGAGCGCCGGTTGTCGCGGGGCGCCTCACCGTCTCGTCATTTGTGGGGCAGCGCCGCAATGCACTCGATCTCGACGCGTGCCGCCGGACTCACCAGCGCCGCGACGACCACCGTCGACCGCGCGGGCGGCTCGCTCGGAAACGCCTGCCGGTACGCCGCGTTCATGCCGGCGAAGTCCTTCGTGTCGATGAGGAAGACCGTGCATTTGAGCACGCCCGCCATCGTGCCGCCCGCCGCCTCGACGACGCGCTGGACGTTTTCGAGCGCCTTCTTGGTTTGCCCTTGGATCGTGCTGTCGGGTGCGTCGCGCGACACGCCGGTCTGGCCCGACACGTACAGTACGTCGCCGGATCGGATCCCCGGCGTGAGGTTGGCGCTCGCCGTCTGTCCCTGCGGCACGATCGCCTGCTTCTGCGCCAACAGCATCGCGGGCGCGAGCAGCGCGCCGAGCATCGAAATCGAGAGTCGAAGCGTTCGCATGAGTCCTCGTAGGGCGTGAAGGGTGGGCTGAATCTTCGCACCATCCAGCGTGCCGCGGGAAGTGACCGTCGTCCCACACGTCCGCTCCCATAGCCACCCGAAGATCGATCGGGTCGCTTGCCCATGGCTGATCGCTCGGTTCATCGACAAGGATCCGGAATTCATCTTTGTTCCTGCCGCGGATGTCGAAACACAGGCCGTGGCACTTGGCGCCGTTCCGTTCGACGTCGAGGGCGTCGAGCTGACGCATGACGGGCCGCGCTGCAGCTTCGACGCATTCCTGGCGAAGTATCAGCTCGGCGACGACGCGCTACGAACGATCGCGACGATCGTGCGCGGCGCCGATACCGCGCGCCTCGATCTCGCGCCGCAAGCCGCCGGGCTTCTCTCGATCTCGCTCGGGCTCTCTCGCATGTTTCCAAACGATCACGAAATGCTGAGGCACGGATTCGTGATCTACGACGCTTTGTACGCATGGTGTCGTGAGGCTGCCGACGAAACCCAGTTCCTGGAATCCGCAGCGAACGGCTGGCGTCAGGTGAACGCGATCGTTCGGTAAAGAATCTTTGCGAGTGCAATCGCGGTGGGCACCGCTCGGCGCACCGGTGAAAAATCGATGCTTGACGGGACTCGAATCGAGACCTAGGTATGGTCTCGATCGTGGACCGCCTGCCGTATCGCGCCCTCGATGTGAACCGCGGCGCGTGACACAATCCGATCGTTTCCCCCAGTCCGCCGGCCCCTTCCCCGCGAGCATCATGGGCGCGCCGGCACACGGAGCGCCGCATGACGAAGTACGCCCTGGTCACCCTGTCACTCGCCGTCGCCGCATGCAGCGAAGGCTCGCTACCCACTCGAGTCGCTGCGCCCACCGCGACCCGCGCCGTCGCCACCGCGGCTGAAGCGGCCATCCCCAACGAGTTCATCGTCGTATTCCGGCCGGATGTGACCGACGTCGCCGATCTCGCGCAGCAGCTGGCCACGGCACAAGGCGCGTCGATTCGGTTCGTTTATCAGAATGCGCTAAAGGGTTTTGCGGCGCAGATGTCGCGGGCCGCCGCCGACGCGCTCGCGCGCAACCCGCAGGTTTCCTACGTCGAGCAGGATCAGGTGGTGAACGCAATCACCACCGAGACCCTGTCGGGCGGGAGCCCCTGGGGTATCGACCGGATCGACGCGCATGCGGGGCTCGACAGCGCCTACAACTACTCGCTCACCGGCGCCGGCGTCACCGCGTACATCATCGATACCGGCATCCTGACGACGCACACCGAATTCGGGGGACGCGCCACAGGTGGCTATACGGCGATCAGTGACGGGAACGGCACGAACGACTGCAATGGTCACGGTACGCACGTGTCGGGGACCGTTGGCGGAGTCACGTATGGCGTGGCCAAGTCGGTCAGCCTCGTCGCCGTGCGCGTGCTCGACTGCAGCGGCAGCGGGACAGTCTCCGGTGTCATCGCCGGCATCGATTGGGTGACGGCGCACCACGCGACACCCGCCGTCGCCAACATGAGCCTGGGTGGCGGCGCTTCGAGCTCGCTCGATGATGCGGTTCGCAACTCGATTACGTCGGGCGTCAGCTACGCCATCGCGGCCGGGAACGGCAATTCGGCCGGCGTCGCGCAGGATGCATGCAACTACTCGCCGGCACGCGTGACCGAGGCAATGACGATCGGCGCCACGGACCGGACCGATACCAAGGCCTCGTGGTCGAACTACGGAAGCTGCGTCGACTGGTTCGCGCCTGGCGTGGGCATCAAGTCGGCCTGGAACACCAGCACCACCGCGACCAACACGATCAGCGGCACATCGATGGCAACGCCCCACACGACTGGCGTGGCCGCGCTGTATCTGCAGGCGAATCCGTCGGCGACGCCGCTGCAGGTGCGCGACGCGCTGTTCAACGCCACGACGAAGAGCATCGTGATCAACAGCAGCACTGCGAACAATCACTTGCTCTACAGTCCGCCGGCAGGCTTCGGCGGAACGACCACGAATAGCCCGCCAACGGCCAGCTTCACGTTCGGCTGCACCGATCTCGCCTGCACCTTCACCGACCACAGCACTGACTCGGACGGGACGTTGAACAGCTGGAGCTGGAGCTTTGGCGATGGCGTCGGATCGACCGCACAGTCGCCGTCGCACACGTACGCGACAGCGGGCACTTACCAGGTGAGCCTGATCGTCACCGACAACGCCGGCGCAAAGGATACTGCGACACAGGCGGTCGCTGTAACCGCACCGACGTCGCCACCGCCGTCGAGCGCCACGCTGACCGTGACTCCGGGAACCAAGACGAAGGGTGTGTGGTCGCCCGTACTCAACTGGAGCGGATTCTCGACCGATGGCGCCACGACTGTGTTCGCCAACGGTGCCGCGATTGGATCAGCTAACACGACGACCGGCAGCGGTTCGTTCAGTTACAGGTTCAAGGGCGGCGGTACGATCGCATATCAAGTGTGTCTCACGAGCACACAGACTTGTTCGAACACGGTCACCGTGAGCTTCTGATCTCGCCGGTGCACCGATAGCCCGGCAGACCTGAGACGAACTCAGACGAGGGAAGCAGAGCCAACCTGCTTCCCTCGTTTCGTGTCAGCACACCGACTTGCGTTCGCGACGCGAACCCTACGGTGCGACGTTCGTGGCCACGTTGGGTCTCTTGCTCGCTGTCGCCGCAATGGCGAGCCACGCGCCCGCCCGGCAGGCCCACACGGATCGATCCTCTCCGAGCGCTTCGCGCGGATTGAGCGTAGGTTGTTCGGAAATAGTCCCAGAGGCCGCAGCTCGTGAAACGCATTGCGCTCCTTCTCCTCTCGCTCTTGCCCGGAATCGCCGCCGGCCAGGGCCCCGCGGCGACCAACCACGACATCGTCGTCACCGGCGGTTGGCTGTTCGCGTCGACCGGCAACGATCGTGTGCAGAACCCCGGTTTGTTGATTCGCGCCGGCAAGATCCTGAGCGTCGGCGGCG
>DATISA010000185.1:0-5826 GCA_035469245.1 Gemmatimonadaceae bacterium
TCGTGAACGCCAACGATCGGTACCACGAACGGCGCTTGCGCCGCGCTACTCGTCCGCGCGGCGCAAGCCTCGCCTTCGCTCGATCAGAACGCTATCCAGATGTAGAGATACAGGTTGTTGTTGTCGGATGCACCGCGGCCGCCGGCCACGTCGTACGCCGACGACGATCCGTTGAACTTGTTGTACGCTATGTACTGCAGGCCCACGCGCGTGTTCTGCCACGCATTGTAGTTGATCTCTCCAATCACACCGCCGGTGTTCGGGCTTCCAGTCCGGCTACCCACCACGTCGCCAGGCGCATAGAGCGTCGCGTCCGCGGTCCCGGTCGTCTGGAAGTAGCCCAGGTTGAAGCTGTAGCGCATGTTCGGCAGATAGCCGACGCTCGCGCGCGCGGTCGACAGGTGCTGATCGACGTTGTCTGCTCCACCGGCGTCTACAGTCGCGGCGAGCTGTCGCGTCTCGTGGATGTAGCTCGCGCGCCCGATCCACGTCGCCTTGCCTTGCCGTTGCTCGACTTGGGCGTCGACCGCCACATCGCTGAAATGGTCGCGCGGGCCCGAGACCCCGGTGGGATAGAGGTGCGCGTCGAAACCGAACGTCCCCAGCATCAGTGAGGTCGACGGAGATTCGTGCTGAAGCGCGACGCGCCAGTACGGTACCACTCCCGACGTCGTGTTCTCCGCCGTCGAATCCAACGGTATCGAGAATCCCTGTGGCGCCGAGCGATATACAGTGAATTCCGTGTAGAGCAGGTTGTTGTACAGTGAGTATGCGCCAAGCCCAAGCACCTGTTGCTCGAGTCCTCCGTCGATCAGCGTGCTGGCGAGCGGCGACGGCGCGGCCGAGGATGCCATGAAAGGGTAGCCCCAGGCGGGGACCGTGTTCCACACGTCCTGCACCGTTGGGTTGTTGTGCAGCGTGAGACCGTAGATCCAGTCGCGGTCGTTGAGCGTACTGTGGTTCGCGTACCGGATGTCGACGTTGTCGATGCCGAACGAACCCTCGCCAGCTTCATACGTGAACTGGGTGAACGCACCGATCTTCGGCGTGAGCGCGCCGGCGGCGAACAGGCTGAACTCGTCGGGGAAGTTGGTGGTCGTGTTCTGCGTCCCCGGGGGCGCCTTGCCCGTCTGCGTCACCGAGGATACGAGCATCGCCGCAATGCCCGGGATGGGCGACAGCTTGAGTGATTCCTTCCCCACCGAATCACCCGGCTGTCCGATCGTCTGCAGTCCGGTGAGCGTGTACCCGTTCAACTTGAACAGTCGGCCGAACGGCGTGAGCTGCGGAAACTGGTAGTGGCACGAACTGCACGCCAAACCGGTCTGCCGCGAAAATGCCGGAATGTTCTTGTGAATCGCGGCCAGCGCCTCATACAGCGACGCAGGCGCTACCACGCGATTCAGCGGAATTCCGGCGACGGACGTGAGTCCAACGGCACTCGGCGGTGTGTGGCCGACGGCGCGCGCGGGGCTGAGCGGCGCCAGAACGAGGCCGGCGACGACGACGAACATGCCGGCGACCCTGCTGACCCAGCGGCCGGGTGAGGCCGATGGGGGACTGCTACGATGTCGGAAATCCATGCGTGGATCCTCCAGGTCGCGGCGAGCCGCCCCCCGGGAGCGCGCCGATCGGTTAATTGGCGGCACGACCATCGTCGATCCACCGCCGCGGCGCAGTCCGACAAGCCACGTCGGGATTGTGGGGGAAACCCTGAATTTGAGCGGCTGACCCCCTGCACGATGCGCCCAAAGACCATCCAACAATCCCGACAAAACTTCAAGGTGATCCCGACATAGTTTCTGCACCCCCGGACAGATACTACGTCCAGGGGGCAGACCGGGCCGGCGGATCCGGCGGCATCAAAGGCTTCGCAGGAGTTAGCATGTCACGAACGCGACTCGTCTTCCTGGGCTCACTGGCCTGCCTGGTCGTCCTGGCTGGCCCGGCCGCCGCGCAGGCCTCCGCCGCGAGCCCGGCGGCGGCGAGCACCCCGCATACGATCGTGATCAATCTCGTCGAGCGACCGGGCCCGATGGCCTTCGCGTTCGAGCCGGCCACTTTCTCGGCGCGTCACGGCGATACGCTGCGCTTCGTCCAGGCCGCCTCCGCCATGCACAACGTGCACTTCAAGACGCAGGCGAAGGGCGCCCACCTTGGCGCAGCCGCGATGAGCCAGTACCTCACGTCCAAGGGCCAGGCGTACACACTGGTCGTGGACTCGCGGTTTACCGACGGCACCTATGAGATCGTGTGTGATCCGCACGAGACGATCGGCATGCACGCGTTCCTGACGGTCACCGGAGCAGCCACGGCGGTCGCGGCCGGCAAGCCGTAGCGCACACCTTCGCAGCCTACGAATCCGGCCGGCACGAGAATGCGGCCGGATCGCCGCCGCGTGCGCTGGGCTTGACGGAATCGCTGGCGCCTGCTTGCGCAGACGGGAGTCACGCCGCAGCGTACGGCGTCG
This sequence comes from Gemmatimonadaceae bacterium, assembly GCA_035469245.1. Taxonomy (GTDB): domain Bacteria; phylum Gemmatimonadota; class Gemmatimonadetes; order Gemmatimonadales; family Gemmatimonadaceae; genus JAQBQB01. The sequence goes on from DATISA010000185.1 coordinate 2,471, forward strand.
GCCTCCCGCACAATCCACTCTGCCAATGCAACGCCGCGAACTTCTCCGCGTACTCGGCGCGACAACAGCCCTCGCACTCATTCCCGGCGAGGCGTTCGCGGCCTGGACCCGGGTGGCGTCCGGCGTTCGCCCAGCGAACGGCCTCACGGAGGCCCAACTCGCGCGGGTCGCCGCGATAGCCGACACGATCCTTCCGCGCACCGACACTCCGAGCGCCTCCGACGTTGGCGTTCCCGACTTCGTGAACGTGATCGTGAGCGAGAACTACCGCGACGCGGAACGCGACGCGTTCGTCGCCGGTCTCGAGCAGATCGACCCCGCCGAGATCGCGAGCATCGAGAGCGCGACCGATCGCCGCGCCGAGCCGGCGCGCACGTACTGGCGGCTCAAGGGGCTCGTCGTCCACGGCTACTTCACGAGCGAGCGCGTGATGAAGGACGTGCTCCACTACGAAGTCATGCCGGGGAAATTCGACGGCGACGCGCCAATGCCGCTCAAGTCCGCGCGCGCCACGCGGGGCGGAGGGCACTCCCATGGCTGAGCCCACGCACTTCGACGCGATCGTCGTCGGCTCGGGGATCAGCGGCGGCTGGGCCGCCAAGGAGCTCGCCGAGCGCGGGCTGCAGACGCTCGTGTTGGAGGCGGGCGGGCCGGTCGATCCGTACAAGGACTTCGTGGAACACGTGCAGCCGTACTCGATGCACTTCCGCGGGCTCGGCGATCGCAATGCGCTGGAGCACGATCAGCCCATTCAGCGCGAGTGCTACGCCTGCGACGAGATGGGGCACAAGTTCTTCGTGAACGATCACGACAATCCGTACACGGCGCCGGACGACGCGCCGTTCCGCTGGTTCCGGGGACGACAGGTGGGCGGGCGCTCGATCACGTGGGGCCGGCAGGTCTACCGCTGGAGCGATCTCGATTTCGAGGCGAATGCGAAGGACGGCCACGGCAACGATTGGCCGATTCGCTACAAGGACATCGAGCCGTGGTACAGCTACGTCGAGCGCTTCATCGGCATCACCGGCGCGCGCGAAGGTCTGTCGCAGCTGCCCGACGGCGAGTTTCTCCCCGCGATGCCGATGACCGTCGTCGAGAAGGACGCACGCGCGAAGATCCTCAAGGCCTTTGGCGGCGAACGAGTGATGACGATCGGCCGCGCGGCGATCCTCACGCGCAATCACAACGGGCGGCTCGCCTGCCACTACTGCGGTCCCTGCGAGCGCGGCTGCGTGACGCAATCGTACTTCAACAGCCTGGGCTCGACGCTGCCCGCGGCGCGCAAGACCGGCCGGCTCACGCTGCGACCGAACAGCGTCGTGGCCGAAGTGCTGTACGATCCCAGGACGTCGCGGGCGCGCGGCGTGCGCGTGATCGACGCGGCTACGATGGAATCGCGCGAGTACACCGCGCGCATCGTCTTCCTGTGCGCATCGACCATCGAATCGGTGAGGCTGCTGCTCAATTCAAAGATCGCGCGTTTTCCTGACGGTCTCGCGAACTCGAGCGGCACGCTCGGCCGCTACGTGATGGACCACCACTATGGATCGGGCGCGGTGGGCACGGTGCCCGGCTTCACCGATAGGCGAACCACCGGCCGGCGGCCGAATGGGATCTACATCGCGCGATTCCGAAACGTGAAAGCGGCGCACCCGGATTTTCTGCGCGGCTACGGCATGCAGGGCGGCTCCGGGCGCGGCGGCTGGGGACGCGGCGCGAGCATGCCCGGCTACGGGGCCGACTTCAAGCAGTCGCTGATCGATGAGTTGGGGCCCTGGTCGCTCTCAGCCTCCGGCTGGGGCGAGACGCTGCCGCACGAAGACAATCGCGTCACGCTCGACCCGGACATCAAGGACAAATGGGGGATTCCCGCGGCGCGCATCGAAGTGCGCTGGCGGGAGAACGAACGCGCGATGGACAAGGACATGATGACGGCGATGGCCGAGATGCTCGAGGCCGCCGGGTGCACGAACATTCGCCAGCACGGCTCGAACAACCCGCCCGGCCACTGCATCCACGAGATGGGCGGCGCGCGCATGAGCCATACGGCGAACGAAGGCGTGCTCAATCGCTGGAATCAGGCGTGGGACGTGAAGAACCTGTTCATCACCGATGGCGCGTGCATGGCGAGCAACGGCTGCCAGAATCCGTCGATCACGTACATGGCGCTCACGGCGCGCGCCGCGGCGCACGCGGTGGCGGCAATGAAGCGAGGAGAGATCTGATGCGGGACATCACACGCCGTGAAGCCGTTGGCGCGCTGGGAGCGCTCGCCGCCGGCGCTGCGCTCACACCGCGCGTATCCGCCGCGGAACTCGCCCACGCGCCGCGCACGTCGCTCAGACTCAAGCACTCGGTTTCCCGCTGGTGCTACGGCAAGATTCCGCTCGATGACCTGTGCGAGACGGTCAAGGGCATCGGTTACAACGGTATCGACCTCCTCGATCAGAAGGACTGGGAGGTGCCCAAGACGCACGGCCTCGTGTGTTCGATGGCGAATGGTTTTGGCGCGATCCCGGTTGGATTCAACCGGCTGGAGAATCACGAAAAGCTCATTGCCGACGCCGAGCAGATGATTCCCGCCGCTGCCGCCGCGGGCGTGCCGAACATCGTCGTGTTCAGCGGGAACCGCGCCGGAATGTCCGATGGCGATGGCATCGCCAACTGCATCACGGGTCTCAAGCGGCTGGCGCCGACGGCCGAGAAGCACGGCGTGACGCTCTGCCTGGAGCTGCTCAACAGCAAGGTCGACCATCATGACTATCACGCCGACCACACGGCGTTTGGCGTGCAGGTCGTGCAGGGGGTCGCGTCACCGCGCGTCAAGCTGCTTTACGACATCTACCACATGCAGATCATGGAAGGCGACGTGATTCGCACGGTTCGCGCGAACATCGAGCACATCGCCCACTTCCATACCGGTGGCGTGCCGGGCCGCAACGAGATCGACGAGACCCAGGAGCTGTACTATCATCGGGTGATGCAGGCGATCGCCGATGCAGGATTCCCGGGCTTCGTGGGACAGGAGTTCGTGCCGAAGCGCGACCCGGTCGCGTCGATGAGGCAAGCATACCAGATCTGTAACGTCTGACGCTGACCCGCCAAGCGGGCTCCAACGAGAGGGTGTCGGCGCGGCTCGGTCAGACGCGGCTGGTGGAGTTGGAACAATTGGGACGCGGATCTGACGAATTGAACGAATCGAACCCGGTGGCGCGACGCTGCCGTCGCGCCACGAGCCGAGACGGGACTCTTGATTGGAGCGGCCGGTCGGTCAGCCACGAGTAGCCAGCCTGAGCGGCGGTCACAAAGAAAAGTTCGTCCGGGCTCGGGACGAGAGGAGGTCTGGACTTGCCTCG
>DATISA010000186.1:0-4370 GCA_035469245.1 Gemmatimonadaceae bacterium
GAGGCGGATCTCTCCGCCATTCGCACCGTCCCGGTCTCGCGCCGGCCGAACAAGGTTCGCGCGAGCGAGTTCGCCCATCCACCTGCCGGTTCCGGCGAGTCGTTCGCCGCGTTCGTCGACGGACTCCCCGACGTCCTCGTCGCGCGCGACTTCCGCGCCGTGGTCGACGCGATCGTGCACGCGGCGCGCAACCACCGCGCCGTCGTCATCATGCTCGGCGGTCACGTCGTGAAAACGGGGCTCGCCCCGCTGCTGCTGGATCTCATGCGGCGCGAGGTCGTCACTCACGTGGCGATGAACGGATCGGCCGCGATTCACGACTACGAGGTCGCCCGGTTCGGCGCCACCTCCGAAGACGTCGCCGCCGGACTGCGCGACGGTACGTTCGGCATGGCCGACGAAACGGGACGCGAGATGAACGACGCGTTCTCGTCCGGCATGCGTGGAGAACAAGGAATGGGCGAGGCGCTGGGGCGCGCGCTGGATGCGCGCAGTGATCTTGCCAACCCCGAGCTCTCGATCCTCCTCGGGGCATTCCGGCTCGGGGTCACGACGACCGTCCACGCGGCGATCGGCGCCGAGATCATCCATCAGCACCCGTCCGCCAGCGGGGCGGCGATCGGCGACACGAGCCATCGCGACTTTCGCCGTCTCGCCTCCGCGCTGGCCGGTCTCGACGGCGGCGGTGTCGTGCTCAACCTCGGCAGCGCCGTCATCATGCCGGAGGTCTTTCTCAAGGCGCTCACGATCGCTCGCAACCTGGACAGCGGCCGGCCGCGCGAGTTCGTCTCCGTGGACCTGGACATGCAGCGCCACTACCGGCCGCGGATGAACGTCGTGCAACGACCCACGCTCGATAGCGGCCGCGGCTACGAGATCACCGGCCACCACGAGATCATGGTCCCACTGCTGGCCTGGGCCGTGGTCGATCGGCTGTCACGCGCGTGAAATGGGCGCATGCGAGTGCGGCCGGCGCTTTCGCGCCGGCCGCATTTGCTGTTTGGAGACTTTCGGAAGTATGGTCGATCAGGCCGCCGGCCCGGACCAGCGCGCGCGCATCCGGCGCGCCGTTTCAGGACTGACGATGCGGATGATGACGTAGATGATGAGCAGTACGATCGCGAACTTGACCGCGAGGACGAGCAGCATCATGAAAAGGCCCACGGCAAAGCCGAGGATGCCGAAAATGAACTTGAGAGCGATGAGACCGAGAACCGCGAACAGTCCGATCGAGAAGATGGTGCGGAGCATACGGGAATCTCCCGAAAGTCGAAGGTCGTCTTTCTACCGAATCTTACGACGAACCGGACCCTCCGGTTTCACGGTTCGCCGAGCGGGTTCGATCGGGCGTGGCCATGTCTAACAACGTGCTCGCGGACGGCCGGCGGACGGCCGACATCGTCGTAATCGGCGACGGAATCGTCGGGCTGTCAACGGCGCTGGAGATCGGGCGCCGCGGTGCCCGCTGCGTCGTCCTGGGAGCCCATCGCCCCGGCACCGCTTCCTTCGCCGCGGCGGGTCTCCTTGCGCCGTCGATTGGCCAGCTCGCACCGGCTGCCCAGTCGTTTTACGACGCGAGTCTGGCGCTCTACCCACAGCTCCTGTCTTCGCTCGCGGAGCTCGATGGCGGTCTCACGCTCGTGAGGGGACTCCTCGTTCTGTCCGACATGGCCGGGCACGCGCTGCCCGCGGATGCCGGCGAACGGATCGCCCCGCAGCGCGTGAAGGAGCTGGAACCCCACCTCGCCGCTCCGCAGGGCGCCACGTTGTTCGCTGATGACGGCGCGGTCGATAACGTACGCCTGATGCGCGCGCTCAGGTTGGCCGTCGAGCGTACGGAGAACGTCGAGCTGTTCGCGGACAGCCCTGTCGCCTCCATGGAGCTCGGCAAGGGTCGTGTCACGGTCGGTGCCTCATCCGGCCTTCGCATCGAGGCCCGGCGGGCCATTCTGGCCGCGGGCGCATGGAGCCCGCAGGTCGATGGCTTGCCGCGGCCGCTGCCGATCTTTCCGGTCAAGGGCCAGATGCTGTCGTTCGGAGTCGCAGTCCTCGGGCGGCCGGTCATGGGCAATGGCGTGTACGTCGTCCCCCGCGCCGGCGAGACCGTCGTGGGCTCGACGTCCGAGCATGCGGGCTTCGACGTTTCCACGACGGACGAGACGATCGAGCGGCTCCGCGCCGCCGCCGTGAGCGTCTGCCCCGCGCTGGGCCGCACAGCGCCGTCGAGCGCCTGGGCCGGCCTCCGACCCGCCACACCGGATATGCTCCCCATCCTCGGCCCCGACCCTGAGCATCCTGAGGTGCTGTACGCGTGCGGACACTCCCGAAACGGGATTCTGCTCGCACCTGCCACCGCACGAGCCATCGCCGGCCTCGCGCTCGATGGCCAAGCAGGATTCGACCTGTCAGGCTTCGGAATTGCGCGATTCGAGTCGAGTCCCGGATCGACTAACCTTATCCCGCACGTATAGAAGGTTATGACGTGCTACCCGCCCATCCCGGCCGCCGGTAGATTACGGAGCTTTGAGACTTTCGGCGGCCGGGGCTGTCGCTTTTGGCCGCCTAAGCTCGCCAATCGACCTTTCCGCTCCGCGTAGAATGGGCGAGACCCTATACCAGATAACCGGTCGCCACCGCGTCGAACCGCTTCCCGAGCGCAAGCCGTCCTGGCTCAAGGTTCGGGCTCCCGGCGGCCAGCAGTACCTGCGCCTCAAGCACCTGATGCGCGAGCTCGAGCTCCACACCGTCTGTGAGGAAGCTCACTGCCCGAACGTGGGCGAGTGTTGGGAGCATGGTGCCGCGACCTTCATGATCCTGGGCGACGTCTGTACGCGGAACTGTGCGTACTGCGCCGTCGCCCACGGCCGCCCGCCCAAGTACGACATCGAGGAGCCATCGCGCGTCGCGGCGGCGATCATGGAAATGCGGCTCAGGCACGTCGTCATCACCTCGGTCGACCGCGACGACCTGCCCGACTTCGGCGCTTACATCTTCGCCGAGACCATCCGGCAGATCAAGCAGCGCCTGCCCGACTGCTCGGTCGAGGTGTTGGTGCCCGACTTCCAGGGCAACGAGGACTCGATTCGTACCGTCCTCGAAGCCAGCCCCGACATCTACAACCACAACACCGAGACGGTGCCGCGGCTGTACAAGCGATGCCGGCCGGGCGGGCGGTACGAGCGGGTGCTCAACATCTTCCGCGCCGCCAAGCGCATTGCCCCCGACATCCCGACCAAGAGCGGCATCATCCTGGGAATGGGTGAGACCCTCGAGGAAGTCGAGGTCGTCATGCGCGATCTGCGCTCGGTGGACGTCGACATCCTCACGCTCGGCCAGTACCTGCGCCCGTCGGAGTCGCACATTCCGATCGACCGCTACGTCACGCCCGACGAATTCCGCCACATGCGCGAGGTGGGCATGGCGATGGGCTTCCGGCACGTCGAATCGGGCCCGCTCGTTCGCTCCAGCTATCACGCCTGGGAGCAGGTCCAAGCCGCCGGCGTCTGACATCTCGAAATGGGGTCAGACTCGATTTAGCAGACTCTAAATCGAGTCTGACCCCAATTAGTGACTTCTCAAATCATTTCGCCGCGCCAATGGCCAAAAAGAAACCCGACCCGCAGGTTTTGCCATCAGACCCCGAGCTCGATCGCACCCTGCTCCGCTCGATGCTCCTGCAGCGCCGCTTCGAGGAGCGCTGCGCCGAGGCATATGCGCTCGGCAAGATCGGCGGATTCTGTCACCTGTATATCGGACAGGAGGCGGTGAGCACGGGCGCGCTGTCGGTGCTGCGCCCCGACGACTACGTGATCACCACGTACCGGGACCACGGCCAGGCCCTGGCGCGCGGCATTGCGCCGCGCGCCGTGATGTCCGAGCTGTTCGGGCGGATCGATGGATGCGCGCGCGGCAAGGGTGGGTCGATGCACATGTTCGACAAGAGCCTGAATTTTCTCGGCGGGCATGGCATCGTCGGCGCGCACGTGCCGCTCGCCACCGGCGTCGGCTTCGCGATCAAGTATCGCGGCGGCGATCAGGTCTGCGTCTGCTTCATGGGCGAATCGGTCGTGAACACCGGCGCGTTTCACGAAGCGCTCAACATGGCGGGCCTGTGGAAGCTTCCCGTCGTGTACGTGATCGAGAACAACCGCTACGGCATGGGCACCGCCCTCGAGCGCGCGTCGGCGATCCACGACATCTACGAGCGCGGCGCGTCCTACAACATTCCGCGCGCCGTGTGCGATGGACAGGACGTATTCGAGGTTCGCGGCGCCGTCCAGCAAGCCGTCGAGCGCGCCCGGAGCGAGTCGCTCCCGACGCTGCTCGAGGTCCGCACCTACCGCTTCATGGGACACTCGATGTCGGACGCG
>DATISA010000187.1:0-28008 GCA_035469245.1 Gemmatimonadaceae bacterium
GATATTCCTCTACAACGCGCTGCATCTCGCGATCGCGCTCGTCATCGGCGTCATCGTGACCGCGCTGGCGGGGGAAGCGGAACGGCATCCCGGACGGGCGCCGCTCGTGCTGTTCACGCTGATTGCCGGCTTCGTCGTGACGGTGGCGTTCGTGGGAATGCTCACCACGCCGATGCGACCCGTGCTGCCGTGGTGGTCGATCGTGGTTGCCAATGCGCTTGCAGTGATCGTGGCCGGCTCCTATCTGGTTCGACAGCGCCCGCGTCTCTGGCACCGGCTCACGCTCGTGGCCGGGTGACGCTCCCGGCATCGCGCATCAAATCGGCGATCGTCGTTCCGCGGAAGAACGTCTGCAGCGAATTGGAGATCTCGCCCCATCGGCCGTGGGCCGCGCAGGGTGAGCGATCGCTGCACTGCGCCCGTCCGAGCAGGCAGTGACGCTCGCCCACCTCGTCGAACGGCTCGGTGACTCGCGCCAGCGTGAGCCGCGACGCGGGCATCGCCAGCTGAAATCCGCCGCGCGGTCCGCGCACTGAACGCAACACGCCATCTCGCGCCAGCAGGTGCAGCGTCTTCGACAGGTAGTTCCGGGGCACGTCGAGCGCCTCCGCGATCGGATCGACGCGGACCGGGGCGTCGGCGCCATGAGTCGCGACGTATACGACGGCGCGGATTGCGTATTGGGACGTTCCGGAGATCCACATGATGAAAGATAGAATGTCGCGTCAGGTCAGCGCGTGGAGGCCTGGCCGATGAGCCGAAGCACGCGCAGCTCCTGATCGAGCGTGATCACGACGACCTCGCCAGCGCCAAGCGTCAACGCCGTGTCGAGAGCCAGATGCGGCGGGATCGCGGCTCGCGCACGGCGCGCGCGCTCCTCCGCTTCGCGTTGAGCCCGCCCAGCAAAGATTCCGGTGTCGGCGCCGGCGCTCGAAGCGCTTGCGAACGCCGCGGCGTCGTTGTCGGTGCGCTCGCGGCGGTCGAATTCGACGTGAATGCGATGCTGGCCAGGCGCGAGGTCGACCTCGCGAAGGACGTATAGCGGCCGATCGTGCCGCAACCCCGCGCCCCTTTCCAGCGACTCGGCAAGACGGCGACCATCCGCATCGACGCGCAGCGCGTACGAGGCGAATTTTCCCTCGCAGTCGACGCGCTGGCGCATGTGCTCCTCTCGTTCGGCCAACTCCGCCGCGCTCAGCGTACGGCAGACTTCGATGCGCTCCGGCCGCGCGCTCCATGACAAGCGCAGCCGCGCTACGCCGGCGTCGTGCAGCGGCAGCGGTGCCGTTGATGCGCGCGCCACGCCAAACAGTGCCGCACCGCTCACGACAGCGGCGCCGATCCACCGTGCGACGGATGAGGCGCCGCTCACGATGCCACCTCATCGACCGGCTCGATCTCGCACTCGAGATCGAGCTCCGGGTTGGACTCGGCGTCAGGCCCGTGCATCGCGCTCAGCTCGCGCGCGAACGCATCGATCGCCGCCGTCGTCTCGCCAAGCGTTCCCGGCGCGACCGTCACTACGCGGATGCGACGGCGATCGACGCGCGCCTTGAGCTCGGCCTCGCGGTCCTCGTACGTGCGCTCGTGCAGCCACTTTGGCCCTTCGCGTCCCTCGCAGTCGCGCGGCGGACACTGGCACACGAGCACACCCGGCACGCCAGAGCGAATCAACAGCTCGATGACGGACGAATGCAGGTTTCCCACGCACGAGACCGAATGCACGTACGCGCCGCGCGCACGGAGTGCCGCGACGTGCGACGCGGGCGCCTGCTCGCAGCACACCGCGACGAGCGGCATCGCTTCAACGCGCGGCAGACCGGGAAGTACATCGTCTCGCAGCGTCGTCAGTTGATCGCGTCCGGTACGGCCGGCGGGACCGACGCCCATCGGTGCGCACGAACCCGCGCAGATTCCGCAGCTCACGCATCGCTCGGGATTGACCAGCGCGACCAGCGTCGGCCGATCGTCATCGCGCTTCACCATCGTGATCGCGTCCCACGGACAGTCCTGCACGCATTGCGTGCAGCCGGTGCACAAGCGGGGGTCGACGACGCTCGGCGCCAAACGGCCTTCGCGCGGACGACGGGCGAACCTGGGAACGAAGAGCACCACGGCGCCAAGCGCGCCGAGCACGGCCCAGGCGGCGCCTGGCGACAGTCGCTCGGAGATCGGCAACCACCACGCAACCATCAGATCGGTCGGCGTGTCGTGCGGCAGGCGGAATGGATTTGCCGCCGGACCGAGCGCGGCCGGAAGCAAGACCGACGCGACCACCAGAGCGCCAACGATGGTCCAGCCGATGCGCTTGGGAGGCAGCAGTACCGGCCGCCCGAGCCGCGCGACGTGGAGCCAGAGGATCGCGCCCATGGCGAGCGGCACGACGATGTGCATGAACAGGTTCACGAAGAAGAACGCGCTCGGCACCGGGCCATCGCCCGCGAAGATCCGGCTCACGGGCTCCGACACGACGGGCAGGAGGTCGAGCAACCGCGCGCCGTCGCGCGCCAGGCGCTCGCCGAACGTGTCCCACGCCATGACGAATCCAGTCCATGCGCACACCAGTCCGGCGCCGAACAGCACGAGACCCGAGACCCAGGCCATGGTCCGCGGCCCCCAGCTGCGCGCCTGCGCGAACATCCGGAGCATGTGCAGCGCGCCGGCGAGGACGAATACGTCTGACGCGTAGCGATGCAGCGTGCGAATCCAGCCGCCGAGCCACGGATCGGCCGCGATGCGCGCGACGGAGGCGGCCGGTGACCCAACGCGATAGACGAAGACGAGGTAGAGACCGGTCGCGATGAGCGTCAGCAGCATCGCAACGGCCACGGTTCCCGTCTGATGGATGGGGTTGGCGGCCCAGCCATAGAGCCGGTTGGCGGCGGCATCGAGGGCCGCGACGGTGCGGCGGGCGCCGCGTTGGAGGGGTCGCATCACGAAGTTCGGGCTTGCGCTGAGTTTATCATGTCGACATGATGAATGCTAGTCGGACCGCTCCACAATCTGCTCCGTCACGCCTCCCCTTCCCTTCCCCCTGCTGCCTCCCACTCCTTTTGCTCAATCGGAGGACGTCGCATGGATCCGTCGTCTCATGGTGCCGATGACGCCATCGAGCGTGTGCCGTTTGGACAACGCTTCTTCGACAACATGTACCTGCTGCTCGCGCTGGGTGTGCTCGTGATGCTCCTCGTGTTCACCGCGTGGGGCATGTGGGAAATCCTCTCGATGCCGAAAGGCACGCTCCCCTAGGAGAACCCCATGCTCACCAAAGTCCATACGGGCCTCCAATCCGTGCCCGGCGTGTGGTGGAAACCCGCGCACAAGGCGGAGAAGATCTGGGTCTCGATCGCGTTCGCCTGGTGCATCGTGCTGTTCGCCATGATGCCGCTCTGGCACTGGAAGGGCGGGCAGAATCCGTCCGGCGTGCGCACCCGCGTCGATCCCAAAGCGTACTACGCGCGCACCGTGGCCTTCGCGTCTCGCTACAAAGTCGGTGAAGACCGCGGCCTGCCGATCGTCCAGCCGCCTGCCGGCGCCGACGTGTATCTCGTCGGACTCACCTTCCAGTGGTACCCGATCCTCAAGCTCGAGCAGGGCAAGGAGTACATGTTGCACCTCTCCTCGCTCGACGTGAATCACGGGTTCTCGCTGTATCCGCTGAACGTGAACTTCGCCGTCGTGCCGAGCTTCGACTACGCGCTGCGCGTGACGCCGACAGCCGCCGGTGATTTTCGGATCATCTGCAACGAGTTCTGCGGCATCGGGCATCACACGATGGTGGGCCGGGTGATCGTCGTCGATTCGGCCGGTCGTTCGGTGGCGGACAATTCCGCGGCGAGCATCGGCCACGGAGGCGCCCAATGACCACCGCCGCACTCCCGACGACCGGATTCGCTCCGTCCGGCGCAGCCGCGTATCGCACCTGTCCGGTGACGGGCTTCCGGATTCATCTCGGCGCCGAGCGACTGGTCAAGGTCAATGCCGTCGTGTCGATCGTCGCGCTGCTCGTTGGCGCCACGGCCGCTCTGCTGCTGGCGCTGACGCGCTGGCAGGCCGTGCATCTGCTGCCCGCGGTGTGGTACTACCGCATTCTCGGCGTGCACGGCATGAACATGCTGATCTTCTTCATCATCTTCTTCGAGATGGCCGTGCTCTGGTTCGTGAGCACGGCGTTGCTCAACGCGCGGCCGGCGGCCCCAAAATACGGCTGGTTCAATTTCGGCCTGATGCTCGTGGGCTCGCTCACGGTGGAGTACATGCAGTGGAGCGGGCGCGCCGACGTGTTGTATACGTCGTATCCACCGCTCAAGGCGCATCCACTGTTCTATCTCGGGATCATCCTGTTCGCGGTGGGAGCGCTCGGAGTGGTAGGGCAGTTCTTCGCCACGCTGACGATCGCCAAGCGCGAGAAGACGTACAGTGGATCGATGCCACTCGTCGTGTACGGCGCGATGGCGGCGGCAATCATCGCCGTGATCACGCTGCTCCACGGCGCGATGATCTACATCCCGACGTTTCTGTGGTCCGTTGGAGTGATCCCCGGCGTCAATCCGCAGATCTACCGCCTGCTGTGGTGGGCGCTCGGGCATTCGGCGCAGCAGATCAACGTCGCGGCGATGGTCTCGATCTGGTACATGCTGGGCGGGCTCACGGTGGGCGCGGTCGTGCTCAACGAGAAGGTGAGCCGCTGGGCGTTCGTGCTCTACATCCTATTCATCTCGATGGCGTCGGCGCACCATCTGCTCGTCGATCCGGGGTTCGGGTCGGCGTGGAAGATCGTGAACACGTCGTACTTCATGTACATGGCGGTGCTGGCGTCGATGGTGCATGGATTCACGGTGCCGGCGGGGATGGAGCTTGGCATGCGTCTGCGCGGATTCACCGAAGGCATGTTCGGATGGCTGCGACGCGCGCCGTGGATGGATCCGGGGTTCTCGTCGCTGATTCTCTCGGTGGTCGTGTTCGGATTCTTCGGCGGGATCACCGGCGTCACGATCGGCACGGAGCAGATTAACATCATCGCGCACAACACACTGCGCGTGCCGGGGCACTTCCACGCGACGGTGGTGAGCGGCACGGCGATGGCGTTCATGGGCGCGACCTACTACCTCATCCCGCTCGTCTTCCAGCGGAAGGTGGCGTTCTGGAAGGTGGCGCGATGGCAGCCGTACATGTTCGCCGGCGGCATGCTTCTGGTGGAATTCGGCATGACGTTCGCGGGCAGCTTCGGCGTGCCGCGGCGGCACTGGGACATTTCGTTCTCGCAGGCGCCGTTCGACGTGCCGTTCAATCCCGCGGTCGATCTCTTCCTGGCCATGATCGGCATCGGTGCGGTGATCGCCGTGACCGGCGCATACTCGTTCATTCTCATCGCCGTGAAGTCGGTGTTCTTCGGCGAGCGGATCACGGAATATCCGCGCGGCAAGCTGGTCGCGGGTATCCCGCAGGGACTGACCAATCCGCCGGTGCATCCGGCGAATGTCGACGAGTTGAACGAGCAGCTCCATGCGCCGGCGCACGGCATCCTCGGCCCGACGCCGGGGACGATGGTGCTGGTCGGCGTGTTCTTCCTGGCTTTCATGCTTTACTACTTCACGAATTGGAAACTCCTCAGCTTCCTGTGGAAGATCGGGTAGAGGCGCCGGGTGACGGCCGGCCCGGCGCGGCATTCGCCGGGTTGGTCGCCATCCTCGCCATCACCGCGTCGTGGTGGGCGCTGGCGCTCGCGCCGGTCGGCCGGGCAGGCCCGGACTGGCTCGAGCGCACGCGCGCGGCGTGCTTCGGCGCGGCGCCCGGCGGGCTTCCCGACGCCGGCGGCTGGATCCTTCTTCTGGGCGAGCCGCTGGGCATGATCGCCGTGCTGCTCGCGCTGTGGGGCGGCTCGGTGCGCCGCCAGTTGCGCTGGATCGCCTCGCACCGCGGCTGGCGCCTGGTCGGTTCCTCGGCGGCGGTCGTCGCCATATCCGGGGCCGCGTCGCTCGGCGTGCACGTCGCGCGTGTCTGGGCGAGCGAACGGAACGTCGTGGTGGGCGACGGTGCTGTGATTCAGCGACTGAACGTGGACGTGCCTCGCACGGTGCTCGTTGACCAGCGCGGAGTCTCGACGTCGCTAAGCGATCTGCGTGGACAGGCGTTCCTGCTCACCTTCGCCTTTGGTCACTGCTCGAACGTGTGCCCGGCGATCATCGCGGGCCTCCGTGAAGCCCGTGTCGCGGCGAGCCGCCCCAATCTGCCGCTCGTCGTCATCACGCTCGATCCGTGGCGGGACACGCCGGACCGCCTCGGCATGATGTCGCAGCACTGGGCGCTCGCGCCGGAGGATCGCGTGCTGTCGGGCGGCGTGGCCGATGTCGAGCACGTCCTGGACGTGCTCGGTGTCGGGCGGAAGCGCGACGAGGCGACGGGCGACATCGTGCACGGCACGACGACGATGATCGTGAACGAGCGGAGCCGCATTATATTGCGAATCGACGGCGGCTGGTCGAGCGTCGCCTCCCTCCTGCGGCGCTCCGTCACGAGCGAGTCGCCGATCGCAATGAAACTGCAATGAACTTTCTCTCAGCTCTCCCGCGCGTCATTCAAGGTGGAATGGGCGTGGCGGTGTCGAACTGGCGACTGGCGCGGGCCGTTTCGCGCACGGGCCAGCTCGGCGTGGTGTCGGGCTCGATGCTCGACACCGTGTTCGTCCGACGCTTGCAGGACGGCGATCCCGGCGGCGACATGCGCCGCGCGATCGCGGCGTTCCCGGTTCCGGAGGTCGGCGAGGAGATCCTGCGACGGTACTTCAACGCCGCCGGCCGGGCTCCCGGCGCACCGTACAAGGCGCTGCCGATGTACAAGCAGCTGGTGAGCGACGCGCGGCAACGAGTCACCGTGCTCGCGAACTTCGTCGAGGTGTGGCTCGCCAAGGAAGGGCATCGCAATCCCGTGGGGCTCAATCTCCTCACGAAAGTGCAGATGCCGAACCTGGCATCGCTGTACGGCGCGATGCTCGCGGGCGTCGACGTCGTGATCATGGGCGCGGGCATCCCGCGCGAGATTCCAGGCGCGCTCGACGCGCTGGCGGAGCATCGGGCGGCACAGCTCCGGTTCGAGGTCGAGGGCCTGCCGCGTGAGCAGAGTGAGTGGCTCACCTTCGACCCGGCCTCGTGCGCGAATCATGCGGTCGCGGCAACGCCGCTGCATCGGCCGGCGTTCGTCGCCGTGGTCTCCGCCGCATCGCTCGCGACCACGCTGGCGCGCAAGTCGAACGGGCGCGTGGATGGGTTCATCGTCGAGGGGCCCACGGCGGGCGGCCACAATGCGCCGCCGCGCGGCGAGCTTCGACTCAACGAACGCGGAGAGCCGATCTACGGTGACCGCGACGCCGTCGACCTCGACAAGATGCGCGAGCTGGGGCTTCCCTTCTGGCTTGCCGGTGGATTCGGGTCCCCCGAGGGGCTGGGGCGAGCGATCGCCGCCGGCGCGGCCGGCGTGCAGGTCGGAACGCTGTTCGCCTACTGCGAGCAATCCGGTCTCGACCCCACGCTCAAATCTCGCGTGGTCGCCGCGCTCGCGGCAGGATCGGTCGAGCTGCGCACCGATCCGCGCGCATCGCCAACCGGATACCCGTTCAAGATCGTCGAGATGCCGGGCGATGCCGAGCGCGCCGCGGCGCGGACGCGCAACTGCGACCTCGGGTACCTTCGCGTCGCGGTGCGTACGGCCGACGGTCGGACGATCTACCGCTGCTCCGCCGAGCCGATCGATACGTACGTGGCCAAGGGCGGCGACGCCGCGGACGCGGAAGGCCGTCGCTGCCTCTGCAACGGGCTGATCTCGAGCATCGGCCAACCGCAGCGGCGCGGCACGACCGACACGATCGAGACCGAGCTCGTGACGAGCGGTGACGACCTGCTGTCGCTGGCGCCGTTCATGGCGAGCCACCCCGGGTACACGGCCGAGGACGTCGTGCACTATCTCTGCGCATCGTGATCGTGCAACGATGAGTGGACGTTTCGACTACGAGATGGTGGCGCCCGCCGCGAACGAAGCCATGCGCGTCGTCGAGCGGTACGTTCGCGGGAGTGGGCTCGAGCGATCGCTGATCGAACTGGTGAAGATCCGCGCATCGCAACTGAATGGCTGCGCGTTCTGCCTCGACATGCACACCAAGGATGCGCGCGCCGCCGGGGAATCCGAGCAGCGCATCTACGTGCTGCCCGCGTGGCGTGAAGCGCCGTTCTACTCCGAACGAGAGCGCGCAGCGCTCGCCTGGACCGAGGCGCTGACGCGACTCGGCCCCGAAGGCGTACCCGACGAGTTGTACGAGCGCGCGCGCAAGGTGTTCAGCGAAGTCGAATTGGTGAATCTCACGATGGCCATCGTCGCCATCAACGGCTGGAACCGGCTCTCGGTGGCGTTCCGCTCGCCCGAGGCGGGGAGCTACACGCCGCCGGCGTGAGCCGGCGAGGCCCGTCAGTTGGCGAGCGGCAGTGCCAGTGTGAACGTCGAGCCCTTTCCCTCGACGCTGCGCACGCGAAGCTCGCCGCCCATCCCGCGCGCCAGATCGCGGCTGATCGCCAGGCCCAGACCAGTCCCCTCGGTCGACGACGTCAGCCGCCGGTGGACCTGGATGAACGGATCGAAGACGGAGTCCTGCTTCTCCCGCGGAATCCCGATCCCGGTATCCGAGACTCGCAGCAGCGCGAAGCCCGCCGGCGCTCCGACGCGCGTGCCCATGTCGATGGTGACCGTACCGCCGCTCTCGGTGAACTTGACGGCGTTCGAGAGGAGATTGATCAGAATCTGCTGAAGCTTGTCGCGATCGGTGCGGACCAGCATGTCCGGAGCGACGCGCGTGACGTAGCGGAGACGCTTGGCGGCGAACTGAGTCTCGATCAGCGGCGCGACCGACGCGACCGCGTCGGCCAACGGCACGACGTCGATGCGATACTCGATCCGTCCGGCCTCGATCTTGGCGAAGTTGAGCACGTCGTTGATGCGGCCGAGCAGGATCTCTTCGCTCCGCCGGATCCGGCGTACGGCGTCGCGCTGCGAATCGCTCAGCGGGCCGTGCACGCCGACCTCCAGCAGCTCGGCGTAGCCGGCGATCGCGTTGAGTGGTGTGCGGAGCTCGTGGCTCATCGCCGCGAGAAAATCGCTCTTTGACTGATTCGCCTGCTCGGCTGCATGGCGCGCGGCGTCGGCCTCGCTCCGCGCGCGCTCGATCTCGCCGCGCGCGAGCACCTGGTCGGTCACGTCCACGCCCTGCACGAATATGCCGGAGCACGATCCATCGGCTTCCACGATCGGCTGGTAGACGAAATCGAGGTAGCGTTGCTCGGGCGTCGCGTCGCTCGACTGCTGGAGTACGACCGGCAATTCCCTGCCGACGAACGTCTCGCAGTTCGTTCGCACGCGGTCGAGCAGCTCGACGAAACCCTGGCCCGCGGCTTCGGGAAGCGCTTCCCGAACCGACCGCCCGATGAGCTCACGGAACCCGACCAGGCGCCGGTAGGAGTCGTTCGCCATCTCGAAGACGTGCGCGGGGCCACGAAGGACGCAGATGAGCGCGGGCGCCTGACGAAAGAGGTTCGTGAGTCGGGACTGCTCGACGCGAAGGGCCGCGAGCGCCCGGTCAGTCGCGCGAGCCTGCGCCTGCAACTGCATGTGCGCGGCCGTCAGTTCCGCGTGGGCCGCCTCGACATCGGCGGCCGCCTGCCGGCGGACGGCCGCCAGGCCGAGGTGGGCGTTCAGGCGCGCGATGAGCTCACGCGCGGAGAATGGTTTCACGAGATAGTCGTCGGCGCCCGTCGCCATGCCTTCGATCCGCGACTCTTCGCCGGCGCGCGCCGACAGGAGTATGACCGGGACGGCGCGCGTCGCGGGATTCGCGCGCAACGCACGCACGAGCCCGAACCCGTCCAGGCCCGGCATCATGATGTCGGAGAGCACGATGTCGGGCGGGGACGTTCGAGCCATCTCCAGGGCTGCGCGCCCGTCCGCGACGGTGTCGACGACCCATCGCTGCGCGCGCAGCAGTCGCGCGACGTAGTGACGCATGTCGGCATTGTCGTCGGCGAGCAGCACCCGTGCGCCGCGCGTCGCCTCGTCGGTCGCGATCGGCTCGGACGTATCGTCCCGCGACTCACCGCCGCGGGAAGCGTCGGCCTCCGCGGTTGGAAGCCAGCGCAACGCCTCTTCGACATACGGCAGGACGCCAAGCGCCGACGCGGGACGGTGCTGTGCCGCGCCGACCCGATCGCGTGGAAGATGCGCCGATCCCAGCGGCACGTGCACGCTGAACGTGGTGCCCCTTCCTTCCGTGCTGGCCACGTCGATTCTGCCACCGTGGAGCCTGACCAGCTCCTCGACGAGCGAAAGTCCGATGCCCGTTCCTTCGTGCGTTCGGCTGCGCGCGTTCGGAACGCGGTGGAACCGCTCGAAGATGTGCGGCAGCTCCTGCGACGAGATGCCGATTCCGCTATCCGCCACCTCGACCAGCGCCTCGCCGTCGCGTTGCGAGACGCGGACGTCGATGCCGCCGGCGAACGTGTGCTTGAACGCGTTCGACATCAGATTCAGCACGATCTTCTCCCACATGCCGCGGTCGACGAATGCGGTCAGCGGCGATGGCGGCATCTCGACGTTCAGACGGAGGCCGGCACGCTCGCACGCCGAGCGGAACGCGCTCGCCAGGTCGCGCGTGAGCTCGCCGAGGTCGACCGGCTCGTACGACGCCTCGATGCGCCCCGCCTCGATGCGCGAGAAATCGAGGAGCGTGTTCACCAGCTTGAGCAGCCGAAGCGCATTCCGGTGCGCCATCTCGAGCTCGCGATGAACCGGAGACGCCGTATCCGACTCGCGCAATGCGTCCTCGAGCGGCGCGAGGAGGAGCGTGAGCGGTGTGCGGAACTCGTGCGAGACGTTCGAGAAGAACGTCGTCTTTGCACGATCGAGCTCGGCGAGCGATTCGGCGCGGCGGCGCTCCGCATCATACGCTTCCGCGTTCGCGATCCCCGTGGCGACCTGACCGGCGATCAGGTCCAGGAAACCGCGATACGCATCGTCGAGCGCAATGCGTGGGCTGACTCCGGCAATCAGGACGCCATAGGGCCGCTCCTGCCCGGCCGCGGCCACGGGCAAGGCGATCGCCTTGCCGAACCCCCGCCACGACGGGTCGGCCGAGAGGTACGGTTGGAGCTCGCCCAGATCGACCACCTGACTTCGTCCGGTTCGCGCGACGACGGCGACCGGCCACGCGACAGTGCCGCGAGGCTCGCCGAGCGCCGCGTCGTCGAGCGGGATCTCGAGCGGGCACCCGGGCGCGCCGGCCGTGAGGTGCGCGGCGTCGGCCAATCGCGCCGTGCGCCCCTGCTCGTCCAGGAGATAGAGCAAAGCGAACGGCACGTCGGCCGAGTTGTCACGCAGGGCGGCGATGGCGCATCGCGCCGCGTCCGGAACGGCGCGCGCCGGCGCGGTGCGTTCCGCGAGCGCGCGAAGCGTGGCCATGCGGCGCTCGCCGATGATACGCCCGGTCGTCTCGGTCACCGCCGTGAACACGCCGCCGACGCCACCAGATTCGTCGCCGATCGGCGAATACGAGAACGTGAAATAGCATTCTTCGGAGAAGCCGTGGCGCTCGAGCAACAGGAGCTGATCCTCGGACCAGGTCGCTTCGCCGCGCGTCATGACGGCCTCGAGCATTGGACCGATGATGTTCCAGACCTCGGGAAACACCTCGTACCCCGGGGCTCCGAGGGCCTGCGGGTGTTTGCCGCCGATCAACGTCACGTACGCATCGTTGTACAGCATCACCAGCTCTGGTCCCCACCAGACGAGAATCGGGAATCGCGAGTGGAGACAGGTGCTCACGGTGGTGCGGAGGCTCTGTGGCCAGGCCGACACCGGCCCCAACGGGGTGGACGCCCAATCGATCGACCGCATCAACGCGCCCATCTCGCCGCCGCCGGCGAGGACGGTGCGCAGATCCGAGGTTGTGGCGCTGACGACGTGAGTCATGGGGGAACGTAGAGTCCGGCGAGGCGCACCGCCGGTGTCGGCACGTGCGCGGGTCAGTGTATCACGAGCAGCATCGTGCGGCCAGTACGATCACGTCGCCATCAGGTGTCCCTCGGATGCCGCGTAGGACATCCACACCGCCGGGGGCACGAGTAGCACGGGCGTCTCGCACAGGCGCACGACGCTCGCCGACACGGAGCCGAGTCTGCCCCGCCCAACGCGATCCAGGCCGAGGCCGCGCGTGCCGAGTACGATGAGGCCCGCGCGATGGTGCAGCGCCGCCTCGGCAATCATCCGGGCAGGGTCGTTCCCCGACACCAGCCGGTCGTCGATCGACACGCCGGCCCACTGTCCGGCATCGTCCCGAATGCGCACGACCTCGCGCTCGAAGGCATCGCCGTGCTGGGAGCGTCGCCCGCCACCATCCTGCGGCGGAGCCGATCGGTCGACGTGCAGCACGATCATCGTTGCCGGGACACCGGCGCCCTCCCGCGCCGGCGGCGCGCGGAGCGCCGACGCCCACGACAGCCCTACGACGAGCGCGCCGCGCGCGGTGTCGGAGAGGTCCACGGCCACCAGCACGCGTTCGACCGGGATTGCCAGCGGCTCTCGCGCAACGAGGCACGGCGCGAAGGAATCCGTGACGATCGCCAGCGCAGTGCTGCCGAGTGAACTCCCGCCGTCTCCCTCGCGGCGCTCGCGGTGCGGCCCGACGACGATCACGTCCGCGCCGATTCGGTCGGCGAGCAACCGGATGGCGTGCGGCGGATCACCATCCAACAGGTGTACGTGCCGCGCATCGGGTTCGACGCCCGCGCTACGGACGAACGACTCGAGCTCGCCTCGATCCCGTTCGGCCGGCGACCTGCGCGCGACGTGCACGACGTGGAGCGCGGCACCGGCGGCCGCGGCGAGCCGACGCCCGGTCTCGAGCGCGGCCACGGACGTCTTGTCAAGATCGGTCGCCATGAGAACCGTGCGAAGCGTGAGTAGATGCATGCGTTCGAGTCGCCTCCGCTCCATTGCCGTCGCCAGCCGACGACGGGCACCCCGTGTGTTGCGAGTTTCGTGCTAGAGTCCGGCGGACGAGTTCAGCGCGAGAAGGCGCCCTGCGCGATCATCCCCGGGTGCCACGCCGGCTCCCAGACCACGTGGGTATCGACACGCGAGATTCCATCCACGCGCTGCACGGCGCTTCGAATCCCGTGCGTGATGATGCGCTCCATCGGACAGCCCGGAGTGGTCAAGGTGTACGTGATGTGCGCGCAGTCGCCCTCGACTGAAACATCGTACACCAGGCCCAGGGTCACGACGTCGAGGCCGAGCTCCGGGTCAATGACCGTGGATAGCGCGGTCCAGATCGCACGGCTGAGGGGCGTCTCTTCTGGCATGTTCACGGCTCCCGGAACGAGTGCGTGTTGCTCATGCAGTGGCTACGTCACGAAACCTGCCACCAGTCGATGTCGGCGCGCGTGACTGTTGTCACACGGTTGGTGGCTTGGCAGTTCTCGCCTTCGCCCTCTTATTTGATGATATGCCCGGTCTGCCGTCCGCGCCCGCGTCCCTGGTTCCGATTCTCCGGGAAGTTCCGCTCTTCGCCGAGCTGGATGAGGCGACGATGCGGCAACTCGCCGAACGCTGCGTGGTTCGGTCGGCTGCCGCCGGGCACATACTGTTCACCACCGGCGACGAATGCCGCGGGCTGTACATCATCGAATCGGGACGCGTGCGCATCTACCGCACGAATCCGGAGGGGCGCGAACAGGTCCTGCACGTCGAGGGGCCGGGCAGAACGGTGGCCGAGCTGCCGCTGTTCGACGGCGGGCCGTATCCGGCGTCGGCCGTCACGATCGAAGACTCGCGACTCGTGTTTCTACCACGTACCGCGTTCGAGTACATGTACCGAACACATCCGGATTTCGCGCAGTCGATCATCCGGGCGTTGGGACGGCGGCTCCGGCATCTCGTCCATCTCACCGAAACGCTCGCATTCCGCGACGTCGCGGCCCGACTCGCTCTCTTGTTCGTCGGCTACGCCGAGCGAAGCGGCAAGAGCACGCCATTCGGGATCGAGCTGACGCTCGACCGAACGCAGGAGGAGCTGGCAATCGAGATCGGCGCGGCGCGCGAGTCAGTGTCGCGGGCGATGAAGCAGTTGCGCCGAAAGGGGCTCATCCGCCCAGTCGAGCGGGACCGTCTCCTCATCCCGGATCTGTCTCGCCTTCGCGCTCTGCTCCCGGCCGGTGGATAGCCCGGCGACAATCAGGCGAACCATTCCTCCGGCGCGACACACTGGCGGCTCGCCGCCTCCAGGATCCACCGCTGGTCTTTCGGCTTGATGATCTCCCTCGGCACCCGGTCGAACCAGGCACGCGCGGCGCGCGCGTCGCCAATGCGGCGCCAGAGCTCGCCGACCACGTAGGCGACGACGGCGCGCTCGTCCTTCGCCACGCCGTCGAAGGTCGACATCGCATCTTCATAGCACCGCGCCGCGAAACGCCGGAAATATCGTTCGGCTTCGGTGTCACGCTCTTCGACGCAGCACCAGGCGGCGCACAGCCACAAGTCGGCCACACGACGCGGTTCCTCGCCTCGCCAGAGCGCGATCTTCGCCGCAGCCTCGTACTTCTCGGATGCCACGGGCTCTGTGTCGCTCACCCTCGGCATGAGCTCGTTCCAAACGCGAAGCTGGACCATCGTGTCAGCGGCACCTTCGAAGCCTTCGGACATCGCAGCGTAGCCGCAACGAGGACACTGATGGATGGTGTACGGGAGAACGGTGCTGCCAGCGACGTACTCCTGGAAGTCCGTTCGCGTCTTGGTTACGCCGTGGCGATCGCGAACCGCGGTCGATGTGAATTCATTGTCGCAGACCGGACACGTCAGCGAGATCTCGGTGAGCATGATCATGGTCGGTCCTCCTGATCGCGGCGGCCTCACACTCGACGCGATGATGGCCAATGCATGCTCGCGGCGCAGTCGGGCGTCAGCGACGAGGCGGTGCGGGAATACCTGACGTGAGACATCCGTCACACCTGCCGCGCGCGCGATTAGCGAGCATACGTCATGGCTCTTCGTGAACTCACCGCCACCGAGCAGCCGACGGCAGGCCCGACCGTCGTGCATCGACCAACCGTAGTTCCGTCGAGCGCGTCCGCCGGCCTCGCGACACCAGCCACCGGCTCGATTACGCTCGCCGCCGAGCATTTCGCAGCAGCGACGTTGTACCTGCTCGCTGGCGCGGTAGGACTCGTATGGATCGCGCCGCAGCTCGCCGCCGGGATGTTTCTCGAGCCACACGTTGCCGGCGTGACGCACCTGTTCACGCTCGGCTGGCTGACCACGACGATCTTCGGCGCCCTGTGTCAGCTCTTGCCGGTCGCGCTCGGCGCGCCGGTACGTTGGCCGCGCGTGGCGCACGCCAGCTTCTGGACCTTTGCGACTGGGGCGGGGCTCTTCGCGTGCGGCGTCGCCGCCAACGCGATGATGCTGCACCACGGCGGGATCGCCCTGATCACGACGGGCATCACTCTGGCCGCGGTGAACATCGTGTCGTCGCTTCGTCGCGCGCGATCGCGCGACGCGACGTGGGCGGCGATTGTGCTCGCGCTCTCGTTCCTCGTGTCGACGCTCGGTCTGGGGCTCGTATTGCTGCATAACCTCCACACCGGCTTCATCGCCGCGGCGCGAGTGCAAGTGCTGGCGACGCATCTCCACGTCGCGATCGTGGGCTGGGCGCTGGTCATGATCGTCGGCGTATCGCACCGACTGCTGCCGATGTTCCTCCTCGCGCACGGCGTCGACACGCGGTGGACGAAGCGATCGCTCCTGCTGCTGTCGACGGGCGTGCCGGTCCTGGCGGTCGGACTGAACGTGCCAGCGTCGCACCTGACGTGGCCCGGCGCGCTCTTGCTTGCCGGCGGCCTATGGTGCTTTGCGCGTCAGGCGTACGGCTTCTATCGCGCGCGGATTCGGAAGCGCATCGATGTCGGGATGCGATTCGCCGGAACGGCGATCTCGTTCCTGTTGCTGGCGAGCGTGCTGGGACTCGCGCTGCTCGTGCGTGGTCCAACGTCGACCCGCGTCGCGACGGCGTACGTGCTGCTCGGCCTCTTGGGCGGCATCGTGATGTACGTCGTCGGCTTCTTCTACAAGATCGTGCCCTTGCTCGCCTGGACGGTGAAGTACCGCGGACGGATGGGGAAGTCCGGTGTGCCGACCGTGGCGGACATGTTCTCCGCCCGCGTGGCGATCCTGCAACTCGGCGCGATGGCCACTGGAGTGGCGCTCCTCACCGTCTCGATCCTCGCAGCATCGACGCTCGGAGCGCGGGTCGGTGCGCTTCTCTTCCTCTCCGGCGTGCTGCTCTTCATCAGCCAGCTCGTCCGGATCGCATTTGGCGGACGATTGGAGGCTGCTAATGGCTGAAGCGACCAGACAGATGCCCGTGACGTCGCTCGACACGGTGAGCGACGTGCTCTCGCGCGACGAGTCGCTCGTCGAGGTGCTGGTGCAGTTCGCGCCGCATTTTGCCAAACTTCGCAATCGCGCCCTCCGCCGGGTCATGGCGCGGCTCGTCACCATCGAACAGGCGGCCCGCATCGCCAACGTGCCCGCCGATCGACTGGTGCGCCGCTTGAACGAAGCACTCGGCTTCTCGAACGCCGGCGCCGACGCCGCCACGGAAACGCCGGTCACAGCGAGTAATCATGCCGAACAGCCAGTGACTCACCCGACGTCAGCCGCGATTGTCGAGGTGGACGTTCGAGAAGATCTGCGCGCCGGGCGAGAGCCGTTCTCCAGGATCATGAGCGCGGTGGGGGCTCTCGGCACCAACGAGGTGCTGCTGCTGCGCACGATCTTCGAGCCGGCGCCGCTGTTCGGCGTGCTGGCAAAGCGCGGTTTTGCCTCCGAGTCCCGCGCGGACGCGCCCGACGACTGGTCGAGCTGGTTCTGGCGACCCGATGCGCAGCCGTCCGAGCCGCCCGACGCCCAGCCGGCGGCGACAAGCGGGGACGACGCGCCGGTAGCGCACGACGAGTCGACGATCGTGCTCGACGTGCGCGGGCTCGAGCCGCCGGAACCCTTGATGCGCACGCTCGCAGCGCTCGAGACGCTTCCCGAGGGCTACGTGCTGCAGCACGTCAATACGCGCGTGCCGCAGCTCCTCTTTCCGTTTCTCGCCGAGCGTGGATTCGCCTGCGACGTCGATGAATCGCTCGGCCACGTCGTGACGGTCAGGATCTGGCGCGCACGATAGGACGTTTCACTTTTCTCTCACCAGACAATTCAGATGCCAACCAACGCCATCGAGCTCGACGTCCGCGTGATTCCGCCGCGTGACAAGCACCCCGCGATCTTCCGTGCTTTCGACAGCCTGCACACCGGCGAGTCCCTGCTGCTCGTGAACGACCACGATCCGCGGCCGTTGCGCTACCAGTTCGCGGCCGAGCGGCCGGGATCGTTCGAGTGGACGTACGAGGCCGAAGGGCCGGAGGTCTGGCGCGTGCGAATCGGGCGGATCTGAGGCGGGTCGTCGCATTCCCGGCGCGCCTACTTTCGCGCGCCGGTCGCTCGCGCCCGCACGAGATCGCCGACGAGTACGGCCGCGGGGTAGTACACCTCCTCTTCGCTCTGCGCGTGCAGCGCCAGTTGCTCGGCCAGTCGCGCAACCTTCGCGTCATTCTGCGCGCGGGCGGCCTGGCCCATGCGCTCGGTCGCGGCGTGAATGGCCTTGTGCTCCTCGAGCATGCGAGGCAACTCGGCGCGAAGCGAGTCGGTCATCGGCAGCACGTCGCGCATCTGCGTGTTGAATTCACCTCGCGAGAGCGGCGCCAACAGACCGAGCGGCGGCAAGGCAATCTGTTCTTCGCGCCGGAAGTGAGGATCCAGAATCCTGGCAAGATCCCGCGCGGCCGCGCCGACCTTTCCCTTCGCCTTGGTTGCGGCGACGAGCGCCGCGTGTATCTCCTGGTGTTCCGAACGCACGGATGCCGGAATGTGGATGGCCGGCTGCTGCGTTTCCGCGACTCGAGCCGGCCACGCAGAGGCTCTGGCCGACGCGGTCACGCCGAGAATCGAGAGGCCAAGTGTTGTGGCAGCGATGCTCCCCAAAAGCCTGTATGAAGTCGTCATTTTCACTCCCTGTGAAGCCGTCCCGAGCGACACCGCGTCGCTCAGGTTTCCTCGCGAACCCGAATGCCTTCGCTCTCGAGGCGGGCGACGATTGCCGTCACGTGGTCACGTCCCCGTGTCTCTAGTTGAAATACGATTTCGACGTCTCGCACCGAGATGTCGGCGTAGGCGCGCCGATGCGCGACCTGCAGCACGTTGGCGCCGGCGGCGGCAACCACGTTCGTGAGCCTGGCGAGATTGCCCGGCCGATCGGGCACGGTGACGGCCAGCCGTACGAGCCGTCCGTCGGTGACGAGCCCACGATCGATGATGCGCTTGACCAGGTTGACGTCGATGTTGCCGCCCGACAGCACCATGACCATCACCTCGGACGGCTGTACGGTGAGCCGGCCGCTGAGCAGCGCGGCGAGCGGCACGGCGCCGGCTCCCTCGGCGAGCACTTTTTCGTTCTCGAGCAGCAGATGCACGGCGTGAGCGATCTCTTCCTCACTCACCGCCACGATATCGTCGACGAACCGCTCGATGATCGGGAAGGTCAGCTCGCCGACGCGCTTCACGGCGATGCCGTCGGCGATCGTATCCGACGTCTCGATCCGAGCAATGTGACCCGCGCGCCGCGACGCGAGTGCCGATGCCGCGGCAACGGCTTCGACGCCGATGATTCTGATCTCCGGACGCCGCTCCTTGAGCGCGAGCGCGATCCCGGAGATCATCCCGCCGCCGCCGATCGGCACGAGCACCGTGGTGAGCTCGGGGATCTGCTCGAGGAGCTCGAGCCCGATCGTGCCCTGCCCCGCGATCACACGCGCATCGTCGAACGCGTGGACCAGCACGAGACCGTCCTCGGCCTCCATGCGCTTGGCTTCGACCATCGCGTCCGACAGCGTGGCGCCATGAAAGCGGACGTCGGCGCCGAACCGTTTGGTGTTCGAGACCTTGATCAGCGGCGTGTGCTCCGGCATCACGACGTGCACCGGGATTCCGAGACGCGACCCATGGTAGGCAACGGCTTGCGCGTGATTTCCCGCGCTCGCCGTCACGACGCCGCGGGCGCGCTCGGCGTCGGTCAGCTCGAGCAATCGATTGAGGGCGCCGCGGTCCTTGAACGACCCGGTCCGCTGCGTGTTCTCGAGCTTGAGATGCAGCGGTGCCTGCAACCGGTCGCGGAGCGCGAGCGCCGGCACCACGGGCGTGCGTACGATCGACTCTCCGATTCGCTCGCGCGCCGCCTCGACGTCGGAGAGCGACAGCTCCAAAGTCTGCATCAGGACGCTGAAACTCCCGAGTCGTCGGGATGGACGACCGTGAGCAGAAAGAGGCCGCCGTCGCGCGATCTCACCGCGTGCGCAACGCCGGCGTCGAGGGCGAGCAGCGTGCCGGTCGGCGCCGGCCATGTCTTGCCCGTCACGTCGACCTCGATCGCACCCTGCAACACGTGGAT
The DNA here is from genome assembly GCA_035469245.1 of Gemmatimonadaceae bacterium. GTDB lineage: Bacteria > Gemmatimonadota > Gemmatimonadetes > Gemmatimonadales > Gemmatimonadaceae > JAQBQB01. Next base: position 19,580 of record DATISA010000187.1, read on the forward strand.
CGTGATCGGCCCGGCGGCGGTGTGCTCGGCGAGTACACCGCCGGCGTCCATCGTGACGAGCGTGACGCGCATCGGCCCGTCCTTCACGAGCGTACGCGCAATTCGCGTCTCTTCCGCCCCGAGCTCGCCGCGAACGCGGCGGATCTCCTCGCTCAGAGAAAATGAAAGCACATTCCCGGACACCTGATGACGAACTGGCGACACGCGAACCTCCTTCGTCGATCGCAGTGAGGTTGCCCATTGGAGCGATCCATCTGTAATCTGCATCGGTGAACGATATCGCGCGTCGGCGGGAAACGATTCTGACGGGCGACCGCCCCACCGGGCCGCTGCACCTGGGCCATTACGCCGGCTCGCTCCGCGGTCGCGTGGCGCTGCAGCACGAGCACGATCAAACCTTGCTCATTGCCGACCTGCAGGCGCTGACGGACCACGCCGGCGAGCCGCTCCAGGTGCGGGACAACGTCATCGAGGTCGCGCTCGATTATCTCGCAGCCGGCATCGACCCGGACATCACCACGATCGCCTTGCAGTCGGCGATCCCGGAGCTCGCCGAGCTGACCGTGTTGTACCTCGATCTCGTGACCGTCGCGCGTCTGGAGCGAAATCCGACGGTCCGTGCCGAGATCGAGCTCCGCGGATTCGCGCGCGACATCCCCGCCGGATTTCTCGCATATCCGGTGAGCCAGGCCGCGGACATCACCGGCTTCCGCGCGACGCTGGTGCCGGTCGGCAACGATCAGCTCCCGATGATCGAGCAGACGAACGAGATCGTGCGCCGGCTCGCCAATCTCGCCGGACGGCCAATCGTGCCGGAATGTCGCGCGCTGCTCTCGGACACGCCGCGCCTGCCGGGCATCGACGGCCGCAAGGCGAGCAAGTCGCTCGGCAACGCGATCGCGCTCGCGGCGTCTCCCGACGAGATTCGCGCGAAGGTACAGGCGATGTTCACCGACCCGTTGCACGTTCGGGCGAGCGATCCCGGCCACGTCGAAGGCAACGTCGTGTTCGCTTATCTCGACGCCTTCGATCCGGACCGCGACGGACTGGAGGCGCTCAAGGAACACTACCGGCGCGGTGGACTGGGCGACGTTGCGCTCAAACGGCGGCTCGAGCGCGTGCTCGCGGCACTCGTCGAGCCGATTCGCGCGCGACGCGAAACGCTGGGCTACGATCGTGACGCGGTGCTCTCGATCATTCAGCGCGGCAGCGAGCGCGCCCGCGACGTCGTGGCCTCCGTACTCGCCGACGTGCGCGACGCTTTCGGCCTCAACCACTTCACGACGAAGCGCTCTTCAGCCGCCGATTGACGATCTGCTCGAGCACGGTGGCGTTGTTGATGTCCTCGACGCGCGAGGAATAGACCAGCGTGACGCGGCCCCGCCGCGCGCGTCGCACGAGTTCGTCCAGAGCCTCCTTCGCGGGGGATTCACGAAGCTCGCTCGTGTAGCGCTTGCGAAATTCGGCCCATTTGGCCGGATCGTGCCCGTACCACGCGCGGAGCTCGTTGGAGGGCGCGACGTCCTTGAGCCACAGATCGATGTGCCCCGTGGCCTTCGCGATGCCGCGCGGCCACAGCCGGTCGACGAGCACTCGAAAGCCGTCGGTCGACGAGTATTGCTCGTACACTCGCTTGGCGGTGACCATCGTCGTGCCTCGTCGTGGAACATCGAACAGTATCGGCGGCGGAGCGTCCGCGCACGTCCGGCACTCGCCCGCGGAGTTCCGCGCCGATAGCATTCGCGGGAACCCTGGAGTGCCGCGGCGCGTTGGACCATCATGAGACTCACTGTGCTCACTCGCAACCGACAGCGCTCGATCTTCGCCGTCGCGCTGGTCGCAGCGTTCGCCGTCGGCCAACCCGCTGGCGCGCAGGGCTATCCATTCAGCCAGCGCGGTAGCGTCACGCAGGACGTGGCGTTCACGCACATCTCCGTCGAATACGGGCGGCCCGTGGCCCGCGGGCGGGCGCTGTTCGGCAAGCTCGTGCCCTGGGACAGCGTCTGGCATCCTGGCGCGGACTCGGCGACGCGGATCACGTTCGACCACGACGTGGTGCTCGAGAATCACGCGGTCACGGCGGGCGAGTACTCGCTGTGGCTCGTTCCACACGAGCACGGCCCGTGGACGTTCATCCTGAGCCGCGCGGCCCACACGTTCCACAAACCGTATCCGGGCGCGGCACAGGACGCATTCCGCGTCGACGTGACGCCGGAGCCGGTCTCGCACATGGAGACGCTGGCGATCTACTTCCCGGTCGTGCTGCGGGACGACGCCGTGATGCGAATCCACTGGGGCGAGACCGCCGTCCCGATCCGGATCAAGGCGCCGTACCGCCCGCAATGAATCGCGCCGAGCCGGAGCAAAGTGGTTAATTAGGGTCAGAGTCGAATTAGCGAACGCGAAATGGGGGCCAGACTCGATTTTGCCACTGCTAAATCGAGTCTGGCCCCCAATTGCGCCATCTGGGCCAATTGCGCCAATTGCGCTTGTTTGACTCCGAACGCGCTTGTTTGGTTATTTCGACTCTGACCCTTATTAGCCCTTTTTGCCTACTTCGCGTCCTTGTCGTGTGCTTCGGGAAGGCGCTCGAACTCCGCGCCGCCGCTCCCCGCTGAACCGAACTTGGGCGCGACGATGCCGTCGGATTTCGTGAAAGGCGGTTCGTGCTGCTCGAGCTCTCCGGCGCCCTGCACCGGAACGCTCCGCTCGGCGTAGTGCGCGGGGTTTGCGTCGAAGGTCCGCTTGCAGCCCGGCGAACAGAAATAGTACGTCTGGCCGTTGAACGTGGCGCGATGCGTCGCCGTCGCCGTATCCACGTACATGCCGCAAACGGGGTCTCTTGCCTGTGTGCCTTGTGCCATCGTGACCATCCTCTGACTGATAAGGCGCCCATATCGGTGCGCGTCGAGTGGCGACGTCGTCGCATCGGCGCGTTCAACCATCGTCAGGCCAATTCGTGCAATCCGTACGCCGCTGGTCGAGGTCCGCTGCGCGATCCTAGCTTGCGGCTGGCGTACCCATCAGGGCATTGAGATCCACGTAGCTCATCGCCCCGCCGACGAATGCGTCGAACGTCCCGCTTTCAGTAAGCGCGGTCGTCGCGCGCGCAAGCATGCCGAGCGCCGCACGCATGGCGCCCGCGCCAAGGCTGACGCGTGCCACGCCAAGTCGGCCGAGCTCGGGAAGCGGCGGCGTCCCGGGGCCGACGACGACGTTGAGCGGACCGTCGATGGCGCTTGCCAGCGCGCCGATCGTCTCAGCGTCGCGCACTCCGGGGACGAACAGCGAGTCCGCGCCGGCGGCGCGGTACGCATTCGCGCGCTCGACGGCATGCCCGAGTCGCGACCCAGGGTCGCCAACGTCGCGAAGAAACACGTCGGTGCGCGCGTTGACGACGAATCGAATGCCCGCCGTGTTTGCGGCAGCGCGCGCGGCGGCGACGCGCTCCGTCGCCGCGTCGACCGAGAGCAATCGATCGGCGCCACCGTCGTGCGCTTCGATACAGTCCTCGAGGTTCATGCCGACGGCGCCAGCGCCGATCGCGAGTCTCACCGTATCCGCGACGTCGGAGGTTCGTGGCCCGTAGCCGGCCTCGAGGTCGGCGGTCACGGGCACCGACACTGCGCGCGCGATCCGCTCGACGACACGCAGCATCTCGTCACGCGGGATCCGTTCACCATCGGGATAGCCGAGCGCCCACGCGATGCCGGCGCTGGTCGTCGCGATCGCGCGCGCGCCGCTGCGCTCGATCAATCTGGCACTAACCACGTCCCACACGTTGATCAGCACGACCGGGTCGCCCGGCCGATGCAGGGCAAGCAAATCCGTCGCACGCCGACGTTGCGATTCGAGTTCCACGCTGCAGGCTCCGGTTCGGGCGAATGAGCGTCAAGATGAGCCCCGACGGCAACGCCGTGCCGCGGGCGCGCTCGAGGTGCGCAGTAACCTATCGCCGACCGCAACGCGCCTGTCTGCCGCGACGATTTCGCGCCGTGGTGGGCTTCCCTTCATCAGGAGTGGCAAAGCCCTGACTGCGTTTACGGGAATTCACCCGAAACGTGTAGACGAGCCAATGGCACCGCACTCGAGGCGGTGGCCCCGCTCGGATTCGGGACGGCAGATGCATTGTCCATTGCTGGCCATTTCGTTGACGGCATCGATTGCTCAGGGGACGGACGCGCTGCACGCGCCAAGTCTGGACACCTCGAGACTGCCGTTCGACAGCGGAGGCTGGAGCGGCTTTCTCGACGTTGCGTTTCTCGCGAAAGCAGCGCTCTCGCTCGTGCTGGCTTCGGTGCTTGGCGGCTCAATCGCCTACCATCCGACCATCAGGCGCACCGTCGACAGTCTCGAGGAAGCGGAGGCGCAAAAGGTCTACGTGCTGTACGGCGTCATCGGCGCGATCACCGGCATGATGGTCCTCAAGTACGGCGTCGCGGTCGGCTTCGTCGTGTTCGGAATTGGCGGGCTCATTCGATTCAGGACCGATCTACGCTCGGCGCCGATGACCGGCCGCTTGATCTTCGTCACGCTGATCGGATTGTCGTGCGGACTCGACCTTCCAGCTCTCGCCGTGCTCGCGACAGTGTTCGGCTTCGTGCTGATCGCCGTGCTCGGCACGCGAATCGACTATCGCATCGCGGTGAAAGGTCTGACAGCGGCGTCGGTGCCCGGGGCGGCACGAGCCTACCGCGCGGTGCTCGAGCGCGCGGGCTGCCGCGTGCTCAACGAGCGAAAGAGCTTTTCCGAGCAGCAGGTCACCCTGGTCTTCCGCGCGCCGCGCCGCCTCGAGCGCCATCACCTCGAGCAGCAGCTGGAGGCGGAGGTCCCGGGGGAGGTTCGCGGCGCGGTCGACTGGGACGCGGAATGATATCACGGCGTCGAGTCCGCCCGCTCACATCGGGCGCGCGCCGGGCGATTACTGTCTACTAAATACGAACGTGTAATGCGGCACGATGAAGGTGAGCGTCGTACCGGATATCGTGCCGATGTCGCGTTCCCCTGTCACCATGGACGAAATCGTCAGTTGCGGTGGATTGACGGAGTAAGTGCCCGAATCGGTATCGACGCGCACGGTCGCGTGACCGTTGGACGTCAGGCGGTAGTGGCCTTGCGCCTTGTAGAAGCCGCGCGAATCCATCGTTACGGTATGACTCAGCGTCTCGAACTTGTAGGCGCTGATCTGCGGATCCGTATAGGGAAGCGACTGGCCGTTGACGGTCTGCAGGTTCCACCGTCCCACCAGCGTAACCGAGTCCGGCTGTAGCGGAGTGCCGGTACCACAGCCGAGCAGCAGCGCGAGCAGGACGGGAACCGTTCGTCGCATTGCCATGAAAGACTGGCGATGCAAATTCGATTCCGAGACCGGTGATACCGGTGCGAGGCAGCCGCGCTCGGCGGTTCGTCATCTTGCCGGAAGCGCCGCGCCGTACGGTCGATAGCCGCAACGCCGCACGCAGACCCAGCCGATTCCCAGCCCTGCCAGCGCCAAGAGAAAGTTCGTGACGTCGAACGTGCGGTCGGCGACGACGATGTGGCCGACCTCGATCCCCGCGGCGAGCCACACTCCCGGCCACAAATGCGCCAGCCGGCCCGACGAACGCAGCGGCCAGACGGCGAGCAAAGCGCCGAGTGGGACATACAGCAGGAACTGCTGCATGACGTGGAGCGCGCTGAACACGTCCACGCGTTGGGCCAGCGACTCGAGCGGCGTAAACGCGACCGGATTCAGCTGGTCGGCGATTGCGCCGAGTTCTGTCTTGGGCAGCAATGGCCGCCAGCCCCAGAGCACGAGCAGCGCCATGTAGGTGACGATCGCGACCCGGGCACGCGCGGCGCCCCGGTACGCCTGAGAAATGGGCGCGAGCGAGCGCGACGCCGTCCAGGCGCCGAGCATGAGCGACACTGCATCAGTCGCCAGCGCCTCCCAGCGGACCGCGAGGCCGAAGCCGCCGTGCATCGCATGGGCCGCGCCCACGATCAGCGCTCCGGCGGCGCCAACGATCAGCCATTCTCGCCGCGGGGCGTTCCCCCGCTCGCGAACGAGCGCGACCAAGAGAAATCCCGCGGCGCCGAACAGCGCGAGATCGAGAATCGGAATCTCACTCCACGAGAGCGGCAGCGCCGCGTCGAGCACCAGCCGCAGGCGCGAGAGTGGTCCGCCGTGCAGCGCGGGCAGTGGCGCGGAGTGAAAGAGCGGTGCCAGCGCCTCGCAGAGTGCGGCCGAGGCATACGGCCCAGCGAGGAGGAGCATCGGGACGCCGAGATACGACTTGTCTCGCCGCGCGCGTTGCACGGCGGCGAGCAGGACAACCGTGCCCACGGCGCCGGCGAGACCACCGAGGGTATTCGTCGTGACGTCGATGATGCTGGCGTTCCGGATCGGCGAAAAGAGTTGCAGGGCTTCGACGGTCGTGCTGAGCAGCAGCGACACGAGCCCGGCCTGTCCGATCTCTCGGCGTGCATGTCCGGTCAGTGACGTCACCACCCACACCGCGCCAAGTCCGGCGAACAGCACAACGTTGCGCAGCCCGTCGATCGCGTCGCGCCAGGTGAGCGACGGTGACAGAGCGCGGACCAGCCGTGCCTGGACCGCGCTCAGCTCGGGTGATGCGTGAAGATTCGCCAGCGTCCCGAGCAGGACGACGACGACGTAGGCGGCGCGGGCGAGGATGAAGCGATGGCGAGGAGACACCGCCGGGAATGTAGCCGGCGCGGTCACGATTACGATCCTAGGGCAGCTCGAGTCGCACAGTGGTCACACCAGGGCTCACCTGCAGTCGCATCAACACCGGCGTACGGGTGCCGTCGCGCGCCCGCACGATCACCGTCCGCCCGACAGGAATCCAGCGACACAGGTGAAACATTCCATCGGCGTCGGTCGCGCCACCGGCGGCGACTGGTCTCGGGCCCGAGACCTCTTCAACCAGCTCGACGTCGACTTGCACGCCAGGCGCCGGCTTCCCGTCGCGCTGAACGACACGGCCGATCAAGCGACCTGACGTAAGCCCACCCTGCTCGCCCGAGCTCGCGACGTCGGAGTGGCAGGCCCGATCCACGAACGAATCGCTCGACGGCACGCGCACGATCACGTCGAGAACGCTGTCTCGTCTCGCGGCGAACTCCTGCGCCGTCACGAGCGAGATGCCGAGCCGGGAGAGGTCCGGCTCGACGGCGGTGATGCGATACGAACCGGGCGCCACGTCGAGGATCTCAAAGAACCCGCTCGAGTCGCTCGTCGATCGATAATCGGTCTCGGCGAGTCCGACGTTGATGCCGGCGAGTGGCGCTCCGGTGTCGTCCACGGTTCGCCCGCGGAGCTCACCGAGCGACGCGTGCCAGCGAGAGCCGTCCGGCCATTCCGCGCGCGCCACTTCTCCGCCCGCCTCGCGCAGCAGGACGCCGCTGCGCTCGATGCGGCGCGTGTCGAGGTGCTGCGTGTCGACCCACACCGCCGGAACGTGCAACCACCACTGATCGACGATCGCGATGCCGTTCGGCATGGCGCGAAAGCTGACGTGACCACCGGGATGCACCGACTCCGAGCGTCGAGGCGGAAGCAGTAGCTCGCGGCGAACGCATCGTCGAGCAGCACGTCGGCATCCGGCCCGAAGTACTGCGCCTTGTCGGCGCTGACCGCCGTGAAGCCCAGTGTCGCGAGCTCCGGCGCCGATCGCGCCGACGCGAACGAGACGCGCAGATCGGCCCCCGAGTCGATGTAGACACGCTGGCGGCCAAACTCGTCGCCGCCACGAGCCGCGGTCCGGTCGAAGTTCAGCCTGACCATCTTTGCCGGCAGCAGTTCGCGCGCGGCGATCGTCCCCAGCAATCCGGCGCGCGCCTGTTGCAGCAGCCCGTACGCTCGTTGGTCGCTCGCATCCTTTGCGCACCGCGCCGAGCGCGTCACTCGGACCGGCTCGAGCATCGTCGGCAATCGGCTGATTGTGAGGTCAATCTCGATCGAGTCGGCGGCGTGCCCCTCGAGCGACAGCTCGCGCGGTCGATATCCGATGCGCACGACGCGGAGGTTACTGGCATTGCGCGCCGAGACTTTGTACTGGCCGTTCTGACCGGAAATGGCGCGGCCGACGACCGTGTCGGAGGGACTGAAGACAGTCACCACAGCACCGGCGATCGGCTGCTGCGAGTCACCGTCGTGCACGTAGCCGTGGATGGTTTGTGCGCGCGCGGAGATGCTCCCGCACGACATGAGCGCGACAGCTGTGTAGCGTACTCTCACTTCCCTAAGTGGTCGCGGAGCCAGCCGCGAGATCCGCCGCCGACGTACCTCCGCGCTCCCAACGTTCGCGGACAACGTCGAGCAAACGCTGAAATCGAGGATGTGTGCGCAGTGGGGCAATCTGCACCCAGCCGCGTGCGAGATATGGATAATGGGCGAATCCCCCGTCGACCAGGTTCTGCAGCAG
>DATISA010000188.1:0-16283 GCA_035469245.1 Gemmatimonadaceae bacterium
GGAGTCGAGGTGGTGCTCGGGATGTCGCCGTTCAACGCATCGCTCGAGTGGCACCAAGCGGGTGGCGCAACGGACGTCGTCACGCTGTGGCCGAATCCCGACGCGGCGGCGATCGGCCGCGTCGTCGCCAAGGCGGCGCCGAGTCTGGCGGCGAACGTCGCGCTCGAGCTCATGCGTCGTGCCGACGACAGCGCGCGTCCGGTCATCGACGCGGCGCTCGACGCACTCGGTGTGCTCGGCGGCACAATGGGCGATCCGTATCGGCCGATTCGACCACTCGCTGGTCTGCTCGCCGATCCCGCCGGTTGGTTGCGCAGTCCGCAGTCGCTCGGCAGCGGGCCGGCAAAGATCCAGGGCTTGTTCGACGCGTTGCGTCCGCTGTTGGGCATCACTGGTGCGCCGGGCAGTCCGATCGCGCTCGCGAGCGGCGTGTCGCTCAGCGTTGCCGCGGCCGGCCCGGGCGCGGAGATCGCACTCGACGTCGACGCATCGGCGTGGACGACGCCGGGTGGCGCCACCGCTCGACTTGCCGCCGGGCTGGGCGTCACGCTCACGGTCGCGCCATCGGGCCCGCCGTCGTTCGGACTCGAAGCGCATATCGGACTGCCAAACGGCGTGGCCGGACGACCGGCCGTCTATGTGAAGCTCGGCGCGAGCGGGATGGAGCTGTTCCTGCGGCCGACGAGCGGCGCCGACATCGTTCTCATTCCATTCGCGGGGCTCGGCGCGCTCGCCGCGGCCGCGGAGGCCGCGCTTCCATACCTGCTCGATCAACTCACCGGTCTCGCGGCGCCGGTCGGTCCGCTCGTGGCAACCCTGGGCGACGCGTTCGCGCTTCGCTCCGGCGCGCCGAAGAAGTTCGATGGCGCGGCACTGCACGCGTGGGCGCTCGATCCGGTTGGAAAGCTCACGGCGGCGCTTCCGTCGATTACGGCGACCGGCCTCACCGCGATCGCGCCGCTCGTCGACAGCTTCGTCCCCGCCGCCGTCAACGTCACGGCGAATTCGAATACTCTAACGGTGACGATCGGCGGCGTTTCGCTCGGATGGAGTCCGGCGACGAGCCGCGTGTCGTTGAACGCGCCAAGCGTGGCGGTGCCGGGCATCGGATCAGCCGGTCTCGCCATCGCGGTGAGCTCGGCGGGTCTCGAGGAACTGAGCGTCACGGCTGGTCCGGCTACGATCGATGCCGGCGGAGTCACGCTGCGGCCATTCGTCACCGTGGCAGCCGGATTGTCGCCGGCCGGCGGGCGGCGAGTAGCGGTCGGCATGGCGGTCGACACCACGCATCGATTCGCCGCTCGATGGTTGATCGACACGCACACATTCGCGCTGGTGGCAAGCGACGGCCCGGTTGGCAGCGCAGTCGACACGACCGACGCGGTGCAAGTCGCGCTGCGGATCGTCGAAGTCGTGGCCGATCTCGTGGCAACCGTGGCGATGGCGCAGCAGGCGGTCAAAAACCTACTGGATCAGCCCGTCGGCGCGACGAAGGTCCGCAATCTGTTGCGCGGCGTCGTGCTCGAAGACGTCTTGGATCCAACCCACCTCGTCACCGGACTGTTCGATCCGTCGACGCTGCTCGCACGCATTCAAAAACTGTTCGGCAACATCGCTGGCGCAACCATCACGATCACGATCGACGCGTTCCAGCTGTCGTTCACGAAGATCGACCATATCATCGGCATACAGATCGGGCTCACGGGTCGGTTGCCGCTCGTCACGGGCGACGTGTCGCTGTGGCTCGAGAATGACGACTCGTGGATCGAAGGCAATCCGTCGGGCAACGGAGGCCTGTTCGTCGGATTCCTCCCGGATACGATGCCGCTCACGTTCACGCCGAGTCTCGTCGTGAACGGCGTTGGCTTGCGCATCGGAAAGAGCTCGGGGCCGCTGCTCGACTTCGGCATCACGCTCGAGTCGATCGCGTTGCACGCGTACGCGGCGCTCGACACGGGCGGCGCGAAGAGCGGCGGTGTACAACTCCAATTCTCGAATCTCGCCGTCTCGGCCGCGGGGGCGAAAGGCGACAACGGCATCGCGCAGGGAGTGATGCGCGACAGCGGTCCGACACCGCCCAAGCCTGCGTTCTCGCCGGCGCTCGCGATTCAAAAGCACGGCAACGATCCCGTGCACGTCTCGCTGCGCGCCGGTGACGGCGATGGCCCGTGGTGGATCGCGATTCAGAAGGGGTTCGGCCCGTTGTATCTCGAGCAGATCGGCTTCGGCGCGACGATGCCGAGCGGGCGCGTGGAGCGCATCTCGCTGCTGATGGACGGCTCGGTGTCGATGTTCGGATTGACCTGCGCCGTCGACGACTTGCAGATCACGTACCTCGTCTCGAACGGCGACTTCTTCAACCCGAACAACTGGGCCGTCGACCTCGCCGGACTCGCCGTATCGGCGAACATGGCCGGTGTCACGATCGCCGGCGGTTTGTTGAAGCAAACCACGCCGCAGGGCATCGAGTACCTCGGCATGCTGCTCGGCCGCTTCGCCGTGTACGGCATCACGATCTACGGTGGCTACGGCGAGGGCGAGCAGAACGGCGAGAAGTTCACCGCATTCTTCGCCGTCGGCGCAGTGAACGGACCGATCGGCGGACCACCGGCGTTCTTCCTCACGGGAATCGGCGGCGGCTTCGGCATCAACCGCAGGCTGGTGGTGCCGACCGATCTCGCGAAGTTCGGCGACTATCCGCTGATCCAGGCGCTCGACATCGCCGCGAAGCCGACGGACCCGATGACGCAGCTGCGCGCATTGGGCCAGTACTTCCCGATGGAGAAGGGCACGTTCTGGTTCGCGGCGGGACTGTCGTTCAACAGCTTTGCGCTCGTCGACGGGATCGCGGTGATCGCCGTGCAGATTGGCGATGGGCTCGACATCAATCTGCTTGGCCTGGCGCGCATGGCGCTCCCGCGGCCGCAGGTGGCGCTGGTGTCGATCGAGCTCGCGCTCCTCGTGCGCTTCTCCAGCTCCGAGGGTGTGCTCTGGGTGCAGGCGCAGCTCACCGACAATTCGTGGCTGCTGTATCCCGACGTGAAGCTCACCGGCGGGTTCGCCTACGTGATCTGGTTCAAGGGGGCGCACAAAGGCGAGTTCGTGCTCACGCTCGGCGGTTACCATCCGGATTTCCATCGCGACGGCTATCCGGTCGTGCCACGGCTCGGTCTGCACTGGAGCATCGGCGATTACATCGTCATCAAGGCGGGCACCTACTTCGCGTTGACGTCGGAAGCGCTGATGGCCGGCGGCGACTTCGAGGCGTCGGCGACGTTTGGCCCGGCGTGGGCGCAGCTCAAGTTCGGCGCGAACGGCATCGTCTTCTTCGATCCGTTCCACTACCACGTCGACGCGTACCTGCGGATCGCCGCCGGCGTCACGATCGATCTCGGTTTCTTCGGCGAGCTGACGATCTCGATCAGCCTCGGCGCGCGCATCGATGTCGCGGGCCCCGACTTCCATGGGACGGCCACCTTCGACGTCGGACCGATCTCGCTGACCGTCTCGTTCGGCGGCTCGGACAAGGCGCAGCTGCAGCCGATCAGCGCTGACGCGTTCATCGAGAAGTATCTAGCGCCAGCAGAAGGTGGCGGCGGCGCGGAGGCGCACGCGCTGATGACGTCGTTCGGCGCGCTGCCGGCCAAGGGCGAGAAGTCCACGCCGGACGGCTCGGCGGCACGGCCGTTCGTCGTCGTCGTGGAATTCGGGCTGACGTTCACCACCGTCGTGCCGGCGACGAAAGTCACGCGTACGAGCACGCCGTCTGTGACGACGAATCATGCTCCCAGCCGCGCTCTCGGCGTCGCGCCGATGATCGAGTCGAACGTCGCGCCGACGATCACGCTCCAATGGATGCGCGACGGCGCGGTGCAGGCGTTCCCGTTCGTCGCGACCGCGCGGCCGTTCGGCCAATTCCCGGTCGGCGTGTGGGGGTTGCCGCAGGACTCGAACAATCAGAAGGTGCCGAAGGGCGAGATGGTCGAGGCGCTGAACGGGCTCGATCTCGCCGCGCACGCGACGCCGTCGGCGGGCGGACCGGAGATTCCGTACTACCAGGTGGAAATTGGCAAACGCAAGCCGCTGCCGTTCTCGCGCCGAACGGTGGACACGACCGCGCTGAAGGTCGAGGCGAACGCCGTGACCGCGCTCGTGACCGAGCCGACGACGGTGCCGGCCGCGTTCGCCGCCGCGGGCGCGTATCTCAAGAGCACCGCGACGCCTACTGCGCTGGCCGCCCTTCGCGGCGAGCGGCAGTCGCCGCCACTTCTTGGGACGCTCGCCGAGCGACTCGACGCGACTGAGAATACTGTAATACCCGGCATCGGGGTGAGCCCGCCGCCGAAAGCGTACGACCACTTCGTCGACCCGCCGGTCGCCGTCGGGATGATGTCGGGCGCGACGATGGGCATTCGTGTCTCGCAGCCCGCGCGCACGACGGTGAAGGACTCGGCGCGCGCGTGGCGCGTGGCGCCGCCGACGCTCGCGTCGGTCGAGGCGCACCGAAGCGCGTCGATCGCGGCGCGGCTCGTGGTCGTCGAGCCGAGTGCCGTGAGCACCGGGCGCGCCGGCACCGTTATCGGCGCGGTCGATGTTCCGCCGACAGCGGCCGCGCACGCGGCACCCGCGGTCGTCGCGCGCACCGGCGCGCCGAACAGCGACCAGCTCGACCGGTTCAGCGCGGGACTCGTTGCCGGGTCGAAGATGGTGGGCCGCGCCAACCAGCTGGCGCCTCGAGCGACGGGGGCCGCCGGCGCGACGCTGCTGCCAGGCGCGATCGCCGTGCTGAAGATGCCGAACGCACACGCCGACGCCGCGCTCGACGGCGATCGTCCGCGCCTGGGCGTGACAGGCGCGCCGGTGCGGATCGTCGTCCTCGCTCATGGCGGGAAGGTGACGACCGACACGATCGCGGGCGGTGGCGGAACCGTCGACATCGTGCAGGGCACAGAGCGAATCATCGCTATCGGACAGGGAATGACGGATCTCGACGTCGACACTGCACTCGCCGGATGGCACTCGGGAATGCAGCTGCCATACGCCGGTTGGTCGACGGCCGTCGGGCCTGGCTGCGTCGTTCGATCGAACGGCAATCGGCTGCGGCGGCATCGCGAGCGGCTCGACGCAGGCTGGGTCGGAGGTTCCGAGCTCGCCGCAGACACAAGCACGGTGACGACGACGTTCACTGATGCGCCGACCACGGTGGTCATCGTGCTCGACGACCCAGCGGCGTTTGGCAATACGGTCGACGGTCGTCAGTTGCTGCTCGGGCTCGATGGTGCAACGCGCGCGCGGGATGCGCGCGGACGCGAGCAGCCGCCGGTGTTGTTGACGATGGAGAACCGCAGCGTGCTGGCTTACGACATCGTCCCGACGGGCGACCGTCCGGTGGTGGTGACGATTGCGAGCGAAGCCGGCTGGTCGCTGGTCGGCGTGATGGGATCGGCGCGCCTCACGGCCGCCGGCGCGATTGCGCTCATCTCGGCGCGCGGGCTCGATGCGTCGATCCGTCCGCTCGCCGCGAGGTCACTGAACCGGACGGCACCCAGTCGGCTGGTCTGGCTCGGACCGACTCGCACGCCGGCCGAGCGTGCTGCCGCGAAAATGCGCGCGAGCGGGCGGACGCTGGAGCCACTGAAGCCACTGAAGCCGACGCCGGCGAGGCGGTCGCGCGCAAAGCGTGCACCGGCGAAATCGGCGGCCAGGCCGACGAAGGCGGCAGCAAAATCGGCGGCGGTCGGCGCGAGAAAGAAGAGGACGACGACCGCGAAGAAGACTTCAGCGAAGAAGGCAGCGAAGAAGACAGCGAAGAAGACTTCGGCGAAGAGGCCTTCGGCGAAGAGGACGGCTGCGCAGAAGACGGTTGCGAAGAAGACGAGCGCGAAGAAGACGACCGCGAAAAGAACGACGACGAAGAAGAGACGCCGCTAATGCCCAAGACCGGATACTTCGTGCTCCACTCGAACTTCCTGCCAACGGTCACCGCGGGTCAGTACGACCTCGTGACGTCGCAGGACGGGCTGCCGTTCACCGTCGCCGAAGAGCACACGCACGTGACGGTGGCCGCGCCGCGGTTCGTCATGCCGACCGACCAGATTCTCTCGAGCTTTCCGCCAGCCAACGGCGACGGCGCATTCGGCGACCGGCTGCCACAGATCGTTCTCAAGCGGCGCACGCTGCCGTGGGAACGCAATCCCGCCGAAGAAATAGAGGTGTCGAACACTCCGTGGCTCGCGCTCGTGGTCGTCGCCGAAGGCGAAGCATCGCTGTCCACGGCGACGCCCGTGGCGCAGTGCGTGACGCCGGGCACGACGCTGCTCGACCTCGCGACGGACAAGGACGTCGAGCAAGGATTGTATCTCGCCGTCACCGAGACGGTGGTGAAGAAGATCTTCCCGTGCAAGGACGACCTCGAGCTCCTCGTGCACGTACGCGAGGTCGACGTCAACGACACCGAGCTCGCGAACGGCGACGACGACGGGTGGCTCGCGGTGGTGCTCGCGAATCGTCTCCCGGTGTTCGACAAGGCCGCGAACAAGCCGGTCCGCTACATGGCGTGTCTGGTCAACATCGAGGGCCAGCTCGACGCGCTGCCGCCACCGGTGCCACCGGCGAATCACTTCTCGTGGGAGCTCGCGCAAGACTGGACGGTGCTCGGATCGATCGATCCCCAAATCGGACCCGATCCGCGTGTGATGGGCGGCTTCGAGCTTGGCGGCGTTTCGCTGCCAATCGCCGGCGGCATGCCTGCGGGTGTGCACGCGCTTGCGCCAATGATGACGCAATCCCAGGCATCGCCTCGGGTCGGTGCCTCGATCGACGGTGGCGCGACGATGCAGGAAGCGTCGATCAGCACGCAGTGGAAGTCGGCGACGGAGAAGGTCGCATCGGTCGCGCTGGATCCGGACGCCAAGCGCCTCGTTCGCGACACCATGGCCTCCGGCTTCCGCTACCCGATCGAAGCGTTCGCCGTCGAGAAAGTTCTGCGCTTTCCCGTACTGGCGCATTGGTCGTTCACCACGAGCGAGGGCGCCACGTTCGAGACGCTCATGCAGGACCTCGACGTCGGTCTCCTCGGCACGGTGCCGGCGCCCGCCGCGGACGCGCCGCCTCCGGCGCGACCGGCGCCGGAAGTCGTCGAGACAGGGCACATCGGCCTCGGCCTTCGCGCTCGTCGTGGCGATGCGATGCGCGCGTGGTACCGAGGACCGTTCGTTCCATTCCCGACATTGCGCGATCCCGACGGCGGCACGCCGCTGCTCGCGCACTCGGCCGATCAACTGCGGCGCGTCGTGCCCGATGGACGCGAGGATCTCTCGCTCGCGGCCGCATTCGAGATCGGCCGACTGCTCGGTCTCTCGCAACTCTCGATCGTCGCGGCGCTCCTTCGCTTCCGCACCGAGCAGTTCGGGGCCGGCCGCGTGCGCGAGCTGCTCGCGACGCTCACGCCCTTCAAGATGCCGCCGCTCGTCGATGCCACGATCGATCTCGGCCGTTTCGTCGCGGCGCAGATGGTCGGCGAGATCATCAAGCGCCCGGCGGACACGATCGGGCCACGCCGACCCGTCGCCGACCCGGGTCGTGAGCTCTTGGTGAAGGGAGATCTCGACCAGGTCATCGCCACCGGGCTGGGACTCGATCTCGCCACCGTTCGAAAGACGAGCGACCAGATCGGCATCGTCGCCGCGGTGGCGCAAGCGACGGTGCCCATCGCAAACGCAAGCGGCAGGATCGAGCTCGATGCGCCAACGATCGCCGGAATGCGCGGCGCGTTGATGACTGAACTCTCACACACGCTCGGCGTCGCGGCGCCGCAGATCGTCCAGAAGTTCTCGACCACCAAGGCGCCGCGGGCCGCGCGGCGCGCTCCCGCGCCCGATGCGCTGGACGCCCTGCTGGAACGGGCGGCGTCGCGCGAGGCGGACGAGGAGGACCAATCATGAGCCCACTCATGCAGCTCGACGCCAACGTCGTGCTCGACGCGGCGGTGAGCGCGGCGCAGAACTACGCGTCGCTGCTGCTCGACGACGATCCCGACGACGGCAAGCATGTGGTGCCCGGCGAACTGCGACGCTTTCTCGCGCGGCTGCGCCTCCTGAACGGCGTTCCGTTCAGCTACCTCGTTCCGGACGCCGAGCTGCTGCCCATCGAGTCGATCCGGTTTTTCTACGTCGATCGGGCGTGGACCGACGCGCTCGTGCAAGGCGTGTTGAGTGTCGGCACGATCACGACGGCCGATCGCGCGCAGCTCGAGGCCGTCTATCCGTATCTTCGCAACGACGTCGACGAAGCGGAGCGAACGATCCGCACGCCGCAGGGCGAAGAGCGGCTCCAGGGCCCGGCGGGAACGATTACCGGTTTTCTCATGCGGTCTCGCGCCGTCTCCGGCTGGCCGAACCTGCACGTCCGGGCCTACTCGCGCGACGTGATCGCCGACGACGCCCTGACCACCGCCGCCGAGTCCGATCCGAATCGCATGAAGGTCTTGCGCATGGAGCGCCTCGCCCCGGCCGTGCTGCTCGTGTTGTTCGACGGTGTGCCCGCGGTCGTCCACATCGAAGAGCCGCGCCAGGGCATTCAATTCGGCGTTCGCCTCGACCCAGCGGCTCCGCCGGCCAATCGCAAGGCGAAGGTGAAGGTGCGCGACAATCTCACCGGTGATCCCGTCCCGCCGGAGGAAACGTTCACGACGACGAATTCCGTCGACGTCCCGTTCCGGCCCAACGCGCCCGGCGTGATCGATGTCGTCGAGTTGCGGAAGCGTCTGGCCGCGAAAGCACCGAATTCGGGCGGCACGCTCGAGCCCAACGAGTACGCGTTGCAGATGCTGCGATTCCCGTATCGCCAGGTGTTCGGCGACCCCAAAAACCTCGAGGGCCAGCGGTTCTACAACCTCGACCAATTCACGGTGAGCATCGCGTTGTCGGAGTGGAAGACCACCGTGCAATCGAAAGTGATCCCGGTGATGCCATGACAGGTCCAGCCAACTTCGATGGCGGAACGATTCGCGAGATCATCGCCAGCAAGCGGTTCCTGGCGGCTGATCGCGCGCAACTCGACCTCGGCGAGATCGCGACGTGGGATCGCCATCTCCTGCGTGAGCACCGATTGCTCGTACCGATCGACGTGCAGGCGTTGTACGTGCCGCCGAGCAGCGCCGAGAAGATGGTGCGGCTTCCGATGCTCGTCGCGGGCGACAAGGGGATCGCGGTGGAGAATCCCGAAGACGGAATGCCCGATCCATTCGACGCCGGCACGCCGCGGCCGGCCGGGGTTCACCTGCATTGGGCGATGCCCGACGCATTGCTCCGCGGCACCCTCGAGCAACGTCCCGCGGGCGCAAAGAACCGTCTTTCGCTCCCGCTGCTTCCCGACCGCTGGGTGGTGCTGCGCATCGTATTGCCGAGGAATGCAACCGATGTCGTCGTGACAGGCTGGGTGCTGGAATCCGATCGCGCGATCGCGGTGCCGCTTGGCTCGTGGACGGAGGGTAGCGCTGCCTCGAAGAGCGCGATACCGGCCGGCGTCGCGATCGATTCGTCGCAGCTCACGGGCACGGTCGGTGGCTCGGTGAGCTGGTCCGCCGTGTATGACGCGGTGCTCAACCGCTTCGCGTTCCACGACGCGCTCGGCGACATCGCCGGCATTGCGCCGAACGGCGTCGACGCGGACTGCGCCGCGTATCTCGTCGCGGGCTGGTGGGCGAACGCCGCGTCCGATGCGCTCGACTCGGCGCGCAGCGACGACAGCTTGCACGAGCTGCTCGATCGGCTGCGCTGGCGGCTGCTCTACGAGTGGGGCGACGAGCAGTGGGCGCTGGAGCAGGACAAGGCGCAGTTCGAGCTTCGCAAAGCGCTCGGCCTGACGACGGCGGATCGCTGGTCGAGCCCGCGACCCTTCGAGCCTGACGCGGTTCCACACGCCGGCGTGGCGCGCGCCGCGGCGCCGGCGTCGGGCGCGTACGTGCCGATCGATGCGACGTTCATGGAGAAGCAGCCGATCACGGCATCGTCGGCGTTTGCCACCGACGCGATCGAGAGATTCGCGGCGCAGCCGTGGCAGTTGCGCTCGTCGCTCCTCCATGGCGCGGTGTACGGCGTGCCGGTCGCTGGTCCGCCAGTGGTCGACCTGCGTCCAGGTTCCAGCGCGCTTGGCGTGGCGATCGGACAACATGACGACGACGTGCTCGCTGCCTTCGCCGCGGCGCCACAGGCGACCGCCGACGATAAGCGCGCAATCGAGCGACTGATCGCCGCGTTCACATCGCAGAAGATCAATCGCCTCGCGTCGCCTGACGGCATCGCGGAGCTCGAGGATCACGAGCACTCCGCCGCGTTCACATCACGACCAGGCGGCTCGGCCGGCACCGACCGATATCTGCAGCGTGTACAGACCGGCGGTGTTGGTGGGCTCAAGGTCGGACGCAAGCGTGCGGCGTCGAGTCCGGTCACCGGCACGAAGCGCTCGTTTGGCTTGCACACCCAAGCCGCCGGCCCGATGGCCGGGGGAGGGGGATCGTTCATCCAGGCGACGACCGTGTTCTCGACGACCGGCAAGCCGATGCTGATCGAGGCGACGGAAGCGATGATCAACGACGTTGCGCGATCGCGCGTCGGGGACGTGCTCCAGCCAACGGAAGCGCGGGTCGTCGATCGGCCCGCGCCGCGGTTCTCGTTCGCTCATGATCCGCTCGTCGCCGTTCGTGGCGCATCGCGCAGCCTCCGTCACGGCGGCGACGGCCGGGGCTCGGCCGACGGCAAGCTGACCTGCCGGTGGCCGACGCACGTGATCAGCGAGATCTCCGGCATCATCGCGACGGACCGCTTCATTCGTTCGTTGGGCAACGGCTCGATCCCGTCGGAGATCACGACGCTCGCTCGCGAAGTCGTGCTTCACGATCCGTATCACAACGCGTGGATTGCGCACGCGGTGACGCCGCCCGGCGCTGACGGTGGCGCGATTTTTCGCCGACTCACCGCGGAATCGGTCATGCGCTTCGGCCAGAACGGCGTGTACGACGGCGCGACCGTCGCGTTCAGCCCCGTGAGTGGCAAGATGCAAGCGCAACGCAAGCGAGCCGCCGCCGCGCAGGTGATGCTCGGCGAACCGGGCGTTCGGCAAACGCAAATACAGGTTGCCGACGAGCTCCGAAAATTCTCGCTCTACAAGGGCGTCGATCCGGACGTCGTCGGGGTCACGGCCTGGGCGCAGCCGTGGATTCCGATGTGGCTCGAGTGGGAGGTGAAGGTCGAGGGGCTCGATCCGCAAACGCTCGACGCATGGCGACTCGGGTCGATCGATCTCGAGCATACTGCTCCCGACATCGACGGCGACACTGTGACGCTCCGCGGCCGAGCCCTGCTCACGACGGGCGCCGCGAACACGCTACACGACGCGATTGCCGATTACCTGAAAGCCGAGGACGCGCTGGATGCCGTGTCCGCGGGGCTCATCGACGATGCGACCGAGGACGCGCTCCGTCACCTCGACGAGGCGGTGCGCAATCTCGACATCGTGACCGCGTCGCTCGACGGCGTGCGCACGCAGCTGCTCGGCCTGCCGGTGAGCGATGGTCTGAGGCGGCCGAGCGATGGCGGACTTCCGAGCAATCCCGCGCCGGTGGCGCCGCCACATGGCCTGCTCGCCGGCTGCATCACGCTCACGCGGGCGCGGCTCGTCGACTCGTTCGGCCGCACGCTCGATGTGCCCGTCGACGACATCGCCACGCCGACGCGCGTGACACTCGATGTGCGCCCCGGCGCGCTGGCGGTCAGACCGCGCCTGCTTCGGCCAGCGCGCTGGCGGCTCCGACTCGTCGACGCGTCCACGGCCGTGGGCACCGAGGGCGTCGAGGCACGCGTCGATCAGATCGAGCCGTCGCTGCAGGTGAATCCGGTTGCGGGCTTCGTGATGCCCGATCACATCGACGAGAGCCTGGAGGTCTACAGTATCGACGGCTCGCCAATTGGAGAACTCTTACACGAGGCCGTGAGCGGCGGGGTGATGTGGGAGATCGCCGCGGGCCGCGAGGGGCCGGCGGACGCGGGGCCGCTCTACGGACTCGCGCCGGCGCAACAGGCGCTGGGTCGCTTCGCCGCGGGGCTCGTAGCGGCCGATGCCGCCGCCCGCGCGGGGTCGCCGTTGGGGCCGGATAGTGGCAGTGAGTCCGCGCTGTCGGCGCTCCTGCGCGCCATCGACACCACGCTGTGGACGGTCGACACGTTCGCGTCACTTGGCAGCGAGCACGTCGCGGGCCTCGTCGGCCGGCCGATCGCCGTGGTGCGAGCGCAACTCCGACTCGAGCTGTGGCCCCCCGACGACATCGATCTCTCCGATCCGTCGCGCGCTGCGGAGTGGGCGGACGTCGAGCGCCAGGTCGCTCGGTATGGGTTTCCGATTCGAATCGGAGAGCTCACGCGCAGTGACGACGGCGTGCTTGGCTTTTTCGTCGACGACGACTTCGCGCATTTCCGCCTCGTGGACAAGGCGATCGCCGGCAGCGCGACGCAGAGTGGACGGAGTCGCGGCCAGCTCGGCCTGTACGCGACGGTCGCCGGAATGCCGCCAAAAGCGCCGATCGATCATCCATACATCGCCGGCACCGACGACGCCGACACCCTCACGCTGCACGTCGGCCAGACGGTGACGCTCACGCTCTTCATGCATCCGGTCGGCAAGGCGACGCTGACTTCCGGGCTGTTGCCGCGGGACGCGATCGCGCTCGCGCGCGATTGGGTCGGACCGGGACTCGCCGCCATCGCGCCGTCGCTGCGCACCGGGCCCGTGCTCGTCGAAACCGATCTCGATACGAAAGGACAAGTGCGATTGCCGAAGGTCTCGGTGTTCGGCAAGAACCAGAACTTCCTGTGGCGTGAGACGCCGGCGACGTGGCGGACCGACGCGATCCTTGCCGCGACGCAGACCGCGCTACTGCCGGACACGCCAGCCGAGCTGCGCGAAGGATGGATTCGCGTGGCGCCGGACACGCCCGAGACGCCGCCCAGCGGGGGTGGGGGTGGGGGTGGGGGCACGCCGTGAGTCGATACAAATGGCCCGACGTTCCGCGCGCCGAGGAGCACGACGATCCCGGGGCGCGCGCGCGGTACGTCGTGCAACGACGAAGCGATTTCGATCTCGAGGGCGCGCGGATCGCGGGACGTCGGCTTCCCGCTCCTCCTCCTGGTCACCGTGGGCCGTTTGCGCCGGCCAGCGGGCGGACATTCCTCTGGCAACCGCTTGGACCGATGACGGTCGTCGCCGGGCAGGCGACGGGCACGCCGCGCATCGCGGGGAGAGTCAACGCGATCGCGGTAGAGCCCACACAGGGCAAGCGTATCTACGCGGCGTCGGGCACCGGAGGCCTCTGGTACTCGCCCGATGCCGGCGAGAACTGGCGCGCACTCGGCGGTTTCGCGCCGACGAACGTCGCGGGCATCACGCGGCCCGCACAGCGGAACGCGTGCGGCACCGTGTTCGTGAAGTTCGGTGGCGCCGAATCCGACGACGACGTGTTCGTCGGTACTGGCGAAACGGCATTTGGCCAGGCGGGAATGCTTCCCGACGCACAGCCGGGATCGTCGATGGGAGGACTCGGCATCCTGTTCGCGCACGGTCCGGCTGCGTCGGCGTCAGATGATCCGTGGCAGCGCGAAGCGAAGAACTTGATCGGGCGCGGCGTCAACGCCATCGCGCGCGACCCGGCCAGCACGACGATGGTTGCCGCGACCACGATTGGACTGCTGCAACGTCCGGATCCGGCCGGCGTGGACAAGGATTGGACGCCGGTCACCGGGACGCCATTCAACACGCTCACCGACGAAATCACGGACGCGCTGTGGACGTCGGCCGACGGCGCGCGCCCGGCGCGCCTGTGGGTGTGGGTGCGCCATGGCGCGAAAGCCGGCCTGTGGGTGCGCGCGAATAGCGAGACCAATTTCACGCAGATCGGTACAACGGGTTCGAAGCAGCGACGCGCGGTGCTCGCCGCGTCGACACCGCCCGACCAGATCTTCGTGCTGAACGACGCGGGCAAAGATGTCCCGCCGAATCTCTATCGGGTCGCGGCGGCGTCGGCCGCGCTGCCGGTCGCCACGCCGGTCACTGCCGGCATGGGCAACGTGCTCGGGGCCCAGGGCTTCTACGACATCGCGATGGCGGTCCATCCGACGATGCCGAATCGCATCGTGATCGGAGGCTGCAACTTCGACGCGACGATGCCGGACGGCACCGTGCTGAATGATGGCGCGATCGTGATGGCCGATGTCGCCGACAATGCGGGCACGTTGACGTTCGGCCACCCGAATCCGCCCACGCCGCTCGGCGTCGGCGTCCACTCGGACGTGCATGCCGTCGCGTACGCGAACAACGGCAACCGGCTCTGGGCCACGTGCGACGGCGGCGTCTTCCGCTCGGATCAGCCGACCAAGAACGTCGGCTTCATCCCCTGTAACAACGGGCTGTCGATCATCGAGTCGAATTACGTCGCGAGCCACCCGACGTGCGAAGGCCATGTCGTCACCGGCTTGCAGGACAATGGCGTGATCACGCGCGTGTCGAACGGTGTGTGGCGGCACGTTGGCGACGGCGACGGCGGCGGCGTGGTGTTCGACCCGGTCAAGCCCGACCGGTTCTTGCGCGAGCACTTCCAGGGATACTGGTCGTCGTCCGATGGAAGTGTCGCGGCGGAAGCACTGCTCACGCGCGGCGGAACGTTTGCGCAAGGAGAGTTCGACAATGCGGCGTTTTACTCGGCGGCGGCCGCAATCCCCAATCGGCGCGGCGCTCCGCCGCCGGCCGCGCCCAACGTCGGCCAGATCATTCTCGGCACGGACCGCGTGTGGTACACCGAGGATTTCGGCACGAACTGGGTGACGCTTCCGACGGGCA
This sequence comes from Gemmatimonadaceae bacterium, assembly GCA_035469245.1. GTDB lineage: Bacteria > Gemmatimonadota > Gemmatimonadetes > Gemmatimonadales > Gemmatimonadaceae > JAQBQB01. The sequence continues at coordinate 14,887 of DATISA010000188.1, forward strand.
CCGATCCGTTACCAGCGAACCTCACGCAGGATACGTTCGGACAGTCGATCACGGTGTGCCGGTGGCAGAGCCCCGAGGTCGCGTGGGTGCTCGGGCAATCGAATTTGCAGCGCTATTCGCGCACGGCGGGCTCCGACTCCGCCGGTGGCCCGGGCACGTGGACCGCGGTGCCGGTGATGCCCGGGATCACGATCACGCCTCCGCCACCGGGCAGTCCTCCCACGCCGCCGCCGAGCGGCAAAGCAAAGAAGAGAAACCCTCCGCCGCCACCAGGTCCACCGCCCCCTCCGGCTCCGCCGTCCATGCTCGACGCAACGGTGTGGACCGACCTCGCGGTGAATCTCGATCCACCACCCGGTGCCGGACAGCCGCCCGCGCAGCACGGCTCGGTGGGCGCCGTGTACGTTGGCACGGTCGGCGATCCGGACAAGAAGGATGTCGACACATTGTGGTGGTTCGACGGCGCGTCAAACTGGTATCCGACCAAGCTCCGCACCGACCCCAAAGGCGTGCCCGCGCCGGTGACGTCGATCGTGTGCGATCCCGCATTCCCGCTGGAAGTCTGGGTCGGCACGACGGTCGGCGTGTGGTTCGGCGTGCGAACGGATCATGCCGGCAGTGCGCCAACCTGGGACTGGAATTCCCGCGTCAACGGACTGCCGGAGGCGTCGGTCGAAGATCTGGCCATCTTTTCGGATGGCGGAATTCGCTTGCTCCGGGCGGGCATCGCCGCGCGCGGCGTCTGGGAACTCCGGCTGGACACGCCCGACGTCACCGACCTCACCTTCGTGCGCGCGCACGAGGACGATCTTCGGTATCGCACACGCGCCGTCGAGACCAAACGCGATCTCAAGACGCCGCGCTCGTGGCACGGCAGCCCCGACCTCCGGCCTCGCCGCGCGTCGCTTCCGCGCGCCGCGCCAAAGTCGCTGCCGTGGACCCAGTCGTCGCCGTCCATCGACCCCGAAGCGTTACGCCGCTTTCAGTCGGCGCTCCGCTCCAAGACCAACGATCCGCGCGTGCGCGCAACGGGGGCGTGGGACAGCTACTTCAACGAAGCGCTCCGCGACCTCGGCGCGCCGATCCAGCCGCCGCCGGCGTCGAAGATCGTGCGCATCGATAAGACTTTCTGGAATGCGGCAATGGTGGCGCCGCATTCCTCGGCCGACCCGTGGGGCGCCGGCATTCCGACGGAGGCCGATCTGTACGAGCTCAGCCCGACGCTCGTCGAAGGCGATCTCACCCAGACGTCGTGCACGCTGCCCGCGCAAAAGCTCAAGGTCGACATCGTGGTGCATCACCGCGGGCTCGATGCGGTGAACGGCAACGACGTGCGGGTGACGCTGCTTCGGTGGAGCGATACCAAGACGAAGAATGCAGCCAAGTGGAACGATCAA
>DATISA010000189.1:0-2273 GCA_035469245.1 Gemmatimonadaceae bacterium
CTCGGACGCGCTGGGCAAGCGATTCCACTGGGGCGGCGGTCCCGATGCTCCGTTGGTCGAAGTGGTCGGCATCGCGCGCGACGCGGACTACGTGAGCGCCGGGGAAGCGCCCAAGCCGACGGTCTACATGCCGTACACGCAGGAGCAGCGGGGAGAGATGACCCTCCAGCTCCGTACCAGCGCCGACGTGCCGCAGGTGCGCCGCGCCATCTCGACCGTGCTGGGCACGTGGGCGCCGACGCTACCGCCGCCGCCGGTGGTGCGAATGGTCGACGACATGGCGATCACGCTGCTCCCGGTTCGCGCGGGCGTCGTGCTGCTCGGCGCGTTCGGCATGCTGGCGCTCGTACTGGCGGCGGCGGGGATCTATGGCGTGGCGGCGTACTCGGTGGCGCGGCGGCGGCGAGAGATCGGCATCCGTGCCGCGCTCGGCGCCACGCGGGCGCGCCTGATTCGGATGGTGCTGTGGGAGAGCGGCCGGCGTGTGGTCATCGGCGCGGCGATCGGATCGCTGATCACTATTGCGATCGCGGCGGGGTTGAGCAAAGTCTTATATGGCGTACGCCCAGTCGATCCACTCGCGTACTTGGCGGTGGTGGTCGTGATCTGCGCGATGGCGATGGTGGCAACGTTCGGGCCGGCGCGCCGCGCGGCGGGCGCGGATCCGGTGGCAGCGATGCGGCGGGAGTGACATCGGGTAAGGGCCGCGTTGGCGGGGTGATTGTGCGCCTCACCCGCTATCGTCTGTCCGCGCCTCCGATCGCGCGCAGCATAGCCGTAACCCGTGAGAGCCCGCTGACACCGCACCGCGATGATCCGACTTCAACGTGCGAGTCCGACCAAGTTTGATAGCCCGGTTTGTACACCGTTATGGTGTATTCGCCCGGACCGGCGCGATCCTCGTACCAGACGTAGGCCGTGAGCAAGGTGTTCGGGGTCGTCGGCGCCGCCACGGAATCCCGCAAGGTGCTCGACTGTAAGAGAATAGTCGACCCCGCGGCTGCTGGAGCGCCGGTGGCCGCGTCGACGACATCGACTTGAATGGATGCTAGCGCAATGGTGTTGCACCCCTCGGTGACACTGGTGCAGCCCGTCGTCGCCGATATGAGGACGGCTGGTGCGAGCCATCGCCAAATCGATGGGCGGAGAGATGAGTCGGGAGAGCGCCTCATCCCAGATATCCTGCTGAGCCGACGACAGTGAAGGATGCGACAGTTCGTATTAACGTAAAATGATTCATCGATTATCAAGTTAGAAATCTGGCCGAGATTTGCGCAAGAGGTCAGCTCGAGCCGCGGGCCTGGCGTGAGCGGGACATCGACGGGTCGAGCGGCTGCCCTTGCGGTCCGGCGATCCCTCCCGCAACAGTTCGGTGTCGTCACCTGCCCTGAGGCCGGATAGCATGTCGGACACGGGAACGTTCCGGACCACGATCATGATCGAGAACGTCGTGCGTCGCGGCGAAATACGTGTGGTCGGCGACGCGCTCGTCGACACGGGGAGCGAGTACACGTGGATTCCGGCCGACGTGCTGGCGAACCTTGGAATTCGACCCGAGCATACGCAGCGATTCATCGTCGCTGACGGTCGTCAGCTGGATCGACCGGTGGGGATCGCGATCGTGCACGCCGCGGGCGCCAAGGCTCCGGACTTCGTCGTCTTCGCCGAGCCGGGGGACATGGTCCTGCTCGGCGCACGGTCCCTCGAAGGGCTCAACGTGCGCGTGGACGCGCAACGAAAGCAGCTCGTGCCGGCCGGGCCAATCCTCGCCGGTATGTTGGTGCTCTAGGCGGCCGGGAGAGGCCGTCGTCGGCCTCTATGGTGTGCGATCGCCGCGGCGCTCGCCGAGCAACGACGCCCAGTTTGTCCGTACCACGAGCGGAACCGATCGCGCGGAATCGGATTGCACGGCGAGCAGCAGGAAGTCGCCATTCGGAAATACGTCGTAGGACGAGCGGCCAAGAATCGTCATGTATTGCCGCAACGGGAACAGAGGCCGCACGCCGGTCACGGCGAACCGCGGAGAAGTCGCCACCTGCGCGGCCATCAGTCGCGCCGTTGGCGAGGCAGAGAGCTCCCAGGATCCGGTTCCCTCGACGAAGAACACTTCGTGGCCGCTCGGCGACCACACCGGGTCCATTCCGCCAGCGGTCGACACCCTCACCTCTTCTCCGCTTCCGGTGACCGGCCGGACATAGATCTCGTTGACGCCGGTCCTCGCAGATTCGTACGCGACGAATCGTCCGTCGGGCGACAACCGCGGCGTTGCCTCG
>DATISA010000190.1:0-5154 GCA_035469245.1 Gemmatimonadaceae bacterium
GGGCAAGCTCAAGGCGGTGCTTCGCGTCCCGGAGACGCAGGCGGTCGACATCGTGCCGGGCCTTCCCGCGACGATCGACCTGCACAACAACAACGTCGTGAAAGGACACGTGATGCGTACCGACCCGTCGTCGGTCGTCGGCACGGTGACCGTGGAAGTGTCGATCGAGGACACGCTGCCTGCCGGCACGCGGTCCGACGTGGCGGTGGACGGCACGATCCAGATCGAACGGTTGAACGACGTGCTGTACGTCGCGCGCCCGGGCTTTGGCCAGCCGAACAGCTCGGTCGGAATCTTCAAGGTGCTACCGAACAAGGGCGAAGCCGTGCGCGTAACGGTGCAGCTCGGCAAGGCCTCCGTGAACACGATCGAAGTGAGAGGCGGTTTGCAGATCGGCGACAGCGTGATCGTGTCCGACATGACACCGTTCGACAACACGAACCGAGTGAGAATCAAATAGAGGGCTGGATGGATCGAGGGCTCGAGGGCTCGTTACTCGAACCTTCGAACCTTCGAACCTTCGAGCCCTCGAGCCTTCGTCCTCCAACCCTCTAGCCCCTCCGACCAATGGCCACAGAGTCCGCATCCTCGTCGCCGGCAGCCTTCCCGATGAGTGCCCCGAACGGCAATCAGGCGCTGATCCGTCTGTCCGGGATCAAAAAGGTGTTCTATACCGACGAGGTGGAGACGCACGCTCTTCAGGACATTCATCTCGAGGTTGCACCGGGCGAATACGTCGCCATCGCCGGCCCGTCGGGCTGCGGCAAGACGACGCTGCTCTCGATCCTCGGACTGCTCGACACGCCGTCGGACGGAGAGTACACGCTGGCCGGCGAACCGGTCGCGCAGCTCACACCATCACAGCGCGCGCGGATTCGCAATCGACAGATCGGATTCATCTTCCAGGCGTTCAACCTGATCGGCGACCTCACGGTCTACGAGAACGTCGAATTGCCGCTCACCTACCGCGGCATGTCCGCCGCCGAGCGCAAGCAGCGCGTCACCGATGCGCTGGAGCGCGTGGGCATGAGCCATCGCATGAAGCACTATCCGGCGCAGCTCTCCGGCGGTCAGCAGCAGCGCGTCGCCGTGGCACGCGCGGTTGCCGGCGATCCCCTCATCCTCCTCGCCGACGAGCCGACGGGAAACCTCGACTCGACCAACGGCGAAGCGGTGATGGAGCTGCTCCGCGAGCTGCACCGCGGCGGCGCGACGATCTGCATGGTCACGCACGATCCGCGCTACGCGGCGCACGCCGACCGGTCGGTGCACCTGTTCGACGGACGCGTCGTGGAAGAGCGTCGCGGAGAGAACGTCGGACTGTAATGCGCTGACTGCGATCAGCGCTCGACTATCGGCTGTGAGTCGTCGCAGCCGATAGTCGAGATCCCGAAAAATCGTCGCTGCAACGAGCCTCGATCACGCGGCAGGCCGGAGGCTTACCCGCGGACGCGCTGCGGGCGGAGTAAGCGAATCACCGACACCCGCCGCGCTCGTCGGCAGACGCCGCGCCGCGCGTTAACTTGCCATCACTATGACTCTCTTCTCCAGGCCCAAGACCGTCAGCCGCGACGCTCCGCCAGCGCCAATCGTGGGACCACTCATCTCGATGCACGGCATCGAGAAAGTATTCGAGACCGCGGCCGGCCGTACGTTCGTTCTGCGCCGTATCACGGGCGACATCCAGCCCGGCGAGTTCGTGTCGATCATGGGCCCCTCGGGCGCGGGCAAATCGACGCTGCTCTCGATCCTCGGGATGCTCGACAGCGCGTGGTCGGGCGAGTTCTTCTTTCTCGGCCAGCCGGTGCATGCAATGGCGCACAAGCAGCGCGTCGGGCTGAACAAGGAGCACATCGGCTTCGTGTTCCAGCAGTACCACCTCATCGACGACTTGACGGTCGCCGAGAATCTCGACATTCCGCTGTCGTATCGGAACGTGCGGAAGTCGGAACGCGAGGCGATCGTCGCCGACACGCTCGACCGATTCGGCATCGTCGGCAAGAAGGATCTCTATCCGCGCCAGCTCTCCGGCGGGCAGCAGCAACTCGTCGGCGTCGCGCGCGCGGTGATCGCGAAACCCAAGCTCATTCTGGCCGACGAGCCAACGGGCAACCTGCATTCGAGCCAGGGACGCGAGATCATGGAGCTATTCAAGAAGTTGAATAGCGAGGGCACGACGATCATCCAGGTCACGCACTCGGAGGAGAACGCCAAGTACGGCAATCGCATCATCGAGCTGCGCGACGGATGGATCACCGGCACCGAGGGACCCGCCATCTGATGCTGTGCGAATGTGGGACGCTCCATCCCACATTCGCCCACACGCCCGCGCGCCGTGAGGGGCCACGAAACCCCCTAACTCGTTCGACGTCTGCAAGTTGCTGCGTGCCGCTGTCTGGCACGCAGTTTCCTTTGGCAGGTGAGCGGTTCTTCCTTTCTCCCTCCCCTTCGCCCTCCAGCACGGGACGATGCGCAGAATGATCCAGGATCTGACCTACGCCGTTCGCCGGCTCGCGCGCGCACCAGGTTTCAGCGTCGGGGCCGCGCTGCTGCTCGCCGTTGGCATCGGCGCCAATGTCGCGCTGTTCGTGCGGCGTGGAGCGAGGTTGGTCGGTACCGGACTGGCGATCGGTCTCGTCGTGGCGTTTGGCACGTCGCGCCTCGTCAGATTCGTGCTGTTCGGCGTCGGCGGCCTCGAGGCCGCGGCCGTGGCGGTTCCGGTGAGCGCGCTCATCGCCGTCGCGCTGGTCGCCGCGTGGATTCCGGCCCGGAGGGCCGCGCGCGTCGATCCCATGGTGGCGCTGCGCTCGGAGTGACGCCGGCTTATGATCAGTCGATGAACGACGACTCCGCCCGGCCGCACATTCTCGTCGCCGACGACCAGCCCGATGTGCTCGAGGCTCTGCGCCTGCTGCTCAAGGGCAACGGCTTCGACGTGCACACCGTGAATTCACCCGCGGCCGCGCTGGCCGCGCTCGAGCGCCGCGATTACGACGCGTGTCTGCTCGACATGAACTACACGCGCGACACGACGTCCGGCAAAGAGGGCCTGGACCTGCTGGCGACGCTGGCGCGACTCGAGCCGAACATGCCGGTCGTCGTGATGACGGCATGGGGGAGCATCGACAACGCGGTCGAAGCGATGCGGCGCGGCGCGCGCGACTACATCGAGAAGCCGTGGGACAACGCGCGCCTGGCGTCGATCATCGCCACGCAGGTGGAGCTGGGACGGGCGCTGCGACGGGCGCAGCGGCTGGAGTCGGAGAATCGCCTGCTGCGACGCGACCACCTCCCGCAGATGATCGCCGAATCTCCCAAGATGAAGCCCATCCTCCAGCTCATGGAACGCGTGGGGCCGTCGGACGCGAACGTGCTCATCACCGGGGAGCACGGCACGGGCAAGGAGCTGGTCGCGCAATGGCTGCACGCCTCCTCGCCGCGGAGCACGCGCTCGTTCATCGCCGTGAACATGGGCGGGCTGTCGGAGGGACTGTTCGAGAGCGAGTTGTTCGGGCACGTGAAGGGCGCGTTCACCGACGCCAAGACCGATCGCGTGGGGCGGTTCGAGCTCGCCGACGGCGGCACGCTCTTTCTCGACGAGATCGGGACGGTGACGCTCGCGCTGCAATCCAAGCTGCTGCGCGTCCTGCAGACGGGGGACGTGGAGCGCGTCGGCTCGTCCAAGGCGCGCCACGTCGACGTTCGCGTGATCTCGGCCACGAATGCCGATCTGCAAAAAGAGGTCATCGAGGGACGGTTTCGGGAGGACCTGCTCTTTCGACTCAACACGATCGAGGTGCACCTGCCGCCGCTCCGCGACCGGCGCGAGGACATCGCGCCGCTGGCGATGCACTTCCTTCGCCGCCACGCCGCGCGCTATCGAAAGCCTCTCACCGGCTTCGACGCGGGAGCGATGCAGGCCCTGCTGACGCATCCTTGGCCGGGAAACATCCGCGAGCTCGATCATGTCGTCGAGCGCGCCGTGCTGCTCGCGCCGGGCGACCAGGTACGCGCGGCCGATCTCGGGCTCCGCGCCGGATCGAGCGCGGCCCCGCGGCTCGAGGACCTGCCGCTGGAGGATGTTGAGAAAATGCTCATTCAAAAAGCACTGTCGCGGTACGACGGGAACGTGAGCCGCGCCGCGCAGGCGCTCGGATTGTCGCGCAGCGCCTTGTACCGGCGCCTGGCGAGCCATGGCCTCTGAGCGGGGCGCGGGACCGTCCCGCGCCCCGCACCACGAGCGTCTCGTTTTTCGGCTGGCTCTCGTCGGCGGGCTCCCCGCCGTGGCCATCGCGCTCGTGCTGCTCTGGCGAGGCGGCTACAGCGGCAAGGTGCAGTGGACGCTCGGCATCCTCGCCGTGGGCACGTGGATCATCACGGCGGCGGTGGTCCGCGAGCGTGTCGTGCGTCCACTGCAAACCCTTTCCAACATGCTGGCCGCGCTGCGCGAGGGTGACTACTCCATCCGTGCTCGCGGCGCGGATCGCGACGACGCCCTGGGCCTCGCCCTCCTCGAGGCCAACCTGCTCGGCGAGACGATTCGCACGCAGCGGCTTGGCGCGATGGAAGCCACCGCGTTGCTGCGCACCGTGATGTCGGAGATCGACGTCGCCGTGTTCGCGTTCGACGATGCCGATCGGGTGCGGCTGGTGAACCGCGCCGGCGAGCGGCTTCTCGCCCAACCCGCCGAACGGCTGCTCGGGCGCACCGCCGAGCAAGCAGGCCTGGCGGATGGGCTGGTGGGACCGTCGCCGCGGACAATGGACGTCACGTTCGCTGGCGGCGCCGGACGCTGGGAGGTCAGGCGTGGCAGTTTCCGCCAGGATGGCCGGCCGCACACGCTCCTCGTGCTGACGGACGTTACGAAATCTTTGCGCGAGGAGGAGCTGCAGGCCTGGCAGCGCATCGTGCGGGTGTTGAGCCACGAAATCAACAATTCCCTCGCACCCATCAAGTCGATCACCGGCAGCCTGCTGTCGCTGCTCGATCGGCCGAGTGTGGCCCCGGACCTCGATGATCTGAAGCGGGGCCTGACGGTCATCGGCGGCCGGTCCGAAGCACTGGTTCGGTTCATGTCGGCGTACGCCCGGCTGGCCAAGCTGCCAGCGCCTCGCAAGGCTGCGCTGGACGTCGAAACCTGGGTGCGGCGCGTCG
>DATISA010000191.1:0-5571 GCA_035469245.1 Gemmatimonadaceae bacterium
CACGAAGTTGCGCCGCATCATCCGTTGGATACGAAGGGCTCCCACCGAGGACCGGCCCTGCCGCGGACGCTCTCATGAACGGGCATGTGCATGAGGACCATTTGTGTTGCCCAGTCTGATGCGGCCTCGTCGGTATTTGGAACGGCCAGCTCTACAGTAAGCCACATCACAGACACGTCGTCCCAAACCCGTTGACCGTGACGAACACCGCTCAGCAGTTCGTGCCTCGTGTAGCGCCGAGGACGGACCTCATTCAGTCTGGTATCGCCCCAATCGATGGTCAGTTGGACGGGTTGATGCCCGCCCGGACCTACGTGCTGAGCGGCGCGCCCGGCACCGGCAAGAGCATCGCCGCGTTGCAGTTCCTCATGGCTGGCATCAAGGCCGGCCAGCGAGGCGCCATTCTCACGCAGGACGACCCGCAGGACCTGCTTTCGCAGGGCGAGTTCCTCGGGATCGACATCGCCGGCGAAGTGTCTGCCGGCCGGCTGGTGCTGCTGCGGTTCACGCTCGATTTCTCGCGCCGGTATTCGCGCGCTCCTTCGCCCGACGTGGCGTTTGCCGAGTTGCGAACGCTGCTTGCGCCCGAATCTCCGACGCGCTTCGTGATCGATTCCGTCGTGCCGTTCGTCGACGCGGGCGGCTCGTCGGACAGCAGCGCGGTAGCGATGCTCCAGTTGCTCGACGAGCTGGGTTGCACCTCGCTCGTGACATATCCGGGTGATCTCGCTGGCGTGTACGACCGGCGCCTCGATCCGCTCATCCAGCGCGCCGCGGCGATTTTCCACCTGTCGGCTGATCGGCAGCGGCAGCGGCAGATCGAGATCCGCAAGGTGCGCTACCGGGTCCCCTCGGTCGCCCCGATCATGTACCGCATCGAGCCGGGCAGCGGATTCGCAGCCGCCGGCGACGAGCTGCGATGGCTGCAGGAGGATTCGCCTGGATTTCCTGATCGCCAGCGCCTGGTGCTCGACCTTCCACCGGAAGCGGCGCAGGAAGCCATCCGGATGCTGCAGAATCACTACAACGTGAAGTTGAGCAACGGCGCGGTCCGCGTCACGCCGCCGAGGCCCATGGCGGTGATGCCCGCGCGTCGCGCATCCGACTTCTCGGATTCGCCGACGCAGCAGGCTGTGCCGCCGCAGCCCACCCGCAGCGGCGCGCGCTTACCGTTCGACGGACCGGGGTTCCGGAACGCGGTGCAGGCAGTCACCGCCATGGATCCGCTGGCGTTCTTCTGCGTTCTCGTGATTACGGCGCCTCCGGGCGAGCTCACCAACCTCGCCACAGTCACGCTGCGTACGGTCCGAGCCGTGAACGGCGACCTCGTGGGTGTCGTCGACAACCAGGTGCTCATCTATCTCCACGGAACGGGCCGAAAACATGCCCCGTGTTTCGCTGACCGGCTGCGCGACAATTGGCAGAACGAAGGGCGCGGTGAGCTGATCATCGACTACCTGGCCTACCCGACCGACCAGGAACGGCTGCGCACGGTCCTCGGCTCCTTCGGCTGATGTCGTCGCGGCGATGGTATACGCCGGCCCTGATCGTCGTGGTCTTGGCGATTGGTGCAGGGGCAGCGATCTCGATCCGCTCGAATGGCGGCTGGCATGTCTGGGGTCCGTTCGCGCATCGGCCAGTGCGCATCGCATCGACCGCCTCGGCGCCGGTAGCGCCGAGCGCACCCCGGCACACTGCGCCGACCTCGGTCGCGCCCGTCGTGCCGCCTGCCACACACGCCAAGGCTCTCGACACGGCAAAGGCTCCATCATCAACGGCAGCGGCGGCACCGGCGGTGACACCGCCGCGTGCCAAGCCGGTGCCCGTATGGAAGCCGTCGGAGCGGCAACAGATGCGCGACCGGGTGTTCGTCGCTGGTCAGCAGGACCGTCCGGCCGACGCCATCGCGACGCTCGAGCGCTGGGATGCAAAGCATCCTGCCGATCCCGAGGCGCTGCGCGAGCTGGCACGGCTACTCGTGCGCAACGACCGGCTCGACGAAGGCTTCGAGCGCTATCGGCAGCTCCTGGCAACGACCGCGGACACGGCGATACGCGCCGAGTACGCCGCGGCGCTTCTCGCCGCCCAACGATACGACAGTGCGGCGGCGAATTACAGAATCCTCATCGCCGCCGACACCGGGAACGTCGACGCCCACCTTGGCATGGCTCGGGCACTCGCGTGGAGCAATCATCCGCGCGAAGCAGAGCCGGAGCTCCATTGGGTCGCCGAACGCCGGCCGTCCGATTCTTCGCTTGTCGCGATGCTGCGTCTCGCTCGCGACGCGTACGATCCTTCCTCCGCCGACGCGTCGCGCTGGGTCGCCGAAGACCCGACGTTCATCCGCTACCGCCTCGCGCTCGCGCGGGCGTACGTGCGCGAGGGTCATCCGGAGCTTGCGACCGCGCACTTCGATACCGTGCTCGCAGCCGACCAGTCCGCGCCGTTGACGCTCGTTCGCGAAGGCGCGGGTGCGCACGCGAGCGCCGGTGACTCGCTCGGCAACGCGCGCCTCTTGGGCCGCGCGGTCGCGCTCTCGCCGAGTGATCAAGCGCTTCGCCAACAGTACGCCGAAGCCCTCGCGTGGTCGGGCGATCGCAAGGCGGCCACGAAGCAGTACGACATCCTGCTCAAGAGCAATCCCACGCCGGAACTCCTGATTGCGCGTGGTCAACTCCACGAGCTCCTTGGCGATGGCGACGCGGCCGAGCGTGATCTGACGCAGGCCACCGCGATGCGCCCCAGCCCAGAAGCGTGGGTGATGCTCGGCGATCTGTATCGCTGGCGTGGCAACCCGGAGCGCGCGCGTGACGCGTATGCGCGGGCAGACATGATTCATCCTGGCGACGCCGGAGCGGCCGCGGGCATCGAACAGCTCGAGATGGCGCAGCGACGGCAGGCCGCCGCGAGGCTCGACCGCGACGTCGGCGTGTTCTCCACGTCGTCGTACCTTGGCGACAACGCGGGCTTCGGGCTGTACACCACCGGACTTGCGAATGGCATCGCGATCGGGACCAATACGGCTTTGACGGTTGGGGCGGATCTGCGACGGCTCGACAGCCTCTACGGGCAAGCGGCCGACATCGGGCTCGTGAACCATTTCGGCTCGTTTCGCGTCGCCGGCAGCGGCGGCATCATGCGCTACGACGAACTCGGCTCGTTCGGCTACGGCTCGCTGAGCGCGACTGGACCGTGGCGACGATTCTGGACCTCGTTCGAAGTCCGAACCGGACCGACGTACCAATGGCTCATGTCCGCGAGCACCCTCACGTACACCGGAGCGAATGGGGCGCTGACCGTGCCGATCGGCCCGGCGGCGTTCTCGGTCGGTGTGGACCAGATGTGGCTCAGCGACGGCAATGCGCGTACGTCGCTGCAATTCGGCGCCAGGTATCCGCTTGGCTTTGGGCTGTCGGCGCTCTACTCGGGTGGAACGATCGGATTCACCCACGCGAGCGATCTCTATTGGGATCCGCGCCGGTTCACGTCGCACGCGCTCGGACTCGAGTTCGCCTCACGTCACGATATGGGCTTCAGCTTCAGCGCGCGCGTACTGCCCGGCATCGGCGTCGCGTCGGAGATGTTCGCCGATCGCGCCGACCTGGCCGATCGAAATGCCGCGCAGCTCATGAGCGGCTTCGCGCTGGACTACCGGCGCCGTTGGTGGGGTTTGACGCTGGACGGCGACTACGCCGACGGTGTCCGCCAGAGCGGATACCACTCGGCTCGCGCCAGCCTTCGCCTTCGCATCGTCCCGTAACCGACTCATGAAACGCCGCTACCTCGTCTTCGTCATCGCTGCCGCGGTGTGCTTGGTGATCGTCGCTGGCTCCGTGGTGTTCCTGCTGCCACGGACGCACATCGAGGTCAGCAACCCTCCGCTCCGCGTGGCGATCGTGATCGTGACCACCTTCCTGATGTTCACGATCACCCGATACTTCGCGCTCCTCTGGCTCGGATATCTGCACCACGTCGAGGCTAAGACCGCGCCCGAGGACGGCGAGCGCTTCGAACCGCTGGTGACGATTCTGGTCCCGGCGTTCAACGAAGAGAAGGTGATTCAGAACGCGATCCGCAGCCTTCTCGAGCTCGACTATCCGGCGTACGACATCCTCGTGATCGATGACGGGTCGACCGATGAGACGTACGCGAGAGCCGCGGACCTCGAGGGCTACTACGGACGGGCGACCGTGCGCGTGGTGAGCAAGAGCAACGGCGGCAAGGCCAGTGCGCTCAACACCGGGATTGGTCTGGCGCGCACTCCGTTCGTGCTGTGCATGGACGGCGATTCGCGATTGGCGCCCGGCACGCTCAGGTACGCCATGCCGCATTTCCGCGACTCGCGAGTGGGAGCGGTCGCCGGAAACGTGAAGGTCGTGAACCGCCGCAACCTCTGGACGTTGCTGCAGGCACTCGAGTACATCGAAGGCCTCAACATGGCCCGGCGCGCGCAGGGATTTCTTCGCGCCGTCAACATCGTCCCCGGTCCGATCGGGATCTTCCGCCGCGACGCGCTCACTCGGGTTGGCGGCTACGACACCGACACGTACGCCGAGGACGCCGATCTCACGCTCAAGCTGCTGACGGCCGGCTGGCACATGGTGTACGAGGATCGCGCGATCGCGTACACCGAAGCGCCCGAGCATCTCTATCAACTGCTCAAGCAGCGCTACCGCTGGACGCGTGGCATTCTTCAGGCGCTCAAGAAGCACTCGGGAGCATTCTTCACGCCGCGCAAGCGCTTCGCGACGTGGCTGTCGCTGCAGTCCATGCTGTTCGAGGCCATCGCGTGGCCGATCATGAACGTGTTCGGCAACTCGTTCTTCTCGATCGCGGCACTGGCCGCCGGCGCGCCGGTGTATGTGCTGTACTGGTGGTTGCTGCTCACCTGGCTCGACCTGGCGGCGGCGCTCCACACGGTGGCCATGGAAGAGGAGGATCTCCGGCTCGTACCGATGGCTGTCCTGTACCGGTTCTTCTTCATCACGACGGTGGATGTGGCCAAGATCTGCGCCACCGTCGAGGAATTCCTTAACGTCAAGATGGGCTGGGGCAAGCTCCAGCGCGCGGGACGCATTTAGCGTTCTCGCATTGGTCTCTGTTTCGCCTCAGCGGAGGGAATGATGGACATCAACATGCTGTTGTCGACCGTGGTGCTGGTGGCGTTCATCGTCACCGTCGTGCTCGCGGTGGGGAGCTATCTCGCGTTCAAGGGCCGCGAGCACCGGCGGCCCGAGCCCGACCAACCCCTGCGCGGGGGCGAGCCGGTGTTCTTCGAGCGAATCTACCTGCAGGCCAGGAAGGACGACGGGCCGCAGATGGCCGAGGCGTAGCCGCCAGTCCGTCAGTGCGGTCCCGGTGAGCCGCCGGCCCGCTGCGTGCCGCGAAGAATGTCCACGCGTAGCTCCGTCCAGCCGTCCACCTGGTAGTACTCGACGCGCAGCTCGTGCTTGCCGCCGCGAATCGGCGCGGTGTCGACGATCGACTCGTGCGGCGTCCAGTCGTCGATCGCAAGACGGCCGTCGATCCATAAGCGCACGGCATCGTCGCTGATCGTCCGCACCGTGTACG
>DATISA010000192.1:0-31541 GCA_035469245.1 Gemmatimonadaceae bacterium
GATCGTCGCACTTGGCGCGTTCGTTTCCGTGGCTCGGTTTCTCTTGCGCGGCGGTGCCACCTTCGCCGAGTCCTATCGGTTGCTGCGCGAAAATGTCGGACGTGCCATCCTGCTTGGACTCGAGTTCCTGATCGCTGGCGACATCATCCGCAGCGTCGTGGTGGATCCAACGTTGCTGAACATCCTGACGCTCGGGCTCATCGTGCTCATTCGCACGTTTCTGAGCATGACGCTCCAGCTCGAGGTCGAGGGGCGCTGGCCCTGGCAGCACATCGCGGAGCGGGCCAGCGCGTCGAACTGATATCCGCAAGCCGGTTGATCGTCCGAGAGCGCCGCCGGACTCAGTTTCCTCCTTTCGGCAGCGGCGGCTGAGCGATGTAATCCGCCGGCAACTCACCGGTGAGGGAGCCGAACCATGTGTGAATGTCCCGCACCTGGGCGTTGGTGAGCTCCACGCCGAGCTGATGCCGAGCCATCATTCGGATCGCCGAGTCGAGCCCCGCGACCGAGCCATCGTGGAAGTACGGACCGGTCTTTTCCACGTTCCGCAGCGCGGCAACCTTGAACACGTAGAGGTCAGCGGGCTGTTTCGTCACCTTGATACGACCGCTGTCGGCGAGCACCGGCCACGGCCGGGAGGCGCCGAGGCGCATGAACGACTGTCCGCCGACGTAGGCTCCATTGTGACAGCTGGTGCAGCCCACTCGAACGAAGGTGGCTGCGCCACGCTGCTCCTCCGGCGAGAGCGCCGAAAAATCACCGGCCAGGAACTTGTCCCAGCGGGCAGGCGTCACGAGCCCGCGCTCGAACGCGCCAATCGCGCGGCCGACGTTGTCATAGGTGATCGGCTGCGCCTCGTTCGGGAATGCGGCATGGAAGGCCGCACGGTATTCGCTCGACGCGCGCAGATGGTCGAGCACGGCGCCGGGATCGGGCATCGCCATCTCGGCGGGATTGAGAATCGGGCCTTTCGCCTGTTCTTCGACGGTCGCCGCTCGACCATCCCAGAACTGCGCGACGTGGCCGGCAGCGTTGTAGACCGTCGGCGCGTTTCGTCCACCGAGCAGCCCGTGGCTTCCAAAGCTCAGGGCGCGGCCATCGGCACCATAGCCGTTGAGCGCGTGACAGGAGTTGCAGGACACGTCGTGTCCGCCGGACAACACCGTTTCGTGGTACAATCGCCGGCCGAGGGCGATCATTGACGGTGTGGCGGCGCGGCCATCTGGCGACATTACGGCTGGCAGCGGCGCGAACACGGCCAACTCGGACCGAGCGAGCGGCCGCGCCACGATCTCCCCGCTCGAGCTTCGCCCCATCGCCGATTCGATGGACGTGCGTTGCGCGGTCTTTTGCTCGACGCTGGGTCCGCACGCGGCGGTCGCCACGATCAGCGACGCGAGCGCGAGGCGGTAATTAGCACGCATTTTCGACCTCCTCTCGAGGCGACAGCACATGTCGCGGCTCGGCAGGCTGATCGGCAGTCGCCGAGCCGCGTGGCGCCTGTCGGTATGAACACTTCACGATACGGAGCGGTGGAACGCCGTCTGTAGGGCGTTCGGAGCAGGCCGGTCGTGTTGTGCCTGATTGCTCGCGTGCCGCTTACGCCGAGCCGGCGCGCTCGGCCTGCAAGGTGCTGCGAATTGCCGTCAGCTCGGACCGGATCGCGTCTGCGGCGACGCCGCTCTTGTAGCTCATCAGCACGAGCTTCACCGAGACCAGGAATACGCCCGCCTCGAGCAGCAGGTCGTGGGTGAGTCCTTTGACGAACAGAGCCGCGATGAAGAGGACCAACGTCAGTATGATCGTGGCGAGCGTGCCGATATCGGCCAGGGCGTGCGTTGTCATACCATCTCTCGTCCGAATGGGACAGAGCCGCCGCTGTCGGCGCCTCGATGTGCCAATATGGCGACGGCTGTGCGCGGTCTGGTCCGGCGGATGCCCTACCTCCTCGTCGGGTGTTCACGTGGACTGTCTGTTCCTCGCGAACTGCCGCCCGGCGAAGGCAGCAATCGCGACAGGCAACCAAAGGGTTGCACATTGACGGTGCCGAGATTACGGTACATGCAACCTGGAGGTTGCACATGGCAACGACGACGACCACGACCGATCGAATCGAAAAACAGATCTTTCTGCGCGCGAGCCGCGAACGTGTCTGGCGCGCGGTCACCGACAGTCGAGAGTTCGGCGCCTGGTTCGGCATGCGATTCACCGAACCGTTCAAGCCGGGCGCCACGATGCGCGCGACCATCGTCCCCACGACCGTTGATCCCGAAACGGCGGCGATGCAGAAGCAATTCGAGGGCATCACCTTCGACATCGTCATCGAGCGCATCGAACCGCAGCGACTCTTCTCATATCGCTGGCATCCCGGTGCCATCGATCCGAACATCGACTACACCAGGGAGCCGATGACGCTGGTCGAGTTCGAGCTCGAGGCCGCGGAGGGCGGGATTCTGCTCACGGTCACCGAATCGGGCTTCGACAAGATCCCGCTGGCTCGCCGTGCGGCGGCGTTCACCGGCAACGAGCAGGGCTGGACCAAGGTCGTCACGCTCATCGAGAAATTCCTCGAGCAGAATGCGTAACGCGGCGCGCACAGCCGGCAAGGAGGCGCGACGCTCCGCGCCGATCTTCGCCGCCCTCGGCGACGAGACCAGGCTGCGGATGCTGTCGCGCCTCGCGCAAAGCGGGCCGATGTCGATCACCAGTCTCACGGCCGGCACCGGCGTCACGCGCCAGGCCATCACCAAGCACCTGCGGCGCATGGAGGAGGCTGGTCTCCTTCACGCGAGCCGGCTCGGACGTGCGCGCGTTTGGGAGGTCGACCCGGCGAGTCTGGATGTGGCCGAGCAGTACCTGCGGACGATCTCCGATCAGTGGGACGCCGCGCTCGGCCGATTGAAGGCGCTCGTGGAGAACTGAGAGTCTAGTCCCGATCGAGGCCCGACGCTTTGCGCAGCTCGCGCGGGTCGTACAACCGGCCCGCGCGAATGACGCGTTCCACTTTCCGCAGATCGGCCACGTGTTCGGCCGGCTTTCCGTCGACGACGATGACGTCGGCCACCTTGCCGGGCGCGATGCTGCCGTAATCCTTGTCGTCCTTCATCACGCGCGCCGGCGTGATCGTCGCGATCTGCAGCACGACCGGCGCGGGAATGCCGACCCTCTCGTACAGCTCGAGCTCCGTGTTGTACGTGGTGCTTCCGAACGCGTCGGTGCCCGGCACCAATGTCACGCCGGCATCGTAGAGCTTCTTCAACAGACGCATGTAGTTCGCGTCTGCCTTCTGCGCGTCGGTCGGAACCCCGGCGCCGACGGCCTGACCGATGCCCGTACCCGCACTCGTCACCCACACGGCAAAGGTTCCATCGATCACCGTCTTGTGTTGGGCCAACAGCGAAACGAGCTGCGTCATTTCGGGACCGTCGACGTCGATGTTCGGTGCAACCGCGGTCGCCACCGCCGAATAGGCGCGCATCGTCGGCACGTAGAGCGAATCCTGATAAAACGTCGAGAACAGGAACGCCGCGTGGTTGATCTCGTCGAATCCGAGCTGGACCGCGGCTGGCACGCTCAACCCGCGGGGGATATGTCCGCTCAGCCGCATGCCACGCGCGTGCGCTTCCTTCGCGATCGTCGGGATGAGGTCGGGATGCACGAGGTTGTAGACCTTGATCTGCTTGTAGCCGAGCGAGTCGTAACGAGCGACCCACTGGCGAGCCTCGGCTTCCGTGCTGACGATGGTGGCCGTTGGCCCGGCCCATTTTTCCGGACCTTCCATGAAGCCGGCGAGCACCGAGTGCGGCGCGGCGATGCGCCCGGCCTGGGCGCGGTCGCGCTGCGACGTGGCGAAGTCGACGTCCGACGCCAGATCGCGGACGGTCGTGATGCCGCGGCCAAGCTGCATCAGACTTCCGGACGTTTCGCTCACCAGGTCCATGTGCCCGTGCATGTCCCACATGCCAGGCATCACGGTCTTTCCGGCGGCATCGATCACGGTGGCGCCGGAGGGAATCGCGATCGAATCAGCGGGTCCGACGGCGACGATCCGCTCGCCACGAATCAAGACCGTCGTGTTGGGCCGGACGATTCCGCGCTCGCTGTCGAACAGATCGCCGTTGGTGATGGCGACGACGCCGGACGTCGGCTTCATGAGGCGCGCATTGAGCGCCTCGGCTCGGCGGTCGTGGTAGTCCGTTTCAATCTTGCGCAGCGTCGGGAGCGCCGGCTCGGCGCCGGGCTTTACGGTCATGAACCACCCGACGCCAGTCGAGAACAGCTCATCGTGCGAATCGAGCCACATCAGATCCGGTGTCTCGCCGGGGTCGAGATGAACGGCCACGAGCCGAACGCGCTCCTTGCCGTGGATGGTCGGTACCGTGGCCTCACGCACGACCTCGAGGCGAACACTCACTTTTTGATCCGCGAGCTTGCCGCTGTGCCGCGGCTGGTGCTGCAGGAATCTGACCATCGCCAGATCGTCGAACGGCGTCGCCACCCTGCCGTCGTACATGTCCGGGTCGAGCGCTTTCGTGGACGAGTCCTTAGGCGTCCAGCGGCGCACGGAACCGCCAACGATCTCGAGCCGGGACGTCGCATCGCCAATCCTGTCGTCGGCGAGCACGGGTCGAGTTTCGATGTACACGGGTCGACCATCGCGGATGACGTACCGGGTCTGCAGCCGGGCGCCCCGGTTGCGATCGGTGAAGACATACCGGACGGTGACGGTGTCGCCTTCATGGCGGACGACCATCGATCCCGCGACGCGGCCGTGATTGAGAACCGGATAGACGACGCTGTCGCCGGCGAGCGCGACGAGCAGTGCTGGCAGAGCAAGTGGAAGAAGCATCGTGCAAATGTGAAGGCAGGCGGGGCGGCGATCAACGCGACGTCCCGATTCGCGTCGACCCGGTGCATTGATGGGAACTGGTGCCGCTTATGAATGGCGCGGCTCGAGCCGGAGTTCCGCGATTCCTTTACTGTCCTTCACGAATAATACGGCCGTATTCCGGGACGGCTCGGCGCGCCGGGTCGAGTTGGAACAAGGAGGGACGCGAATGAACGCGAAGGACACGAATCGAACCCGGTGGCGCGATGGCAACGTCGCGCCGCGCTCCGAGCACGATTGATTGGAACGGCCGCTCGGGACGCCGTCAGAATCTTCCCGAGCGGCCGTCCCCCAAAAAGGTTCGTCCGGGCTCGGCGCGAGCGGGATCATCGCGCCGATCGGAACACCTCTGCGTCCCTCCGCGCCCTCCGCTCCTCTGCGTTGAGCAGTTGCCCTTGCCGTCCCAGCGGAACGACCGTCACGCCAACCCCGCGACGCTCATCAGAAACGCCAAACCAGACCGCCGTAGATCTGGTTGGTCAGGTCGGCACCACTGCCGTCACGAGTCCCTGACAGGAGCGCGTACCACGATCGGCCGAGATTGACGTCGACGTTGGCGCCTATCCAATGAACGTTGGGCATCGTGCTCACGGGGGAAGGGCTCCCTGCGCTCACCGGGCTCACAGAACGTTGCGTCCGGAGCCCGCCGTTAATCTCGAGCTGGACCAGGCCGAGCGGATCCACCGCGGCGCTCCACGCGTTCAACCAGCCGGCCGCGCGATCGGTCCGGAAGCTAGTGCTTCGCGCGCGCGCCTCGAATCCCAGACGCGACAGCGGGCCGACGCCGAGCGATCCCGTGTAGTAGTCGGCGGACCCGGTCGTGCCGCCGCGACTCATACGCGCGTTGCCACCGATTCGAATTCTCTGATGAATGGTGAGATCGGCGCCGCCCCATACGCCTTCGCGGAAGGCGTCGTCGAACTGGGTCTCGGGGCTCACGAAGTCGCGGTACAGCCGAACGTTTCGCCTGTTATCAAAGCCGCCCTGAAGCGACAGCACGTCGTTCGGCCTGATCGACACGAACCCGAACGTGCTCGTGGGGCTCACCGCCGGCTCGCCGGCCGCGCGCTTCCAACCGCGGTTGACGTCCACCTCCTGCGTGGCGTAAAACGAGACCACTCGGCTACTCACGCTCACCTGCGCGAAGCCGAATTCACGGTTGATCTCGCCGATGTCGCTCGAGCTGACCGCGCCCGTTGTCACCGACCAGGGGAGCGTTTGATCGGGCGCGTTGTGCACCTGCACGTAACCACCCGACTCGCGGATCGCAGTCGAATACGCCATGGTCGATACGTCCGGCTGCATCCCGCCGAACAGTCCCAGTCCCCACCGCGGCCGGTTCAGCTCGGCCGTCACGCCGTCGAACAGGCTCACGGACGCGAGCGCTGGCGAATATTGCCGGCCCACGGACAGCCGCGCCCCCGACCGCTGGTGCGTCGCCGAGACCGATGCTTCGTAGACGAGCGTGCGTTGGTCGAGCGCGCTCGTCTGCGCGTCGCGCGCACCGATCGTGTGGCGGCTCCGGCCGTCGATCACGAATCCGAGCGAACTGCCGCCGACGTTGGTCCCTTCCAGATGCACATCTGCCGACGGCTGCGTCAGCGTGGTCGCGCCGGGGAGGTTGGGCTGCGAGATGCTCAGGTAGCGGAGGCCGACGTGTCCGCGAACGGGACGCTGCCACGACGGCCTGCGCGGCCGCGACTCGGACTCGTGTTGGATCGTGTCGGGGATTGCGACGACACTTTGCTCGATCGCCGGATGATACCGCACGCTGTCGCCAACGATCGGCGTGGCGGTGCTCGCCACGATCTCGCCCGAGCTGCTGTGCGACGAGAGAAACGTAGCGCGGACCGTCGCGATGACGACCTTGTTCCGCAGTACCTCGAGCGACGTGCCTTCCGCCACACCATCCGCGCGGCCGGCGCCGACGTACACCGATTGACCGGAGATGTACGTCACCACGGCCATCCGCGTCGAATCGTTCGATGCGGCCGAGCGTAGTGCTGGCGGCTGCTGCGCGCCGGACATCCGTGCAAGGACGCAGCAGAACATCGCCGAAGCGAAGGGCCAAGCGCGCGTCATCAGTGCGTTCCTCGCGGATGGCACGCGTAGCAGTTGGGGCTGGCATACACGTAGCCAGGCCGGCCGCTGTGCTGCTGGTCGGTCGTCGCCTTGGTGTGACAGCTCAGGCAATCGAACACTGCGTAGTTCGTTTGAACCGTGTGACACGTCGCGCACGTGCTCCACCGCCCCTTGTGCGCGCCCGAGTAGATCGGGAAGAACGCCGCGTCGTGGTTGAAGGTGGCGCCCGCCCACTGCGTGGTCGTGTGGCACGACGCGCAATCGGTCGGGAATCCCGCCGCGGCGTGGCCCGGGTTGGTCGTGCCGTCGTAGTCCGTTCGGTGACAGGACACGCACGTCGTCGGTTTGCCCTTGTACACGCCGTCGGCATGACACTTCGCGCAATCGACCGTGCGATGCGCGCCGGTAAGCGGGAACTGCGTGCCTGAATGATCGAACCGCGCGTTGCTCCAGGTCGTCGGCGAGTGACAGAGCGCGCAGTCCTTGGGAAAGCCCGCGGCGACGTGCGGTGGTGTGCTCGCCTTCTGGTAGTCCTGCAGGTGACAGCTCTCGCACGTCGAGGCCAGGCTCACGAACACCTGTTGCCCGGGCGCGCGAGGCGAGTGGCATGACCGGCAGTCGACGGTCGCGTGCGCGCCGCTGAGCGGGAATGCCGTCGCCTGGTGCGCCTGGCGCATCTGCGTCAGATCGAGAAAGCTCCGCTGCGTGTGACAGGTCGAGCAGTTGGCTCCAAATGCTCCCTGATGCGCGTCGCGGTGACACGAGGCGCACGTCGCCGACACGCCGGTGAAGTCGAGCCGCTTGTGACAGTCCGCGCACGCAACGCGCTTGTGCGCGCCGTCGAGCGGAAATCGGGCGGGCGCATGCCTGAATTCCGCCGAGATTCGCGTCGGCTTCCACGAGTCGGGCAAATGGCACTGCGCGCAGGGCGCCGTGTAGGTGCCGTGCGGATTGGCCGTCACCGTCTGGCCGCGGCTCGCCGAGAACGCGGCGAACACGAGGGCCGCGCCGATCGCAATCGACGACCGCGTCATGTGGTCGGCACCTTGGTGCGATGGCACGCTTCGCATGCCCGCGGCGTTCCGCGCCACACACGCGTGCCGGTTGTGGCATTCGCGACGTGACAGCGAGCGCAAGGCACACGTGCGTGTGCCGCGCCGAGCACGAAGCCGCCGCTGGCGTCGTGGACGAACCGGCTTGCCGGTGACCACGCGTTCAGATCGTGGCAGCTCTGGCAGGTGCCGGCGTCGGGCCGGCCGGCGAACTGATTCCCGTGCGGCGACGCGTGACAGCTGGCACACGTCGCACCGGGGAGCGCATACGCAAGCGTTGCCGCAGGCGCCGGAGCCAGCTTGAGCGACGCGCCGAGCGAAGCAGCGCTCTTCATGGTCGTGTGACACGCGACGCACGGGGCGGCACGGTGCGCGCCTTCGAGGGCGAACGAGAATCGCGAGTGCGCCGCGGGATCGATCGTCGACGGGCGAAAGGCGCGCGTGTCATGGCAGGACGCGCACGTCCCCTGTGCGGGCGCCGCGGCGCCACGATATCGTCCACCGTGCGGATCGCGATGGCAGGCGTCGCACGTCGTTTCGTCGAGGGCGAGCGCGACGTTCGCGCTGCCCAGCGTACGCGTCGCGGGAAAGGCGGGAAGACCGCGCCGTTTCGCCGAGTGACAGCTCGCGCAGTCAGCGGTCGCGTGCCGTCCGGTGAGCGGAAAGCGGAGCGCGGCGTGCTCGCGCACGCCGAAGGCGCTCGGCTTCCACCCCGCCGGAGTGTGGCAGGTGGCGCATGCGCCGCCACCGGATCGACCCGCGAGCTGGCCGCCATGCGCGTCGGCGTGGCAGGACTCGCATCGGTCGGCCGCCGGATGCATCACCACCTCGCGCGCGCCACGATTCACGGGAACGCGCGAGGTGTGGCAGCTCGAGCACGACACGCTCACATGGCGCCCCTCGAGTGGGTATCTCGTCCGCGCATGCTGCGCGACGGTGAAAGTGGACGGCGTGAATCCCGACAGACCGTGGCACGAGGCGCAGTCGGCCTTGGCGCCGGCCAGCGTGGCCTGTCCGCGGTGTGGATCGGTGTGGCAGCCGGCACAGGTCGCGAACTGCGGCCGATCGACTCGCGCCGGATAGCCGGTGTGGCACGACGCGCACGACACCGACGCGTGTCGTCCACGCAGCGGATACCGCGTTTGATCGTGCGAGAACGAACGGCCCTCGACCTTAGAGAAGGTCGTCGTGACGTGACAACTCGAGCACGCCCCGCGCAGACGACCGGCGTGCGGGTCGCGATGGCAATCCGAGCAGTCGTTGTGCCCAACGGGCTTGAACTGCGCGACCGCGGGCGTTCCCGCCACCACAGCCGACGCCGTCGTATGACACTTCTCGCATTTCACGTCGATGTGCTTGCCCGTGAGCGGATACTTTGACCGCGCGTGATCGAACCGAGGGGCGGGCGACCAGGCAGATGTGGTGTGGCAGCTCTCGCACGAGCGCCCGAGCGATTCCTTGTGAACGTCTTCGTGACAGGAGGCGCACGTGGTCTCGAGTCCGGTCCAGCCGGCAGTCGTCCGCTTTGGAGCGAGCGCGGCGGCGGGCGACACTCGCAGGTCGGCCGTATGACACTTCTCGCATGACAGCCGCGCGTGCTTTCCGTCCAGCGGCCAGCCGGCTCGCGCGTGGTCGAATCGCTGCGAGCTGCCGTCCGGCCACTTGACCAGCGCGAAGTCCCGACCCGCGTGGTCCGGGTGACAGCTCGCGCAATCGGCTCGGCCGGTGCGCGCGTGCAACCCGCGATTGCGCTCGGTGAGCCAGGTGATCTCACGATGGCACGACACGCAGCGGCTCGTCATCGACTGCTTTCCGCCGCCGGCATGGCATTTGGTGCAATTGAGCGGGCCGTCGAGCGACGCGTGTGCGGCCGAGAGTGGTCCGGGCGAGATTTGCGCGCGCGCCGTCGACGCCGAGAGAAGGATCCCGGTCGCCAGTCCGGCCGATACGAGCAGAGACCTGCACGCGGCGCGCACGTGTGGTAGGCCGCGGACGAGAGGGCGACTGCCTCGTTGGCTGTCATGCGGCATCGCCCGACCCGGCGCGTTCGTCCGTACCGCGGGGCGTGATCTCCTTCGTCACCATCCGAACGCCGAGCTGCTCGAGCATCGCCGTCGCCGGCTCGCCGCCGATGCGGATGACGACGTCGTCGCACGGCACGATGCGTGTCGTGCCCTCGACGTCCAGCACGGCGACGTTCTCCCGAATCTCGCGCACCTGGCTCTGCAGGAGCAGCGTCACACGCCCAGCAGCGACGACTGCGTCGATCCGCTCGCGATTGCGCTCCTTGAGCCGCGAGAACGCGTCGCCGCGGTAACTGAGCGTCACGGCTGTGCCGGTTTGATTCGCCAGCCCGAGTGCCGATTCGATCGCGCTGTCGCCACCGCCCACGACGAGCACGCGACGCCCCGCGAAGTCCGACATCTCCGCGATGTCGTAAAACACCGTCGGTAGATCCTCGCCCGGTACGTCGAGCCGCCGCGGAGTCCCGCGCCGCCCGAGCGCGAGCACCACGGCGCAGGCGCGGTGCGTCGAGTCGTCCGTCGCGATCACGAACCAGTCGCCCTCGCGCGTGATCCGGCGGACGTGCTGCCCGGTATTCACGCGCAGCCCCGTGCGGGCGATCACGCCCTCCCAGATCGCGAGCAGGCTCTCCTTGGAGGCGTCGGACACCCACAGATCGCCGTACAGCGGCATTGCGAGAGGCTCGGCGAAGAGCACCTTGTGCCGCGGATATTTGCGAACCGTCTCTGCGAGCGTCCCCTGCTCGAGCACCAGGTAGTCGAGCCCCGCGCGATGTGCGACGAGCCCCGCGCTCAGCCCGGACGGCCCCGAGCCGATGATCGCCACATCGACGATACCGTCGGCATGTTCTCCGCTCTGCGCTCGCCGGCGCGCCGCGACTTTCACGACGTGTTCGGCGGCGACGCGCCCCTCGTTCACGGCGTTCTTGATCAGCGCGCGTCCGCCGAGCTCGCCCACGATGTAGAGACCCGGGACATTGGTCTCGAAGTTCGCGTCGAGCTGTGGGACCACCACGCGGTTCGTCGCGCTCCCGCGCACGACCGAGATCGCGCCCATCGGGCACGCAGTGACGCACTCGCCATGACCCTTGCAGCGCGCCGGGTCCACCATGGCGAGCTTGCCCTGCAGCGCGAGCGCGCCGTCTTCCGGACACGCCGCGACGCATGAGCCGCATCCGACGCACAGATCCGAGCGCACGAGCGCGCGCGGCGGCGCGTTCTCGTCTTCCGATTCGCTCGTCGCTACCGGCGCAGACACGAGCTCGAACAACTGCAGCGGCACGCCGCAGCGAGGGCAGGCATCCACGCCGTCTTCGAGCAGCGCGGCGCAGCGCGGGCACGTCCGTCGGGCGGAAGGCCGTGCATTCGCGTTCGGGCCGGCGACGCGGCGCAGATGACTGCGCACCGCGATCAGCGTGACCGCGCCGAGCCCGGCGATCGTGAGCAGGGTGCTCGTCACACCATCACCAGAACCACGTCGCGCCAACGACGATGACGACGGCGACGTGGATCAGCACCGCCACGAGCGCGGTGACCGCGAACGGGCGGTGCGCGACGTGCCAATAGCCGAACACGCGCTTCGTGGCGTCGAGCATCCGGAGCTGCTGCGCGAGCGAGATTTCTCGGCTCGCCAGGTGCACCACGCGATCGAGCGTGTCGCGATCCAGCTCCTGTCCGCCTCGCGCGTCGGCGAGCTTCCGCCGCAGCGCGCGGGTCAAGCGCCACCGCGTGATGTCGTCCGACAGAAGATGCAGCAGCGTGCGCGCGATGCCGGCCGAGCCGGCGGAGCCATTCACCGACAGCGTGCGCTCCACCACGAACGGGTCGAGCCCGGTGTCGGCGGCGATGTCGGTGATCAGCGTGCGTCGCTCGAGCGCGACTTCCTCGCGCGTCGACGCAACGCCCGACCGGCTACGCGGAATCCGAACGTAGAGATAGCGGCCGACGATCCCGCTCGCGCAGACGACGAGCATCGAGAAGTAGCCCAGGCCAACGAGCCCGTCGAACCGCCAGCTCGCGTGTATCGCGACCAGCAGCGGCAGCCCGATCGCCGCGAGGATGTGGATGTCGAGCCAGCGCGCGACCGTCCCGGTAAACGCCAGCGAGCGGTACTTCTTCCGCAGCGGATAGAGCCAGAGGAAGAAGAAGATCAGGAGCGCGAGGATGCCGGCGCTCTGGCCGACCGCACCCGACGGTCGCAGCCACACGTGCAGCGGCGATCGTACGCGCTCGGCGAGCGATAGCCGGTAGTACGGGAAGCCGGCCACGTTGACGAGCGCGAGCGTGGTGAGGATGACGAGCATGGGCCACCGCTGGGCGGCAAGCGGCGGCCTCGTGTCGCGTACGACGCGTGGCGCGGTCCGCGATGCGTGCGCCGGTGCGGCGTCGCTGGGCACTCGCGAGGCGGGAGATGTCATTTAGTCGTGGCCAAACAATGGGTTCGCGCGACGGGAATCCACAGTGTCCATAGTCACATGGCCCCCCGTGTTTGCGAGACGCGCGCACGTCCGTTCAGCAACGACACTTGTTACCCGCGAGACCCCGGTCTCCGTCCTGCGCGGGTGCGAAATTTTTTTGTGGTGAATCTCCCGACGTGAATTCGGGCTTAGGGCGCTGCCGAACCGCCGAGCCGGCGCAGCGCGTCGTCGATCTCGACCGCGTGGGCCTGGTACTCGGGAAGCTTTCTGGCGCGTTCGCGCGCCGCGGCCGCGACAAACGCGGCCTCCGACTTCTTCGCCGCGGCCTCGTCGTCGTTCGACCGGGCGAGATCAGCGGACAGCAACAAACCAAGAAGATGCGTGGGGTCTCGCCGGAGGATCGTGTCGGCTTGCGCGCGCGCCACGGCCAGCTCGCCGGCGATCATCGCGACGCGCGCCATGTCGTACCGGCTGTCCTGGTCCATGTTCTGAATCTCGGCGTACGAGCCAAGCGCCATCGGCGCGAAGAACGCGACGCTGTCGGCCTTGCGCTCTTCGTGGAGCCGCATGATGCGGTCATAGAGTCGCGTCGCTCGCTCGCGTGGCGTCATGCTCGAGATGTCCGGCGCGCTCGCCGCGCCCTGCTGTGCCGGGCGCGGCATCTCCACGCCGGCCGCGGGTCTGGCGCGCGTACCGATCCGCACCGCGACGAGCACGATCGTGGCGACGAGGGCACCCGCGACGAGGCCGGCGATGCGCGGGGCCCAGCGCGTTCGAATGTGGGCGTTCACCCGTCCAATGTTATCGCGCGCGCGTCACCACGGCAGGTCGCGTCAGGAAATGAGTCCGGGTTCGGAGAGCATGACGATGACCTGGTAGCGCGGCAGCGAGACTGGCTCTTCATCATCCGGTGTCCACGGGCCCGCGCAATCAGCCAGTCCGTCGCCGAACAGCAACTCGTCGTCGGCGTCGAAATCGAACTCTTCGCCGGCACCGGCCCCGCCTCCATACGCGTCGTCGAGCTCCTCATCGAGCACGTCTTCGAGCGGGTCGTACAGCGGGTCGGGGGAGAGCTCGCCGTACTTCCAGCTCTCGCCGTCGCGAAACGCGTCGTCCATGTCCGCCCAGGCGAGCATTTCGTCGGTGTCCTGGATGCTCACGAATTCTGTAGGCACCAAAGAGCCGTCGTCGCGGTGCAGCTTGAGGTCGAGCGCGCCAACGTGCTGGTACGCCTCCTCGACGTCTGCCAGCAGCATCGATTCGCGCTGCACGCCTTCGGGACTCGCGTCTCGCCACTTGCGGCGGCCGATCGCGTATGCGCGGCTTGCCGCCGACACCGATGCGACGATCGGCATGAGCCGCTCGCCGGCTGCGTTTGGATGGAACCAGCCCATGCGGCTCGGTCCTTCGACATGCCGGAAACCCAGATCCGTGACACCGATGGGACGGCCGCGACTCGTCACCGTGTATTGCACCTTCGCACTCCATCGAGAAAGTGCGCCACGTTACACGGCTCCCGGCGCGGCACCAGCATCGTCGCATTGCATGGCGCGGCGAATCCTCGCGAGTCCGCATATCGTCAGTTGGCGTCCCCGTGCGCAGCGAGGGCCGCGTTGATCGCGCTGCCTGCGCGGTCACCGTGCCGGGGGCGCGTGCCTGATGAACCCGTCCGCCCACTTGATGAAGTACTTCACGTTCGGCGCATCGGTGTGCCCGCCGTCGTGCTGCCGCCACGCGAGCTCGCCGTCGAGCAGGCCGACGTTGACCGCCGGCATCCTGGCCGCATGGTAATCGGCAGGCACGCCGAGGTCCCTGGCACCGAGCAGCCTGAAGACCGGCTGAGCGGCAACGGCGGCCATGAAGCTGCCCTCGTGGTCGAGCCACTTCGCGTCGCCTTTTTCAGGCACGCCGTAACTGATGAAGGTGAGTCGTGGCGCGCAAAGCGCGATCAGCTCGTGCGAGTCCACGGGGAGATCGGCCGCGGTCTTGCGGCCAAACGTTGCTTCCTCCGCGGCGTACTCGAGGTAGTTGCCTGCCATCCAATGGTATTCGCCGCTGCCGGCGAGACTCTCCACCGCCTCGCCGAAATTGCGGCGATGCAGCGTCGCGCCGCCTTTACCCGACGAACCGACGAGCGCCATCGCGAAGCGCGGCTCGAACGCGAGTGTCACGAGCGCTGCCTTTCCGTAGCGTGACACGCCCTCGATGCCGACGTGCTTCGCGTCGACAGCCGGATCGGTCTCCAGGTAATCGAGTCCGCGCGCCGCGCCCCACGCCCACGCGCGCAGCGCGCCCCAATCGTCGGGCTTGCGAAGCTGTCCCTTGTTCACGAGGCCGATGATCCCTTTGGATAGTCCGGCGCCGTTGTCCGCCTGAATGCTCGCCGGATCGATGTAGGCGTAGCCCCATCCGTCGGCGAGGAGTTGAGCGATGGTCGGCGGATCGCCACCCGGCGTTTGTGGCTGGACCAATGCGAACGGCGACGACTGCGCGCGAGTGAGCAGTTCGTAGGCTGGGTATCTCGCGAAGATCGCCTGGAGCGACGGGTCCTGAGCCGCGAGCAGCTTTTTGAGCGCGGCGTTGATTCGATCGAGATCTTCCTGTGGTGGCTGCGCGGGAGCGGGAAGCGCCGCTCGCCCGAACATCATGAGCAGGGGAACGGGGCCCTTCGCATTCGCCGGCACGACGACGACCATCTTGATATCGACATTCACGGACGGGAACGCGGAGTTGTCGACGTGGCCGATCAGTTGCTTTGCCACGACCGGCGTGAAGCCCACCATCTCGCGATCGGTTACGATGACACGCCAGGCCACGGCCGGCACGTTCCCGGGCACGCGACCGTAGACCTCGCGCTCGAAGTCCTCGACGATCTCCGGCCGGCGCTGATTCCACCACATCGCCGGCGTCGTGACGCGCGTCCCGTTCTTCAGCGTCAGAACGTCCGGTAGGTCAGGATATGGATTCGCGACGGACTCGTCGTAGTTCGCGTGATTCGGAGCGTTCTCGTTTCCGCTCGGACCCGGACGCAGCCGCCGGATTCCAAGCCGCGTCATCATGAGCTGGTGATCCTGCTCGGCGGTCAACGGCCCGGCTGGTTGCGAGGGGCCTGTCTGCGCGCTTCCTCGAACCGCGGCAATGGCGAGCATAGCGAGCGCGATGCGCTTTTTCATTTGCCGATCACTCCCGCCTGCAGTTGAACGTCGAGCCGTCCGCACCGACGGGCCCCTCGAGGTGTGGCCGACTTCCCCCGCGCGCCCGCCAGGCGTACGGTAGTCTCGATCGTTTGCGCGCGAAAGCACAATGCGCGTCCAATCAGGGACGACACATCCGGCTCGGAGCGCAAACGTTCTCGATGCAGCGAGCGACGCTGTACCGCTATCGCTGAGTGCTGCCGCAAGAGATTGAGCGCTCGCGCCTTGCGGTCATCGCCACGGCATGCCGGCGCCCGCTTTCCTGACGTACGCCCTCGTGTGCACCGGACATGGCGTCGGCGTTTCCCGTCTAATCGCCGCACGCGTTTTCCATATCGTGCATAGGCATCACAGGACACGCGTGGTGCCGCACTCGTGACCTGGGCAGGATCATGTCATTCAGAATTCTGGCACTAGCCGCCGCGCTCTGCAGCGCGGCTGTTGTCTCTGTTCCGGCGCAGCAGACGACTCCCCCCGACTCGACTGGCCCGGAGACGGTGCGCTATACGCCGTCGCGCGGGACGGTCACGTTCAGTCACGCGAAGCACGCAAAGGCCGCCGAGTGCGTCTCGTGCCATCACGAGTCGCGCACGGAACGCCCCAACACGAAGCCGCGCCAGGCCTGCGGCGACTGTCACGTCTCGGAGCCCGTGGCTCCAATGACGACGACACTCCGTCTCGCATTCCACAATACCGTGGCCAGGTCGGGCCTTTGCTTCGATTGCCACAAGAAGGAAGTTGAGGCTGGGAAGGACGTGCCGGTCGGCTGCCTCGATTGCCATAAGCGATAGACGCGAGGGGGACGGCGGTTTGAGGGCTCGCGCGACGTTCCGCTCGCGGGCTCTCATCTCTATATTCGCGCGCCCGCCGTTATTTGCCTTCTGTCCCCCGCCCCGATCGCATGCGCCGCTCTCTTGCTCTTGCAGGACTCCTCCTCCCAGGCCTCGCGCGCGCCCAAGGACCAAACGTCTCCCCGCTCACAGCGCTCCACACCGAGATCGCCACTCTCACTGAGCACGTCACGCCGAAGGTCGTCGCCTGGCGTGAGGACATTCATCAACACCCCGAGCTCGGCACGCAGGAAGTTCGCACGTCCAAGCTCGTCGCCGATCACCTGCGCGCGCTGGGGATAGACGTCCGGGCCAACGTCGGCGGTCACGGCGTCGTCGGCGTGCTGCATGGCGCCAAGCCTGGCCGAGTGGTGGCCCTGCGGGCCGACATGGACGCGCTCCCCGTCACCGAACAGGTCGATCTGCCCTTCAAGTCGACGGTTAAGACGATGTACGAAGGCCACCAGGTCGGCGTGATGCACGCCTGCGGGCACGACAACCACGTGGCAATTCTCATGGGCGTGGCCGACGTGCTAGCCGGGATGAAGTCGGAGTTGCCAGGCACGGTCGTGTTCCTGTTTCAGCCGGCAGAGGAAGGACCGGGCGGCGCCGAGCCTATGATCAAAGATGGTGCGATGGACAACCCGAAGGTCGACGCCGTGTTCGGTCTCCACGTGACGCCGGATAGCCTGGGACACGTTGGGTATCGAGCGGGCGCGATGATGGCGTCGTCCAACGAGTTCACGATCATCGTCCACGGCAAGCAGACACACGGCGCTCGACCGTCCGCCGGAATCGATCCAATCGTCGTCGGCTCCGAGATCGTGCTCGCCGCGCAGACGATCGTGAGCCGCCAGATCGACCTCGCGCAGTCGATGGCGGTCCTCAGCTTCGGCATATTCGACGCGGGCGTGCGAAACAACATCATCCCCGACAGCGCCTATCTGAACGGAACCATCCGAACGCTCGATCCAGTCATTCGGCAGCAGGTCATTCAGCGACTCGTGAAGACGGCGACCCACGTTGCCGAGGCGTCGGGCGCGGTCGCCGAGGTGAAGGTCGACTCGGGCTATCCGGTCAACATCAGCGACGCAGCGCTCACCCGACGCATGCTCCCGACACTCGAGTGGGCCGCGGGCGCGAAGAACGTACACGAGATGGGCGCGAACCTCGCGTCGGAAGATTTCTCCTACTTCGCGCAGCGTGCGCCCGGCATGTTCGTCAACCTCGGCGTCACTCCCGCGGGACAGGACCCGGCCAAGGCGGCGTCGAACCACTCGCCGTTGTTCTTTGCAGACGAGCACGCGCTGCCGGTAGGCGTGCGGACGATGGCGGCGCTGGCGGTCGACTACCTTGCTGGAGGCGGTGGGCGCTGATTCGTTCGGAGACCGTCCGCCGAGGGCAGTAAGCGTTCGGCGGGCGGCCCGTTAAGCGCGACGTAAGCACCTCGGCTGAGATTCTGGGCTCGCAGACCACCGCAGGCATCCCGTCACCGCCTTCCGACGAGCCCAGTATGGACCTGTACCACATCGCCCTGTTCCTTCACGTCGTCACGCTCATGGTCGCCGCCAGCGCGACCGCCGTTACCAAGCTCGCCGTCGGCCGCCGCGCCCGTGCACGCACGGTCGGCGAGGCGCTCGACTGGCACAACGTGTTGGTGTCGACCTCGAAGGCTTTCCCGATCTGTCTCGCCGCCTTCGTCCTCACCGGCTCCTACATGGTGAGCGTCAGCGGCACGCGCGCCTGGTCCAGCGGATTCGTCGTCGCTGGACTCGTTGGCGTGGTCCTGCTCCTCGGCAGCGGAACGTTCCTCGGGATCAAAGCCAGAGCGCTCACGCAGGTCATTGAGACTATCGCGCAAGAGGGAATGGACCGGCCGGCGCCAAAGCTCGTACCGCCGCCGCTCGTCGGGCTCCTACCCATGGTCAACACCGGCATATCGCTGGGCGTCGTGTACGACATGGCCACCAAGCCGGCGAGCGTTCCCGTCGCTCTCACGGTCACCGTGATCGGCGCCGCGTTGACCACGGCGATCGCGATGCGCGGCCGGACTGCGCTCGTCACGCAGGGTGCGCCCGCGACTCAGGTTTGAAAGCGCGCCGTGAAGATTGGCGAAGCCGCGGACGTTGTACGTCACGCCGTAGGAAAAGCCTTGCCGCGTCTTCAGTCGGGCAACTGTCAACCCGGCGTCTGCATTCGTTCCGCACCTAATGGCCGCGACGAGGTCGCATCATTCACCTCGCGCTGTGCATCGGCCAGTCGGCTCACGTCTTCGCCGAGCTCGCGCGCCGCGTCGATCAGTGTCGTGAGCGGCGCCAGATCAGTTGCGCCTGCGTGGAGTCGCAGGAGATCGAGTCGAATCCCTTCCAGCGCCGCGACGCTCTCCGCCAGGTGCGCCGCGGCCGCGTTCCGCCGCACCGCGAGCACGTCGGCGTCGCTCGAGCCGGTGGGCACGAGGGCCGCGACCACGTCGATCTCCGCCCGCGCTTCGGCAGCCCTTGCCTCGAGCGCCTCGACGATCTTTGGCAGCTCCGATAGTTGCTCGCGGTAGGGTTTCGGCAGCGCCGCGAACAGTTCTGACGCGGCTACGCCGAGCGCCGCTTCCGTGGGGCGGAACACGCCGCCGCCCACCGCGCGCGACCGCTCCGGAGCGCCGAGCCGCCGCGCGAGCCACTCACCTGCGCGGCTGTTCCAGAGGCGATCACGAATCCCCGTCTGCCACCACTTGCGGATCTTGTCGGGGATGAACTGAACGTCGAGCGCATTGCTCGCCGCTCCCAGCAGCATCGTGCTGAGGAGCGGCGCGAGGAACCACGCGATGGGCGTCCTGTTTTCGTGAATCGTCCCTTGCAGAGCGAGCACGAAGGTGACACCGAGCCAGCTCGCTGACGCGACAGTGCCGAGCCGCAGCAGTCGGTGAGTGAAAGGCTCCTTGTCGTCGCGCGCGAGCGCCTCGGTCTCTGCGCGCTCGCGCCGCGCGATCTCGAGTGCCGCGCGGAGGTCGGCGAGCGTGTACCCGGCGCGGAACTGCCGGCGCGCCTGGTTGAGATGAAAGCCGACGATGGGCAGGAGCGGCGCTGAAGCGAGCACGAACAGCAGTGCAGGGTCCCGCGGGCTGCTTCCAGGATTGGCGGTGAGCACCGCAAAGAGATTCCCCAACGTGAGCACACTGAACCCGGCGGACCAGCCCAGGTACGGCACGAGCAGCGGGTTCCGTGCGGCGAGCCAGGCTCGCAGCGGCGGCGAAAGCGCAGGCCGCGTCTCGGGGCGCGGGGCGAGCGCGGCGGCCAATGCCTCGCCGTCCGCGAACCGGCCGGTGGGATCGCGCGCGAGACAGCGGTCGATCGCCGTGGCGAGTGCGGGCGGAAGCCCCGGCGCCGCGCGAAGGACTCCGGGCGCCGGTTCGGCGGCTTGGCGGACGATCAGTGCCGGCACGTTCGGCGCCTCGAATGGCAATCGACCACTGACGGCGAGATACCCGACCACACCGAGCGCGTAAAGATCGCTGCGTCCGTCAATCGGCTCGCCCGCGGCCTGCTCGGGACTCATGAAGTTGGCAGTGCCCATGATCTTTCCCGGATCCGTGTCCGGGGCCGCGACGTCGTCGCGGTGAGCAATGCCGAAGTCGGTGACCATTGCGCGACCGGTGCCGGCTTCGAGGAGAATGTTGTCCGGCTTCACGTCGCGATGGACGATGCCGCGCCCATGCGCATACGCGAGCGCCCAGGCAACCTCGCGCAGCACGCGAGCGGCCTCCGCTGGCGAGAGAGGCCCCTTTGTGCGGAGCCGCTCGCCGAGCGTCTCGCCCTCGACGTAACTCATCACGAAAAAGACGAAACCGTCTGCTTCACCGACGCGGTGGATGGGGACGATGTGCGGATGGGAAAGCCCCGCGGCCGTGCGCGCCTCGCGGAGGAACCGCTCGCGCGACGCCGCGCTGCGCGCGAGGTGCGACGGCAGCACCTTGATGGCGACGTCGCGATCGAGCTGCACGTCGCGCGCGAGGTAGACGATTCCCATCCCGCCGCGGCCGAGCTCGCGCTGCAGCGAGTATTCGCCGGCGAGGGCGGCCTGAAGCTCGAGGAATTCGGGGGATGGCTGCGTCATGTCGGTACTACGACCTGGTGGCCGAGACGTTTCGGGGCGGCGCGCGCACGATCTCTGGCGATTGCGGCGCTCATCCGTCGAGCATAGCGTTCGCCTCTCCTCTAGGAAAGCGCGTGCCCGTGACCGCGAAGGCGTCGGAAAGGTTCTCCCGCAGACTCGGCGAAGACGCGGCCCTCGAGCGCGAGCGGCGTCGCTCAGCCGAGGCCGAGCACGCGGTTGGCGGCTATCGAGAATCGCCGCCCCCGTCTGACCTGGCATTCGGCGTCGAAGCGTTGTGGACCCACGAGACCGCGCCGGGCCCTGCCACCATCCACCGCGTCGTGCCCGATCCCGCGGTAAGCCTGTGCTTCACGGGAGTGCGCGACGCCCACGGCCCCGGCTCGTCGCGCCTGTTCCTGATCGGCCCGGTCGCGCGCGCCCGCATGTTCACGCCAGGCCCCGGCTCTCACATGACTGCGGTGCGCATCAAGCTGGAATGGTGTCGCGCGCTGCTCGGCGTCGCGCCTCGCGAGCACGAGGATGCCGAGCATCCGTACGCGTTCGCGTTCCCAAGCCTCGGCGGGCCACTCGAAGATCGCCTCGCGCGCAGCCGCACACCGGCCGACGTGCTTCGCATTCTGGTAGAGTTCCTTCGGGAGCGTGCGGCTGCTGTGCAGGCCGCCCGCCACGGGCCAGGACTTCCCGCGTCGGCACTCGTCCGCGTCGGGATGCACATGCTGCGCGCGGGCGCCGGTCAGCTTCGACCGGGCGCGCTGTCGGCGCCGCTCAGCGTCACCGACCGCCATGTGCGCCGCGCGATCCTGGCGGAAACGGGGATCTCTCCGCGACGCTTTGCGCGAGTCCAGCGCTTCCACGCGCTACTGCGCGACGCCGACCACGAAGCGAACCCAGGTTGGGCAGCGCTCGCCGCGCGGCACGGCTACTCGGACCAGTCGCATTTGATCCGCGAGCTGCAGTCGCTGGCTGGTGTGACGCCAGGCCAGTTGATCGCAGAGCGCCGGGCCGAACCAGGCGCTGCGTCAGATGCCGACGCCGCTCGGACCGTTGTAGCTACGGGCTGATGCGAATCGCACGACGGTCGGGCAAGTCCGCTGTGATCGCCCAGCCCCCGAACGTCTCACTGACCGCGAACCACAGCTCGTTGCGTCCGCGCCGAAGCGGAAGTGCCAACTCGTCGAACAGGCCAACGGTGCCGAGAAAGTCGGCGTCGCGAGTCCCGAATCCATCGTTACCCGCGTACAGCAGTCTGCCGTTGAGGAAGACGCGGACGCGGTCGCTGAAGCCGAAACGCATCCGCACCGTGGCCGCTCGGGTCGCGTCGAGCGTGACGGCCGCGACGACGGTGTTGTGGCTACTGTCGAACGGCACCAATCGGGCGAGATTGGCGATGCCGCGCTCCTCGACGCTCGACGTCGACCAGCCGCCGCCGGGAACCGCGGTCAGCTCGGTCGCGCCGTCGAGCGATGACTCCGCGAACGGCGCCGACACGCGCCACGTACGGACGATCGTCGCTGGCGCGGAATCGCCGACGGCCGGTGACGTGGCGGTAAGGTGCGGCGTACTCCCCTGTCTCACGACGACGTTGGCGAATCGCGCAGAACCAGGTACCACTACGAAGCCTATCTCTCCCGCGCCCGCGGCGCCGCGCAGGCGCGGGATGACCTGCACCGCCGTGTCGCTGTCCACGTACAGCTCGGCGCGCGTGCCGGTCACCATGAGCTTGACGTGCATCCACCGGTCGTACGTCCACTGCGGCGCCGCTTCGTACGCCGGGCCAGTGTAGATCTGCCAGCCGTACAGGCCATGCAGCACCGGCGTGTACTGCGTCGCGTGCGGAGTTCCGCTCAACTGCGCACGCATATACAGGAGCTCGTAGTCCCCTCGACTGGCAGCCCGAAACGCGATCCCGGGAAATGCCAGCCCATTGGCGAAGGCGACGTCGAACTCGATGGTGCCATTCTCGAATCGGCTGCCCTTGAGCCACGCCGTTCCGTTACGCAATAGCAGAGCGGAGCGGCCGCGGTACGGCTCGATGCGCGACTCCGCGCCGTGGATGTCCCATGTCGCCGTGTCGAAGGGCTGTAACTGCGCGGCGGCCGGCCGCGCCGTGAGCTGCGCCACGGCGAGGAGTGCGATGAAAAGCCGCCAGAACGGATTGTCGGTCATTCCGCCAATTTGCGCGGTAGCAGAGCGGCGCGATTGGACGTTTCGGACATCGGAGCACGTTCAGGGCGGGCTCACCGCAGGCAAAGCCACGCGTGGACGCGGCGGTCGGTGCACATGTTCACGGACCTCCGTGTCCGAGTCAGCCATCGTGCCTGTCGTTCAGGTCAGCGGGTCGTCCGGCTCTTGTTTCCGCTGACGCTCGTTGCCGATCGGTTCCGCACGATCGACGTCGGCGGCGACGTGTGGCGTGTGGTTCTCCTCGTTGTGGCGGGCGAGTTCCTCCTCTGAATCGAGATGCGCGCCGCAGACGATGCAATCGAATTCGTGGGTGTGTGCCATGGGTTCCTCGGGGGTGGTCGGACTGATTGAGGACGCGCATGGCACGTGCCGTCGTGCCCGGTACGTGGGTATGGTCACCGCACCGCACCGCACCGCACCGCGCCGCTCGTTAGGGGCAGGGCGGTGTAGACTCGGGTCTGCACGCAGTGATGAATGGCGAGCACGGCATCTCGAGCGGGCACCGCGTGTGATCGCGTAGCAACTCGGCGTGGTTGCGCGGACCGGAGCGGCGGTGCAGGATGCACGCGATCCAATCGCGTTCATCTCTCTGCCCTCGAGAACTTCCATGAAAGCGCCCGTCACGATCGCGATCCTCATACTCGTCTGCCCGGCGTTGACCGCAAGCGCCCAGGCGACGAAGCCTCGTCCCGAAGACACGGAAGTGTGGAAGCCTGTCCCGAGCGTCGTCACGCCGGGTCGCTCCGACCTCGATGCGCCATCCGATGCCATCGTCCTGTTCGACGGGCACGATGAGTCGGCCTGGGTCTCGACTCGTGACCATTCGCCCGCGCAGTGGGACGTCCACGACGGCGTGCTCACCGTGAACAAGAAGATGGGCAACATCGAGACGAAACGGTCGTTCACGAACTATCAACTGCATCTCGAGTGGCGCGTTCCCGAAGGGATCACCGGCTCCGGTCAGGCGCGTGGCAACAGCGGGGTGTTTCTCGCATCCACCGGCCCGGGCGACGACGGCTACGAGATTCAGATACTCGATTCCTACGACAACGCCACGTACGTGAACGGCCAGGCGGCGGCCATCTACAAGCAGTATCCGCCGCTCGTAAACGCGACGCGAAAGCCCGGCGAGTGGAACGTGTACGACATCGTCTGGACGGCGCCGACCTTCAAGTCCGACGGCTCGCTCGCGACGCCGGCGCACGTCACGGCGTTCCACAACGGCATGCTCGTGCAGAATCACGTCGCGCTCGAAGGGCCGACACTCTACATCGGGAAGCCCGAGTACAAGACGCAAGGTCCCGAGCCGATCAAGCTCCAGGCGCACGGCGATCCGAGCGCGCCGATCAGCTTCCGGAACATCTGGGTGCGTCCGCTGCCGGACGCGCCGCAGGTTCACGTGCCGTAGTTGACTGGCCTTCGAATGAGCCTGTCGGTACTCCAGCACGTAGGATGACCGTGAACGGCTTCAAGTGCGCCTGGTACAGCGCTTCAGTCCAGGAGTTTTTGCGCGCTGATGCCGATTCTGTAATCGGAGCTCTGGTCCAGCGCGCCCTCGCAGCGCCGTGCGAACCCGACCAGGTCGCGCTCGAGCGCGCGCAACTCGGCGAGCCTCGTCCGAACCGATGCGAGGTGCGGGGACAAAAGGAGGGATGAGATGACGACGGACACCCCGATTGCGACGAAGGTGGATCGATGAGCGCTCCCGTGTCCTCGTTTGGCAGCCTGCTGCTCGGCAGCCTGTTGCCGGTCGTCGTCGCGGCCGGAGCGCACCGCGTCGCACCAGATACGGCCAGCCCGGGTGTGCCGCCGGCCACCGACTCCATCGAACAACAGGCGGCCGCGCGTGTCGCCGATGCCGTGTGCAGTAAGCGCGTCGTCCTCCTCGGCGAGCTGCCGGAGCACGGCGAGGCGCGCGGGATGGGCGTCAAGGCGCGGATCGTCGAACGCCTCGTCGCGCGCTGTGGCTTCCGCGCGGTGCTCTTCGAGGCGGGGAGCTACGACTTCTTCGGCCTCGAGCGGGCGATCGCCGCGACGCCGCAGGCCCCGAGCGGTCGGGCCGCGGTGGCGGCCAGCGGTGCCCCGACCGACTCCCTCGAGCTCGCGCTTGCCCGCGCGATCGGGGGCCTGTGGTGGACGCGGGAGCTCGCCGGATGGCGGCAGTGGCTCGTGCGCGAGGCGGTGGCTGGCCGCGTTGTCATCGGCGGGATCGACGACCAGCCGAGTGCGACGTCGGCGTACGCGCGCGCGACGCTACCCGGCCTCGTGGGCGCCGCGGTGACGGCGGCCCGCGCGGGTGAGTGCGAGGAGACCGTCGCACGCTACCTCGGCTTTCGCTACACCGCGGCCCAGCCGTACGACGACACCGAACGCACACGGCTCGCCGACTGCGCCCGGTTGGCGGCCGATCGCGCGCACGACGCGCGGCGGACGGCGGACGAAGTCATGCTCGACGACGTGGCGAGCTACTTCGCGCGCGAGCAGGCGGCCGCGCAGGGCGGGGCTGCCGCGCCCCCCGACCGCGATCTGGTCATGGCGCGGCACGTCGCGTGGTGGTCCGCGCGTCTGCCTCGAAACGCCAAGGTCGTCGTGTGGACGGCGACGACGCATGCGGCGCGCGCCCGAGGCGCGCACCCCGTGCTCCCCACGGGCGTGCCGCCTCTGGGTGCGCGGCTGGCCGAGCGCTGGGGCGACCGGTTGGCTGTCATCGGCTTCACGGCGCTCCGGGGGCAGTGGTCACGGGCAGGGCATCCGAGCCAGCCGCTCGCCCCGCTGCCGCCGCACGCGCTGGAGGCGCGGGCGCTCGCTGCGCGGGCGGCCGTAGATACGGCGGCATGGACCTACCTCGACCGGGCGGTGCTCCGATCGCTCGACACCGTGCCGTCACGGCTCTTCGGCAAGGTCGTGACGACCGACTGGTCCACCGCGTTCGACGGCGTGCTGGTGATCCGCGACGAGTCCGCCCCGACCTTCGAGCCACGGCGGTAGCGCGACCGCCTCCGGGGTTCCGGAGCCGTAGCCTGTAGGACGTCACCCGTCGTCACCGGGACCGATGCCTGACACCGCTCCGAGCGGGAGCCGAGCACCCTGTACAACCAAACAGGCACGCTGAAGGTGCACCATGCAACGACACTTCAGAACGATGCATCGTGTGGTGGGGATCGTGGCGCTTGGAGTCCTGACCATCGCGGCGCCGGCACGCGCACAGGAGACGCGGCCGGCCCCGCGCCTGGCGATCGAGCTGGAAGCGGGCCCCGTGTGGCAGAGCCGCAATGCCGCGCAGATTCCCAACGACGAATCGGCCACGCGGTTCTCGCTCGTCTCACTTGTCGGGAAGGGGCCGTGGCCCGCGGTGCGCGGCTACGTAACGTGGAACCTGAACGAGCGGCATGCGCTCCGCCTGCTGCTCGCGCCGCTTTCCATTCGCGAGTCCGGCACGCTCTCGCGCCCGGTCCAATTCGCCGGTGCGAGCTACCTGCCGGGTGCGCCGGCGGAGGCGGAGTACACCTTCAACTCGTATCGCCTCACGTATCGCTACCGCGTGCGGGATGGGGCGCGCAGCGCCGCGTGGGTCGGGTTCACCGCGAAGGTACGCGACGCGACGATCGCGCTCGAGCAGGGCGCCACGGCCAGCCGCAAGGACGACCTCGGGTTCGTGCCGCTCCTGCACATCGCTGGCGAGTGGAGGATGACGCCGCGCTGGCTCGCGACCGCGGACGCGGACGCGCTCGCGGGCGGCCCGGGGCGCGCCGAGGACGTCGCGGTGAAGCTCGGGTATCGCGCGACGCCGCGGCTCTCGTTCCACGCTGGCTATCGCATGGTGGAGGGCGGCGCCGACGTCCCGGCGGCCTACAGCTTTGCCTGGCTCCACTACGCGGTCGCCGCGGTACGCTGGTCCCCGTAGCTCACGGCGGTCTTACCGGCATCGAGTTTGGGATTCCGACGCGTGCTCGCCCGCAATGCGCGACGACGAGTCGTTGGAACGTCGGTCGCCGATCGGCACGCGGAATCGTGCATCAAGCTGTAGTTCTCCAATCCAACGTTCGCGGCAGTCTACGTTTCAGCATGACATTCGCACCATTCAGGCTCCATCCCAGATTGCTGCAAGGCTTGAAGGAAATGGGCTTCGCCCGCCCTACCCCGATTCAAAGCGACGCGATCCCACCTGCCATGGAGGGGCGGGACGTACTGGCCTGCGCGATGACGGGGAGCGGCAAGACCGTCGCGTTTCTGCTGCCCGTCCTGAACCATCTCCTCGCGCACCCTCGTCGGGGAGCGGCCGGAACGCGCGTTCTCATCATGACACCGACGCGCGAGCTCGCGGCGCAAATTCTCGAGGAGCTCAACGCGCTCGCTGTCCACACGTCGATCACCGCGGCGGCAATCTTCGGCGGCGTGGGCATGGGTCCGCAGGAGCATGCGTTCCGCGCCGGCGTCGACGTCATCATCGCGACGCCCGGGCGGCTGCTCGACCATCTCAAGCGGCCGTACGCATCGCTGTCGCAGGTGCAGTACCTCGTGCTGGATGAAGCGGATCGCATGCTCGACATGGGATTTCTGCCCGACATCAAGCGCGTGCTCAAGCACGTTCCCGCGGAACGGCAAACGTTGTTCTTCAGCGCGACGATGCCGAAGCCGATTCTCGAGCTCACTCGCGAGATGCTGCACAATCCCGCGACGATCAACCTCGAGCGAAAGTCCGCGCCAGCGGTCGGCATCACACAAGCCGTTTATCCAGTCGCGCAGGAGCTCAAGACGTCGCTGCTCCTCGAGTTGTTGAACCGCGATCTGATGAACGAGGCACTCGTGTTCACGCGGACCAAACACCGCGCGGACCGCGTGTGGAAGTATCTGACGAGAGAGGGGATTGCGGCAGCGCGCATTCATGGGAATCGCTCGCAGGGGCAACGGACCGATGCGCTGTCAGGTTTCAAGACCGGCACGTATCGCGTGCTTGTCGCGACGGATATCGCGGCGCGCGGGATCGACGTCGAAGCACTCGGCCACGTCGTCAATTTCGATGTACCGGCGGCGCCGGAAGACTATATCCACCGCGTTGGCCGCACGGCACGCGCCGAGATGACGGGGGAAGCGTTCACCTTCGTCTCACCGGCGGAGATGGATGACCTCAAAGCCATCGAGCGCGCGATCGGCAAGTCGCTCCCACGTGTCACGCTGCCTGATTTCAACTACGATGCAAAGCCGGTCGCGAAGCTCGAGATTCCCGTCGCCGAGCGCCTCGCGGCGTATCGTGCCCAACGGAGTGTGGCGCGAGAACGGGCAAGGCAGAAGGAGCAAAAGCAGCAAGAGCAGCAACGGCAGCCAACGTCGCGAGCGGCGCCCGCATCAGCGTCAGCCTCGGCGTCAAAGGACGGCAACAAGCGTCGGCGACGAAGGCGGCGCGGGGGAAGAGGCCGCGGGACGGAGCGCTGATTCGACAGAAGACTGCACCCGTCGTTCAGGCAGCTATTTCGCGCACGACGCGAGCACCGTCCCATGGCGCAGACGAATGAAGAAGCGTATCCACGATAAGTTCAGCCGCTGAGCACTCCGTCAGGAGTGGCAATCGGGTGCATCTCGATTTCGTAGGCGTTCGCGGGAGAAGCGAACGAACCTCCGCCGCTGACTGATCCTAGGGCATCCGCGCGAACGTCAGCGCATGATCCGAGGCGCGGCACGTGACGGCTGGTGGCGCGTAGGCCACCTCCGTTCCATTCAAGTAGTTGATCTCTCCGCGCATCACCGCGTGAATCGCCGTGCCGGAGTCCGCGACCGTCCCCGTGACGTCGCCGCCAAAATTGATTGCTTCGTACTCGTTCACGTGCTCGAGATAGTCGTAGATGTCCCACGAGGCATAGCTGCCGTAGTTGGTGTCCCCCGCTAACTGGAACCAAATCTCTTTCCCGGTGAGATGCCCGGCGTTTCCACCATCGTTGAGCGTGAAGAGCCGCGAGGCGCCCGCGTCGACCGTCAGCGTGAACTCCGCGCCAACTTGCGTGAAGTGCACCCGATACTGCCGCATGCGCGCGTAGTCCGGCATACGATCTCGGCACTCGGGAGAGACGGAGACCGTCATCGTCCACATGCCCTCGAGCGAAGGTGAGGGTTGCCCCAACACGACCGTCACAGGTGCGCTGGCCGTCGCGCCGTCGACGGTGGCCGAGATGACAGTCGTCCCCGGCGCGACACCGGCGAGGCCACCATCGCCATCGATCGTCGCCACTGCCGGGTCGCTGCTCGTCCACTCGATCGGCCCGTGCATGACGGGTTCCTCGCCCATCTGATCGAACACTCTGGCGAGTAGCGAGACGCGGCGCTCCGTGAGCACAGTATCGGGAGGCGAAACGAACGCGACGCGACGGACCACCGGCGCGTACACCGTCAGGACCGTGTTCTTGGTTACAGTCGATGCCCCGGGCACGGCGTGTACGGTCACGGTAATCGTCACGCGTCCCGACCTCATGCCGCGCACGTAACCCTCGTCAGCCCTGAATCCCACCCCCGACGACACGCCGGTCACCGAGGCGATCGTGGAATCGCTGCTCGTCCACACGCCGTATGCGCTCGTATCCGCATACCCGAGGGTGCCCCCTACGGCGGACGGGATGAGCATGAAGTTCCCGATGGGCAGATTCGGAGAGGGCGGATGCAATGGTTCCGCAGCCGATCCGGAAGACGGCGCACCTGGCTCGGGGGGCGCGCCTTCTCCCCCGATACACGCCGCGAGTACGAGAAGCCCTGAGGCCGCAGCGACGCCTCGCTTGCCTCTCCAACATCGCGCACCTTCGATCCTCGACATGCTCTCTCTCCATCGCGCTATGGTTACGCGACGGAATGTGTCATCGGACTATCGTCCAAGTGTCGTCTGAGGATCG
This sequence comes from Gemmatimonadaceae bacterium, assembly GCA_035469245.1. Classification (GTDB taxonomy): domain Bacteria; phylum Gemmatimonadota; class Gemmatimonadetes; order Gemmatimonadales; family Gemmatimonadaceae; genus JAQBQB01. The sequence continues at coordinate 29,654 of DATISA010000192.1, forward strand.
TCTTGTCCCGCGGCTCGCCGACTCGCCGTCGAGGCGCTCCTGACCCTGGTGATTGAGTTCGGCGTCGGCGTCGCTCAACCGGATCGAGACCGCGTTGCGAAGCGCGCGGATCGCGCGAACGATCATGATGTGGCACAGCCCGATGACGACGCCGAATTGAACCTCATTTACTGCGCAATGCCCCGGGCACGCCGGAAACGTTCGACCTCGGAGCGGATCAAGCGGCGAGTTGCGCGAGCGCTTCGAGGAGCGCCTCGCGGACCGACACGTCGGCCTCGCCGTCCAAGCGATCGCGCAAGTGCGGCGCGACCTCGGACAAACCGATGCGCGCGAGCGCCCAGGCGGCGTGCGAACGTGTAAGCGGCTCTTCGTCGGCCAGCGCCGAGACGAGTAGGTCGACGTCTTCGCGCGAGGGGACATTGCCCAACACGACGGTGGAATTGCGCTTCAACCCGCGCAGCTTCGCGCGCTTCATCGGCGACCCGCGGAATGCAATTCTGAACTCCTCATCAGACATCGCCAACAGCTCGCGAGCCAGCGCGCTTGCATCCTTCCCCGCGATCGCCCGCCGCGGCCGGAACGCGCCCTCCCTGACCGGCAGCGCGAACTTCTCGTTCCACGGGCACACCTCCTGGGGACGTGTGTCGGCTCGCCCGTTTTGAGATTCCGCTCGGCACGGGCGCCCGAACTCTCAAGAAGGCAACGAGTTAGCCAGCAATGGCTTTGGTGCATAAATCTCGCAGTCGTGCACCCCGATACGGCTCACGCCGAGCGTGCGAACCTCGCCCGTGACTTCATGCACGCCGAAGTGCACGCGCGGGTAGTGGCGCGTCCAACTGAGACGCGTGCGCGAGTCGTGCCGCCCGCGGCGATGCCGTTGCCAACTGTCTTCGCCGTGGAGTCGCGAGACCCCTGGAGTCGATGACGAGGTGAAGCGGCGCCGTGCTGGGGCGCACGGGAAGCGCGAGCGGGAGCTGGGCCCGCCGGCGCGCGAGGGTCGTGTGATCGGGCACCGGCAGCTCGAGCGCGAGGACGCTGAAGAACGATCGGGCGGGCCCCACGGTCTCCCGCAGTCCCAAGCGAAAGAACGCCGCGACGGTCAGGAGTGCCGCGACGGCGTCCTCGCTGAAGACGGGCCGCGGGCCGCGGCGGCGCGGCCCCGCCGGGGCCGCTGGGGCCGGCTGGGCTCGCCACGCCGCGAGCGTCTCCCGGGCCGACCAGAGCGTGATCCTTCCGCGCGCTTCCAAGCCGCGCTCACGCTCGCAGCCAGCTGCGGAGGTGGTACGACGACATCGGTCCGGCCCTTCTTGACTGCAACGAGAAGCCTAGGCGCGTCGACCCCTCCGCCACTTTTTCTTTGATTTGTGCACCGAAGCCGCCAGCAGCCGCCGGTATGTCCGTTACTCCGCGATGAGAGTCCTTTAATACTTGACCGAGTCCGACCTCGACCGTATGATGGCGTCGCCCCGGCGTGCGGCAGTCACTCGCGCCGGCCGGTAGGCACACCTCCGCCGAAGGCGGTGCCCGCCCACCACACCCGCTCCGTGTACAATCGTGAAACGAGTGAGGGAGAGAGGTGAGCCAGCGCATTCTAGTTCTCTCGGAGGTCCGGCTTCTGCGTGACGCGCTCGTGGAGGCATTGGGCCGGCATCCAACTATGCGTGTCGTCGCGGCAGCGAGCCAAGCCGAGGCCCTGGCGCGCTGCGACGAGGATGCGCCCAACGTCGTCCTCATCGACTCGGCAATGTCCAAGTGCGAGGAGGTGATTCGCATGCTCCTCAATGACCGGCCAGAGCTCATCGTGATCGCGATCGGCACTGACCAACTCAGGCTGCTGCGTTGCGCGGAGGCGGGGGCTGCCGGCTTCGTCCCGCGCGAAGGCTCGATC
>DATISA010000193.1:0-8210 GCA_035469245.1 Gemmatimonadaceae bacterium
CGGGCCGGGCCGCCGCAGGGCGGCCCGCCGTGTTTTGTGGGGCCGGCACCGGCCACTTTCTCCCGCTGGCGCGCCGAGGTTAGGTTCCCCACATCACCGCAAGGGAGCAACCCGAGTGGCAATGCGACAGCAGCCGGTCGACGACTCGCGAGACGTCGAGCTCCTCGATCAACTCGCGCGCGCCCGGTCGGCGCTCGTCGAGCAGATCGGGCGACGCATCGTCGGTCAGCACAAGATCGTCGACGATCTCGTCGCCGCGCTCCTCGCCGGCGGCCACGTCCTGCTCGTCGGCGTGCCGGGGCTGGCCAAGACCCTGCTCGTCCAGACCGTGGCGCAGGCACTCGACCTCAGCTTTTCGCGCGTGCAGTTCACGCCCGACCTCATGCCGAGCGACATTACCGGAACGGAGCTGCTCGAAGAGGACCACGCGACCGGCCGGCGCTTCTTCAAGTTTGCCAAGGGTCCGATCTTCGCCAACGTCGTACTCGCCGACGAGATCAACCGCGCGCCACCGAAGACGCAGGCGGCGCTGCTCCAGGCAATGCAGGAACACGCCGTGACGGCGGCCGGCCAGACGCATCGCCTCCCGGAGCCGTTCTTCGTCCTCGCCACGCAGAATCCGATCGAGCAGGAAGGCACGTACCCGCTGCCCGAGGCGCAGCTCGATCGATTCATGATGCAGCTCGTCATCGACTATCCGACGCGCGATGAGGAGGAACGGATCGTGACTGCGACCACGGGCGATCTCGCGGTCGACATCCGATCGACGCTCAACGCCGACCAGCTCCTCGAGCTGCAGCATCTCGTGCGCCGCTTGCCCGCTCCACCGTCGGTCGTGAGCTACGCCGTGCGACTCGCCCGCTCCACGCGGCCGAACGCCGAAGAGGCCACGGCGCTCGTCAAGAAGTACGTGAGCTGGGGCGCGGGCCCCCGCGCGTCGCAGTATCTGATCCTCGGCGCCAAGGCCCGCGCGGCGATGGACGGACGCGCCGTGCCGGACCTCGAGGACGTGAACGCGATGGCGGTGCCGGTGCTGAGTCACCGCGTCGTGGTGAACTTCCAGGCCGAAGCCGAAGGCATGTCGGCGGAACGCCTCGTGAGCGTTCCCGTCAAGCCGTAGAGACCTATCATGTGCGGCCGCGCAACCATCATCGACCCGGACGGCGTCGAACAGATCGCCGTCGAGTTTCACCGCAGGTTCATCCCCACGGATTGGAAGCGTCCGCGGTACAACATCCGACCGACCCAGGATCTTCCGGTCGTCCGCCTCGTCGACGGCGAGCTTGAATTGACGCTCCTCCGCTGGGGACTCATTCCGTCGTGGTCAAAGGAGCCCGAGGTCAAGTTTCCGACTTTCAACGCTCGTGCGGAAACACTCGCCGAGAAGCCGACGTTCCGCGCGCCATTCAAGAACCGCCGATGCTTGATCCTCGTCGACGGCTTCTACGAGTGGCCGAAGAAGCCGAGCAAGGATCGTCGACCACGCCACATTCGATTTCGCGACCATCGCCCAATGGCCCTCGCCGGGCTGTGGGACCGATGGACCGACCGGGCTACCGGAGTGTCGGTCGACAGCTGCACGATCGTCACGACGGAGGCGAACGAGTTGCTCGCCTCGGTGCCGCACGATCGCATGCCGGTCATCCTCGACGACGCGCAGCAGCGCGAATGGCTCGACGTCGCGATCACCGATCGCGATCGACTCGCTCCGCTGCTCGCGCCGAGGCGCGCCGACGACATGGAGCTCGTCGTCACGAGCGAGCAGTTCGTGAACCACGGCGTCGACGATCCTCGCTGCATCGAACCGGTCGCCTGACGCGAATCACGACACAGCCGCGGCGCTTCGTCGCAACCTGAGCGCGTTCGCCGGCGCTTGGACCAGTCGCGGAATCGGGACGGAACTGTTACCGGCGATTTCGGATTTTTGTCGTGCGCGGCGATTACACCGACGCAGGTCGGCCAACCTCCGCGAGCAGTCTCCCTCCCAGTTGAGCGTCACGGGTCTAGCCGGGGCGTCCGGCGCGATGAAACGCTCGATCACGTCCGTCTATTCATCGCAGGACTTGCCCGGCCAGTTCCCGCATGAAGGCCGTGGCGCTTGGCCCGCCAAATCGTCTTTGAATCGCCTCCCCAGGTCCCAAATCCGGGGCATCGGCTCGAACCTCGCCAGCCTTCCTCCGCACTAGCTAAGCTGATGGATCGCAGCACCTTGGCCACCGACCCAGATCATGGCCCCGCGCACGGCGCCCACGCGCCGGAAATCGCGGGACATCCTGACTGGCCGGAATCCGAGGCCGCGAGGCCCGAGCCCGACACGGCGCACCGCGCGCTGTCGCGCGCGGTCGCCGGCGTCGGCTTGTCGCTGCTGGCGATCATCCTTACAATCGGCGCGTACAGCATCACTCTCGGCCCGCACGGTGGCTTTCTCCCGCTCACCTGGGCCCCGCTCGGCGCGCTGACCGCCGAGACGCTCGTCCTCGCCGGATTTCTCGTCATGCTGGCGCAGCGGACCCGCTCCCAAACGAGCTCCGCCTACGACGAGCAGACGGAGATTGGGTTTCGCCGCGCACAGGAGTTGGCCACCGCGAACCACGCGCTCGCCGCCGCGCTCGATGACGCGATCGTCGACCGGCGACGTACGCTCGTCGCGGTACAAGCTTCCGAGGCCCATTTCCGCTCGGTCGTCGAAACGGCCACCGACGCGATCTTCACGGCCGATGCCACTGGGCGAATTCTCTTCTGGAACGCAGCGGCGCAGCAGGTCTACGGGCACGCGGCCGAAGAAGCAGTCGGGCAGCCCCTCGAGATGTTGATTCCTGAAGCGCGCCGCGACGCGCACTTCATCGAATACGCGGAGCTCACCGCCGGTCGCGCACCTCATCTCACCAATGGTCCTGTCACTCGGGACGGACGTCGGAAGAACGGCAGTACGTTCCCGGTCGAGTTGGCGATCAGCCGATGGCAGGCCGGTGGCGAGGTCTTCATCACTACGATCGTCCGCGATGTGAGTGCGCGCATGGCGCTCGAGGCGCGTCTCGCGCACCAGGCATCGCACGACATGCTGACTGGCCTGGCGAATGGCGCGCGGTTCCGTGAGCGGGTCGAATCCGCATTGGGGCGCTGGAGCGCGCAACCTGAGCGCGTGGCCGTGCTCTTTCTCGATCTCGATGATTTCAAGGCGATCAACGACACGGCAGGCCACGACGTCGGCGACCGGTTGCTGGCCGCGGTTGGTGAGCGACTGCTCGAGGCGACCCGCGGCAGCGACACGGTCGCCCGACTCGGCGGAGACGAGTTCGCCGTGTTGCTCGCCAACACCGACGACCCCGAGACAGTGGCGGCGCGCCTGGTCGCCGCAATGCGTGACCCAATCAATTTGCAGGACCGCGAAGTCACGGTGGCGACGAGCGTCGGTCTCGCGCGCGGCGCGCCGGGCCTGCACGCGGACGACCTGATTCGCAATGCCGACACCGCGATGTATGCCGCCAAAACCAGCGCGAGAGGCGGCTATCAATGGTTCCAGCCGGAGATGCACGCCGAACGCGTGGCGCGAGCGCAGATCCAGGCTGAGCTCACGCCGGCGCTCGAGCGCAGCGAGTTCCGACTGGCGTATCAACCGATCGTGGCGCTCGACACAGGACACGTACGCGGTATCGAGGCACTCGTCCGGTGGACGCACCCCACCCGCGGTGAGTTGCTCCCCGGCGCGTTTCTCGGATTCGCCGAGTCGAGCGGAATCATCGGCGCACTCGGCCGATGGGTGCTCAACGAGGCATGCCGCACCGCGGTCAACCTTCCTGGCGCGCCGACCGTCACCGTAAACGTCACCGGCCGGCACGTGAGCGACCCGACGCTGGCCGTCGACGTCGCGGTGGCGCTCGCGGCATCCGGCCTCGAGCCATCGCGCCTCGTTCTCGAGATCACCGAGACGGAACTCATGGCCGACAGCGAGGGAAGCCTGCCGTGGCTCCGGGAGCTCAAGTCGCTCGGCGTGCGAGTCGCCATTGACGATTTCGGTACGGGATATTCTTCGCTCCGATACCTGCAGCGCTTCCCGGTCGACATTCTCAAGATCGACAAATCGTTCGTGGATCGAATCGATCACGACGACCACGACGCGGCGCTCGTGCGCACGATCGTTACGTTGAGCGACACGTTGGGCCTCACCACCGTCGCGGAAGGAATCGAGCGCGCCGAGCAGCTCGCGCGCGTACGCCGGCTGGGCTGCGTGCTCGGACAGGGACACTACTTCGCGCGTCCCCTGGACACCGAAGTGATCGCGCGTGTGCTCGCGAGTGGCGCGCCGCTTCCCCTGGAAGGCAATCGCCCGGTGACGCCTACGGCCGAGCAGCCTACAGTCCGGCGACGTCCGCCCACCGGCCGCCGGTCGACCCGCCGCCCCACGGGTTGAGCGGCTTCGATACCAGATCGTGACAGCCGGGATCTTCAAGTCGATTCCGCCCCCCGCGAGCTTACAATCCGAATGATCGAATCGGACCGGACAAAGCCGTTCGTCCACTCGTGAGCGCTCGTGCCCACACAGCCGAGAGCGGGGTCATCGCCGTGACCGATGTGTCCGGCGCATCCGCCGACCGTATCCTCGTCGTCGACGACGAGGCGGACATCGTGGCGCTCGTCGCGTATCACATGCTCAAAGCCGGGTATCGCGTCTCGACTGCTGCGAACGGCTCCGACGCGCTCGTAGCCGCGAAGAACGAGCGGCCGGCGCTCGTCGTCCTCGATCTGATGCTACCGGGCATGTCGGGGTACGACGTTCTCGAACAGTTGCGGGCCGAACCCGCGACGCGAAACGTCGCGGTCCTGATGTTGAGCGCGCGGCGCGAAGAGCAAGACCGCATACGCGGTCTGGCGCTTGGCGCCGACGACTATCTCACCAAGCCGTTCAGTCCCCAGGAATTGGTGTTGCGCGTCGGCGCGATCCTGCGCCGGGTGCAGGCAGGAGGCGGGGCCGGAGCGGACGTGCTCGCACTCGGACCGATCAGCATCGATCGCGCGGCCCACCAAGTCTCCGTGGACAACCATCCGGTCGAACTGACGCCCACCGAGTACAAGCTGCTGCTCCTTCTCGCCGAGCGCCGGGGAAGGGTGCAGAGCCGCGCCCGACTGCTCGAGACCGTCTGGGATGCGGCGCCGGACATTCAGACCCGCACGGTCGACATGCACGTGCAACGACTCCGGACCAAGCTGGGCGCGGCCGGCGATCTGATCGAAACGGTTCGAGGATTCGGCTATCGGCTGAACAGCGCGCCCGCCCGCGGACCGTGACGCTCACGCAGCGATTGCTCACGGGATCGCTCGTGCTCATCGCCGTGCTCGTCGCGGGCATCGTGGCGATCGCGGGAAACCGGCTGCGCGATCGGCTGGCCGACGAGACACGGCGCGAGCTGGAGCGCGAAGCCAACATCGTCGCCGCGGCGTGGACGCGTGAGCGCAATGCCGACTCGCTGGCCAACGTCGCTGGCGCCGCGCTCCGACGGCGCGTGACGCTGATCGATTCGACCGGCGTGGTCGAGGGCGACTCGGAGTTCGACGACGAGGCGCTGCACACGCTGCAGAACCATTTGCAGCGGCCCGAGGTCGTCGAAGCGCGCCGGTCGGGCGCCGGCTCGTCGATGCGACGGAGCCCGTCTGCCGGTGACGACGAGATCTATTTCGCCGTACGTCATCCACTGGGATACGTGCGCGTATCGGTGAGGACGACAAAGTTTCGTGAGATCGTTGGCGGGGCTCAGCGCGACGTGTTGTGGGCGGGTATCATCGCGCTCGCGGGGGCGTTCGTGCTCGCGTGGGCATTCTCGCGCAGCGTGACGCGGCCGATCATCGAACTGCGGGACGTCGCGCAGGCGATTGCGGCCGGTGACCTGCATCGACGGCCGTCGCTGGCCGCGCCGGGCGAGGTCGGCGACCTGGCCCGCGCGCTGCATCGCATGACGGAACAGCTCGCGGCTCGCCTGTCGGCGCTCGAGGCGGAGGATGCGTTGCTCGGCGCCATCGTCGATTCGCTGGACGAGGGGATCGTGGCGGTGAGCGCACGCGGCGAGGTCGTACGGCTCAACGAAGGTGCGCGGCGCCTTCTCTCGCTCGGCGCCGCGCCTCCATTTTCCGTTGACCTGTTGCCGCCGGAGCGGCTCGTGCGCGAGGCGGTGCGCGCCGCGATGCAAGGTCATCCGACCGAGCCCACCGAGCTCCGGCTGGATGATCGGACGCTGCTCATCACGGCGCGGCCATTGCCAGACGGTGGCGCGGTGCTGGTCGTCATGGACCTCACAACGCGCCGGCGACTGGAGACGATTCGCCGCGACTTCGTCGCGAACGTCTCGCACGAGCTGAAAACGCCGCTCACGGTCATTGGCGGGTTCGCCGAGACGCTCCGTGACCGAGACCTGCCCGACGATGACCGGCTCCGGTTCATCGGCACGATCGAATCGAACGCGCGGCGGATGCAGCGCATCGTCGACGATCTGCTCGATCTGTCGCGCTACGAGTCGGGGAGCTGGGTTCCGGACATCGTCTCGAACGACCTCACCGGCGTCGTGACCGACGTGTTCACGGCCGTGCAGCGGGCCGCGGATGCCAAGGGCCTCAGCCTCACGTTCGAGGCGCAGGACGGCATGCGCCGGGTCGACGCCGATCCCACGGCGCTTCGCCAGATCCTGTCGAACCTCGTCGAAAACGCCGTTCGCCACACAGCGCGCGGTGGCATCACCGTCCGCGCCGAGGCGCCGGCCAACGGCGGCGCGACCGTGAGCGTGCGCGACACCGGCACCGGCATCCCGGTCGAGCACCTCGGCAGAATCTTCGAGCGGTTCTACCGCGTCGATTCAGGACGCGGCCGCGGCGAGGGCGGGACGGGACTCGGACTGGCGATCGTCCGACATCTCGTCGAGGCACACGGCGGTTCGGTGCGCGCCGAGAGCGTCGTCGGCCAGGGGACGACGATCACCGTGTATTTCCCGCCGCTGCCGGCGGGTGGGACTGATCCTCGGCGTGGTGCTTGATCTGCTTGCCCTCGGCCAAAAAGACTGCGTCCTCGCCGATGTTGGTCGCCAGGTCCGCCACGCGCTCGAGATTGCGGCTGACCAGAAACAGCTCGAGCGACGGCGTGATGGTGCGGGCATCCTCCATCATGTGCGTCACGAGAATTCGAAATAGCGAGTTGTGAAGCGCGTCGACTTCGTCGTCGGCGCGGCAGACGGCCCGAGCCATCGCCCCGTCGGCCCGCACGAATGCCGTAAGCCCGTCGTGCAGCATCTGCCGCGCCCGCCGCGCCATCTCGGCGATTTCGGGGTCGGGCGTGAGCATCGTGCTGGCCCCGGCGAGGCGCACCGCGCACTGCGCGATGTTGACGGCGTGATCGCCCACGCGCTCCAGATCGTTCGAGACCTTGATTGCCGCGATGATGAACCGGAGGTCGCGTGCCATCGGCTGCTGGAGCGCGAGCAGCGCGATCGCCAGATCCTCGACCTCGAGCTCGAGCGCATCGAGCTCCTTGTCGCCAGAGACCACGGCCTCGGCCGTGCTCATGTTCCGGCTCAGCAGCGCATCGACCGACAGATCGAGCAGCGATGTGGCAAGATCGGACATGTCGAGCAGGCGCTGCTTGAGATGCGCGAGCTGCTCGTGGAAGTGCCTGAAGCCGATACCGGCTGCGCCGTCGGTCGGCGTCATCCGAACCTCCCGGTGATGTAGGACTCCGTCTGCTCGTGGAGCGGACTGGTGAACATTCGGCTCGTGGGGCCGAGTTCGACCAGGCGGCCGAGATAGAAGAATGCCGTGACGTCGGAGACGCGCGCTGCCTGCTGCAAGTTGTGCGTCACGATGATGATCGTGAGATCGCGGCGCAACTCGTAGACTAGCTCCTCGATCTTCTGCGTAGCGATCGGATCGAGCGCGCTCGCCGGCTCGTCGAGCAGCAATACTTCGGGTTCGTTCGCGAGCGCGCGCGCGATGCACAGCCGTTGCTGTTGGCCGCCCGAGAGCCCCCAGGCGTTCTCGCGCAGCCGGTCCTTCACCTCGTCCCACAGCGCCGCCCGGCGCAGTGCCGATTCGACGATCAGATCCAGATCTGCCCGCTTGCGCACGCCGTTGATGCGCGGGCCGTACGACACGTTGTCGTAGAGCGATTTTGGAAACGGATTCGAGCGCTGAAAGACCATGCCGACGCGCTGGCGAAGCGACACCGGATCGAT
>DATISA010000194.1:0-5904 GCA_035469245.1 Gemmatimonadaceae bacterium
TCGGTTTTCATAGGGAAATCGCGTCGCCTTCGCGTGAATCAACCCCCAACCATTCCATCTACCGGGAGAGAGAATGGCTGCAAAGAAGGGTGGAAAAAAGGCCGCCAAGCGTCGCGGCGCCAAGAAGGGCGGCGCGAAGAAAGCCACCAAGCGGGCGGCGAAGAAAAAGGGTGGCGCCAAGCGGGCCAAGCGCGCGCCGAATCCGGCGTTCATGAGGCCAATGCAGCCGGACGCGGCACTCGGCGCGGTGGTCGGCAGCAGCCCGATGCCTCGCACCGAAGTGACGAAAAAGCTCTGGGGCTACATCAAGCGCAACGGGCTTCAGGATGCGAAAGAGCGTCGCATGATCAACGCCGACGACAAGCTCAAGGCCGTGTTCAACGGCAAGGGCAAGGTCTCGATGTTCGAGATGACCAAGCTCGTCAACAAGCACATGAAGTAGTCGGCGCTCGATTCCACTCGGGGAGGGGGACGCGCTCACAGAGCGCGTCCCCCGCTGCGTTCCAGGAGCGTGGAACGCCCGATGTGCGTCTCTCGTATTGACGGGAGTAGATTGCTCTACCGCTTCCCGCCTCGACCTGTCCATGGCCAAACGGTCCCAGAAATCCTCTAAACCCAAGAACGTCGTCGCACAGGCTCGCCAGGGCGGCAAGAAGTCGTCGACGCCATTCGGCCGCTGGTTGTGGGAGAACTTCAAGTCGATCGCCGGTGCGATCGTCATCTATCTCTTCGTCAAGACGCTGTTCGTCGAGGCGTTCCGCATTCCCTCGGGAAGCATGATCCCCACACTGCTCGTGGGCGATTGGCTCTTCGTGAACAAGCTCGCCTACGGCCCGGCGATTCCGTTCACGAACACGCACCTCCCGGGCTACGCCACGCCCAAGCATCAGGACGTTGTCGTCTTCGTCTCGCCGTACCAGCCCGACGAAGCGGCAGCGGGCCACGATGCCACACCAACACTCGTGAAGCGCCTCATCGGCGCGCCAGGCGATACGCTCTACATGCGCAGCGGTGTGCTGTATCTCAACGGCATCGCGCAGCACCAGGGATTCGCGGCGACCAATCCCACGGGTGATCCCAACGAGACGACCGCGTTGTTCGATTGGCAGCACACCGCGGAAGTCAAAGGCTCGCGCTTTGGCGCGGCTCCGGCGCAGCCGACTCACGACAACTGGGGCCCTCTGCTCATTCCGCCCGATCGCTATTTCATGATGGGCGACAACCGCTACTGCTCGAAGGACAGCCGTTATTGGGGGCTGGTGCCCAAGGGCAACATTCGCGGCCGGCCGTTGTTCATCTACTACTCGTACGTGCCCGGTCCGGGCGACGACAGCGGGCCATGCAGCGGGCAAGTGAGCGATCGTGCGCTGCCATTCATCACGAACATCCGGTGGTCGAGAATAGGGCACTGGGTTCGGTGAGGGCGGGCGGCTCGGCGGCTCGGCGGGTCGGCGCTGAAGGGTCAAGACGGGCCCGACGACAGACGGGCGACATCCGACATCCGACATCAGACGTGCAGTGAGCGGCGAACCCCAAGGGCATGGGACTGAGGTGGGAGTGCGGGAGCGGTGAGACACGGGCCGAGGTAGCTCCGCCGCGCCGCGGACTGCGAACGACCTGCCGCCGTTTGTCGTTCCCGGTGCGAATCAGCCACCTCGGCCCGTCTCTCGGATCTCCCGCACTCGCCGCTCACGATCTATGCCCTTCGGTGTGCTCACACCTCGAGTCGCTTGAACCAAAAAAAGGGTCAGAGTCGAATTAGCGCCGAGCTAATTCGACTCTGACCCTTTTTAGGTTTTCTGGTACCGTTCAACGCGCAACGCCGTGGTCTGTTGTCGGATGTCTGAAGTCGGCCGTCTGTCGTCGGGTGGCGCCCCGAAAACAGCCTCGCGCCGAGACGCCAGCCCGAGAGCCGTCCGCACTTCTACGCCCAACCTGGCGCTCTTCAGGAATCCGCTTCATCCTGATGCCATGCCGCTCGTCTCTCGCCGCCGCTTTCTCGCCACGCTCGCCACTGCGCTTCCCCTCGCCGTGATCGTTCGCCGCGCACACGCGGAAGCCGTCATCCATCTCGAGAGCGACCCCGCGACGCTCGATGCGCTCGCCGAGGCAGTGCTACCGTCCTCGCTCGGCAGGGCGCGTGCACGGCATGCCGCGGCGGAATTCCGCGAGTGGGGTGCCGGATACCGCGAGAACGCCGAGCTGGTGCACGGCTACGGCACGTCGCGTTTGCGCAGCACCGGACCGACGCCGGCGACCCGATGGGCGACGCAGCTCGATCAACTCGAGGCGCGCGCGCGGAGCGAGCATCAACGGCCGTTTCGCCAGTTGACGGTGGAACAGCGCATGGCGCTCGTGCGCGCGGTGCTGCAAGGCGAGCGACTCGATCGCATGCCCTCGGTCGCGAGCGCGAATCACGTGGCGGTCGCGCTCCTCGCGCATTTCTACGAGACGCCGGCGGCGATGGATCTCTGCTACGGCGCCCAGATCGGACGGCAGACCTGCCGGCCGCTCTCGGCGCAAGCGAGAAAGCCGCTGCCGCTCCTCAAGGTTTCGGAGAAGTGATGCGCCGCGCGATCGAGAGCGACGTCTGCGTCGTCGGCTCGGGCATCAGCGCGGCCATGGTCGCCGATCGGCTCGCGCGCGCGACCGCGGCCAAGATCGTCGTCGTGGAGGCGGGCGACGACACGGTGCCGCTGGCGAAGCGTCTCGTAGCGCGCGATCGGTTTGTCCGCTATGGGGAGAACCCTTGGGGCAAGGACCATCTCGAGGGATACGAGATCGAAGGTCCGCTGCAATCGCGCTCTATGCAGGTGGGCGGCTTGGCGATGCACTGGGGCGCGGTGACGCCACGCTTCTCTCCCGAAGACTTCGCCCATCGCAGCATGTTCGGCGTCGGCACCGACTGGCCGATCACGTACGACGATCTCGATCCGTACTATCAGGAAGCTGAAGAGGTCATGGGTGTGGCGGGCGAGCAGGGACCCGACGACCTCGATCCGCGCAAGAAATCATTCCCGCTCCCGGCGCTCCCGCTGACGTACAACCTCGAGCTGCTCAAGCAGTGGGCGGCGAACGCTGGCATCACGACGTGGAGCCAGCCGTCGGCCAAGAACTCCATTCCCTACGGCGGCCGGCCGCAGTGCTGCCGCAACGACACCTGCTCGCCGATCTGCCCCATCGGCGCGAAGTACTCACCCGACTTCACCTGGAACGCGCTCCGTAGCGCGAACAAGGTTCGCCTGATCCCGCGAACGCTCGTACGCCGACTCGTCCTCGATCCAGCGGGAACGAGAATCTCGCACGCGATCGCGGCGAATCGCGATCGACCGAACGAGCCGGTGGAATTGCACGCCAAGTTGTTCGTCGTCGCGGCCGGATACACATGGAGCTCGCACCTGCTTCTCCTCTCGGCGCAGGACAAGGCGCCCAACGGCGTGGCGAACCGGTCGGGGCTCGTCGGGAAGTATCTCACGGGCCATCGAAACGTGCAGGGCTTCGTCGAGTTGCCGCTCCGACTGTATCCTGGTATGAACGAGCAGCACAGCCTCGTGACCAAGCAGTTCATGCGGCCCAAGTCGGGCAGCCCGTTCATTCGCCACGACCTGCGCATCTGGGAATCGGCGAGCGGCAAGGGGCCGCGGCTCGTCGACGACAGCGGCGCGCTGCAACTCGGCGACGCGATCCTCGATGATTGGCGCAAGCGAACACAGACGGGCGTGGCGCGCGTGCGCGCCTACTACGACGTGATCCCCGATCGAGCGAGTGAGCTCACGCTCGACCCGGCGCGCAAGAACCAGTGGGGCGATCCGCTGCCCAGGCTCGCCTTCCGCGACGCGCCGGAGTCGGTGGAGATGCGCGCGCGAACGGAAGATTCCATTCGCGCGCTCTTCGGCGACATGGCGCGTGCGGGGAATGGCAAGCTCCTGCGCACGAACGTCGACGATTTTCAGGACCATCCGGCTGGTGGCTGCCGGATGGGGAAGGACGGCGCCTCGAGCGTCGTCGACTCGTGGGGTCGATCGCACGATCATGAGAACTTGTTCATCGTCGGCGCGCCGACGTCGGTGAGCGGCGGCTGCGCGAACGCCACACTGACGTTTTGCGCGCTGGCCCTGCGTGCCGCGCGCGAGATGGCGCGCGGACTTCCCGCGGCACCCAAGGCACATGGCTAGCATCCGATTCACGACCGCGGCGTTTGCGGCACTCGTCACGTTCGCGCCGCGTGTCCGCGCTCAGCGCGTCGAGTGGCCCGTGTTCGGCGGCGACCTCGCCGCCACGAAATATTCGACCTTGGCCGACATCAATCGGTCCAACGTCGCCGGCCTCACGAAAGTCTGGGAGTGGGAGACCGGAGAAACGCCGATGACGGACCCGCGCGCACGGCCGGGCAACTTCCAGGCAACGCCGCTCATGATTGGCGACACGCTCTTCCTGAGCACGTCGTACAACCGCGTCGTGGCTTTGGACGCGAGCAGCGGGCGATTGCTCTGGTCGTACGATCCCAAGGCGTACGCCGCCGGGCAGCCGCCCAACGGCACCGGCTTCGTCCATCGCGGCGTCGCAACGTGGAGCGACGGCAAGCAGCGGCGGATCTTCATGAACAGCCGCTGGAATCTGATCGCGTTGGACGCGAGTACCGGCCGCCCGATTCACGACTTCGGCGATACCGGCGTCGTCGACCTCACCAGGGCGCTCGGCCGCAACGGCAAAGCCGTCAACAAGCTCCACTACACCGAGACGTCACCGCCGGTCGTTTGGCGCGACCTCGTGATCGTCGGCAACGGAGTGGCCGACAAGCTGGTGTACCCCAACGATCCCCCGGGCGACGTGCAGGCCTTCGATGTGAAGACTGGAAAGCGCCGCTGGAGCTTCAGCCCGGTGCCACGCAACAACCGCGATCCGGCCGCGGCCAGTTGGGCAAACGAGTCGTGGCGCACGACCGGGCACGCGAATGTGTGGGCGCCGTTCAGCGTCGACGAGCGCCGCGGGCTGGTGTATCTCCCGGTCAGCACGCCGAGCAATGACTGGTATGGCGGCGCACGCCGAGGCAACAACCTCTACGCGGAGTCCATCGTCTGCCTCGACGCGCGCAACGGCGATCGTGTGTGGCATTTCCAGACGGTGCACCACGGGTTGTGGGACTACGACCTCCCCACCGCTCCCGTGCTGGCGACGGTAAAGGTCGATGGAAAGACGCGCGACATCGTCGCGGTGCCGGCGAAAACCGGATTCCTGTTCGTGTTCGACCGGACGAACGGTGAGCCGATCTGGCCGATTACCGAGCGCGCGGTGCCGCCGAGCGACGTACCCGGCGAGCAGGCAGCGCAGTCGCAGCCCGTGCCGAGCAAGCCAAAGCCATTCGCGCGGCAGGGCTTCAGCTACAACGACCTGATCGACTTCACGTCCGAGATCAAATCGCGCGCGCTCGACCTGGCAAAGGACTACCGTTTCGGACCGCTGTTCACGCCGCCGTCCATGGCCGGGACGATCGTCATGCCGGGTGCGATCGGTGGCGCGGGGTGGGGCGGGGGCGC
Source organism: Gemmatimonadaceae bacterium (assembly GCA_035469245.1). Taxonomy (GTDB): domain Bacteria; phylum Gemmatimonadota; class Gemmatimonadetes; order Gemmatimonadales; family Gemmatimonadaceae; genus JAQBQB01. The sequence continues at coordinate 5,538 of DATISA010000194.1, forward strand.
GCTCGATCGCAACTCCGGCGTCATCTACATCAAGGCGACCAACTCCCCGGCGTTGTACAAGATCGTCAAACCGTCGCGCTCGGATTCGCTCGACGCCGACTACGCGATGGATTTTTCCGCGCAAGGTCTTCGCGTCACGTTTCCGGCGAGCGACAGCGGCCAGCGAATTCCGCCGCTCCCCATCAACAAACCGCCGTACGGGACGCTCGTCGCCATCGATCTCAACACCGGCGACACGAAGTGGGACGTGACGCTCGGCGACACGCCCGCGATACACAATCATCCGCTGCTGAAGGGTCTGAATCTGCCACCGGTCGGGGTCGCCGGTTCGCCTGGACCGATCGTGACGGCGGGCGGACTCGTGTTC
>DATISA010000195.1:0-2088 GCA_035469245.1 Gemmatimonadaceae bacterium
TTCCACAACGTGTGCCTGCACCGCGCCGGTCCCGTGGCGCACGGATGCGGCAAGCGACAGACCCTTCAGTGCAAGTACCACGGTTGGACCTATACGCTGAAGGGCGAGTTGCTGCGCGCGCCGGAGATGGAAGGCGTCGAGCGGTTTCATCCCGAGGATATGCGACTGCGTGGCGTGGCCGTCGCCGCCTGGGGACCGCTGGTGTTCGTGAATCTCGACGGCACGGCGCCGCCGCTCGACGACATGCTCGAGACGATTCCGGGGCGCGTGGCGCATTTCGGCTGCGAGTCGATGCGCTACGTCATGCGCAGGAAGTACGAGCTTGCGTGCAACTGGAAGGTGTACGTCGACAACTATCTCGAGGGCTATCACATCCCCGTCGTGCATCCTTCGTTGCACAAGGAAATCGACTACGACGCCTATCGCGTCGAGCCGCATCGCTACAGTTCGATCCAGCACGCGCCGCTGCGTCCCGTGCAGGGATCGTCAGCGGACCGCAAGTACGATCCATCCGTCGGCGAGGTTCCCGAAGCCGTGTATGGATGGCTCTTTCCGAACGTGATGCTGAACGTGTACATGGGGCAGATGCAGACGAACGTCGTCGTGCCCCTCGCGCACGATCGCACGATGGTGGAATTCGAGTGGTTCGCGTCGAAGCCGCCCGCCGATTCGTCGACCGATCCCGCGTGGTCACGGCTGGTCGAATTCAGCGACGAGATTCAGGCCGAAGACGTGGACATATGCGAGACCGTGCAACGCAACCTGCGGTCGCGCGTCTACGATCGAGGCCGCTACTCGGCCAAGCGCGAGAACGGAGTTCATCATTTCCATTCGCTGCTGCACGAGTTCCTGACCTAGCCGTCGGGCTGTCGCGGATGTTTTTTTACAGATTGGCACGAAACTCGATGCACGGCGCTCGGTGACGCAGCCGCTCAGGTTGCCACCCTTCCGACGGTTCGTTTGTCTAAGGAGAGGGCAGCCATGGCGACATTCTTCCCGAAAAACACCGGCGAGCTCCGACTTCGCGAACCCAAGGCGTTTCGGCGCTTTTCGTACTCGCTCGTCGAGATGGCGATCGTCACCGGCGTGCTGGTGCGACTGTATCGTGTCGTCATACTCACGCACGGCTCCAACAACTGGCTGTATCTCGGCGTCACCTTCACGCTGGGTACGATCTTCCTTCTCGGCATGGCGACGGCGCATCTCGCGAGCTTTCCGCTGCAGCAGTATCTGTGGCGCGCGCCGGCGTTCGCGCTGATCGAAGTGGGCGCCGAGATGGCGACGAGCGCGCTGCTGATCGCGCTCGGCCGCGAGCCGAACGGAACCGTGCGTGCGCACTGGGACGACTGGTTCGGTCTGGCGCGGAACGCGCTGCTGATTCGCGGGCTCTCGGTCATCGTCTGGGGTTTGGTGCTCGGCGGCGTGGTATATCTCGTTCGGCGCACGATCGTGCACGAGGACAAAGAGCCGAACGGCGCTCCGGCATCGTGAGATCGTAGAGGCCGTGCCTTACGCGCTCGCGGCACTGGTCCTCTTCGTATTCGGGCATTACGCCTGGCGCCGGCAAATCGCACGCGATCGCGCCGAACGATGGCTCCTCGAGAACAAGTACGAGGTTCGCGAGCTCCGCACTCCCTGGTTCGTTGGCGTGGGGCGATTCCCGATGTCGCTCTGGCGCTCGTCGAAGCGCGCGATCGTCTTTCGCGCCGTCGTCGAAGACAAATCTTTCGGCGGCACCGGAATCGTCTGGTTGCGGGTGTGGACGGGATTTCTCGGCACGGTGTTCGGCGACGACATCGACGTGAGCTGGGAGCGCATGCCCAGGCGCCACAACGACGACGAAGCGCCGATCGACGAGCGATGGGCCGAACGGCAGCTCGATTTGCTGCGGCGCATCGCGGATGGCGAAACGACGTTCCGCCCAGCGGGACGTGACGCGGCCGCCGGCGCCGAGTTCGACGAATTGGTCGAGTATCTCCTCGCCATGCAGCGCCGCGGACTGATCACGTGTGGAACGCCGCTCGCCAACCTGCACGGGGAATCGCAGTACGCTGCGGTGACGAACGCCGCGCTCACGAAAGCCGGCGA
>DATISA010000196.1:0-3661 GCA_035469245.1 Gemmatimonadaceae bacterium
AAGTGGAACTCGTCAAAGACGACCGCGCGCGGTGAGAAGAGTCGCCAGAAATGCGTGAGCGCGGAGGCCGCGATCAGGCAGAGGAGCTCAGGTCGCGAAAGAGCGCGCGCGAGCCACTTCGGCATGCGGCAAAGCTAGCGCGGAGGCGCACCGGGGCGCTGGCGACTTATCGAACGATGACGGCTATCGGTGCCATGACGCCGTACTGTGCCGCGCCGATGTACGCCGTTGTTTGTCCTACCGCACGGCCCGTGATTTTGCCGGAGAGTACGTCGACCTGCACGATGGCAGTGTCGTCGGCCGAATATCGCAGCTCCGGCGACAGCTTCTTCGTGCCCCGACAGCTGGTCAGGTGCATAACCGGGTGGAAGCTCTCACCAACTCGAATCGTCGTATCGACGGGATTGTAGGAAATTCCGAGCACCGTGTCGCATCCGGTCGGCAGGAAACAGGAACTGCTGCCGAGCGCCGCCAGAGCACAGAGGATCGCTGTCATTGTGCGCAGGGGCCACGTCGAAGGCCGAACACGCATGCTCAACCTCCTGCTGTTTACGAGAATTAGATCCAAGCGTTTTGTTCTTGAAAAGGACTTCTGAACGCCGAAGCACACCTGAGCGTCGACGTCAATCGATCGCAGTCGAATCAGCGGGGGACTCGGCACGCAGCCTCCGTGACCTACTCGTGTCGCAGCGCGACCAGCGGGTCGACGCGTACAGCGCGGCGCGCAGGCACGAGACTGGCCACAAAGCCGACCGCGAGCATCAGCACCGCTCCGGCCGCGAGCGCCCGTGGATCGTATGACGGAACGCCCCACAACTGGCTTTCCGCCAGCCGGTGGACCGCAACGCTGGCCGCGAGTCCCAATGCGGTTCCGGTGCCGACCAGCTGTAGGCCGCGGCGGAGTACCATCCAGAGCACCGCCGCACCGGTCGCGCCGAGCGCGATTCGGACGCCGAGGTCGTGCGTTTGCTGCGCGACAGTGTGAGCGACCACGCCATAGATGCCGAGCGCGACGAGCACGAGCGCGACGCCGGCAAACGACGTGATGATGAACAAGTTGAAGCGCGGCTCCGCATACGCGAAGCGCGCCAGATTCTGCTGGACGCTCCCGGTTCTGCTGAACGCCAGGTTTGGGTCGACCGCCCAAAGCTCGCGCTGCACTGTTGCGGCCAGGGTTGGCTGATCCCCGGCGGTGCGAACGAGAATCGTCCGTCCGAACATGGCCGACACCGATGCCGGCACGAACGCCTCGGGGATTGCCGCCTCGCGAATTCCGTGATTTCTAGTGTCAGCTACGACCCCGACGATCTCGAACGTGGGATCGTCCTGTTGGTCGTCGCGCCGGTCCCGAAGCGCGAGGAGCTCGACGCGTTTCCCGACCGGAGTGTCTCCGCCGAAATAGCGTCTCGCCAGTGTTTCGTTGACGACGGCCACGCGCCGGGCGGAGCGGATATCGTCCGTAGTCAGAGCACGCCCCGTCACTACGCGCAGCCCAACCGTTGAGAAGTAGTTGTCGCCTGCCAGCTGGACGAGCGCGAGCGCCGTCGAGTCTGGCGCCGCACCTGGCACGGCTACTCCCGTCCTAATCCCGCCATCGAGCGGCACGGCACTGGCCGCGGCGGCCGCGACGACACCCGGAAGGGCGTGCACACGCGCCACGATCTGATCGAGGAGCTGCTGCTTTTGTTGCGCGGTTCGATATTGTCCAGCAGGAAAACGTATTTGATAGAACTGGAGCCTTTTCGCGTTCATCCCCAGATCGACCGCCTGCAGCTTCGTGAACGTTCGCGCGAGAAGTCCAGCGCCGGTGAGCAATACGAGCGACAGCGTCACAGCGGAGACGACGACGGCGGCGTTCAGACGGCCCGCCCGCAGTCCCGAGCTCGGCGAGCGACTCGATCCCTGTAGCGGCGCGGTCAGGTCGCGTCCGACCAGGCGGAGCGCTGGGACAAGCCCGACGACGAGTATAGTCGCGGCGGCCGTCACGAGCGCGAAGGCCAAGACCCAGCCATTCAGCACCACGGTGGACTCCGGCGGTATCAGTCCATCGGGGGCGAGCCTGACGAACACCCGCAAGCCGAGGTACGCAAACATGCAGCCCGCAACCGCGCTGAGGAGCGCAAGCACGGCACTCTCGGCGAGAAGCTGACCGATCAATCGAGAACGTGTGGCACCGAGCGACGAACGGATGGCCATTTCTCGTTCGCGGTAGGTCGCTCTCGCGAGGACCATGTTGGCGACATTGGCGCACGCGATGAGAAGCAGTAACGCGACTGCGCCCCCGAACAGGCGAAGCATTGGCCGGAGCCGACTCGACAACCGGTCGGCGAGCGTCATCCCGACGACCACGAAGTGGCGGGGGTAGAGTCGTGGAGACGCCGGCGCGAGTCGGGCTGCCACCACTCGAAACTCGCTTTCAGCCTGATGGAGCGAAGCTCCAGTCTTGAGGCGCGCCAGCATCTCGAGCGCGCGTCCGCCGGACTCGGACGCCGCCGTCTCGACCGATACCGGTCGCCAGAGATCGGCGCCGCCCAGCGCGAATTCTCCCCGCATGACGCCGACAAGCGTCGTCGGGACTCCATTCAGCACGAAGGTGCGACCCAAAAGCGCCCGATCTGCGCCGAGCCTGTTCCAGAGTCGGTAGCTCATTACGAAAACCGGCCGGGCGGCCGGCAGCGCGTCGGCGGCGGTGAGTCCGCGGCCGACGATCGGCGCGACGCCGAGAAAGGTGAATGCGTCACCGGACAACGACGCGCCGGTGAGACGGTCCGTTCCCTCCGGTCGCTGGAGGAGCACTTCTTCGTCGGATGACACGGCGATCGCTTGCGCCAGAGAGCTCATCTGCGACCGATACTCGACGAACTCCTGGGCGGTGAGCCAGCGGCGATCCCCGCGCGTCGGACTTGCCGGGTTTCGGATCTCGAAGACGACGATGCCGGCAGCGTGCACATAGGGTACGGAATTGAACATCACGCTGTGCACGAGACCGAACACCGTGCTCGCGAAGCCGATCCCGAGCGCCAGCGTCAACACCGCGAGGGCCACGAATCCCGGTTCGCTACGGAACCGCCGGACAGCGATGCGGACGTCCTGCGCGACGAGGTTGCCTATGGCCGGTGGATTCCAAGACATCAGTGCGGCCGTCCATCATTGGTATACGAAGCGCTGCGGCGTGTGCTTCCACGAGTATGTGGGCGGCCCCGCTGAAACACCTCAGGTTTGCAGCGGCGGCGCCCAAGGCGTTTCGGAGGTGGCGCAACCCCGCACCCGAGACTGCGAATCATTTCACTCTAGCGCGATGGACCCCGTGCGTGAAATCTGGCGCGCCGTTGCGCCGGCTTGTACGAAGTTGGAACGAACGTTGCGCCGCGACTTAGCGACACTGAAGCGGCTCCTATTTACCTAAGCAGTGTGCGCCGGTGCGCTGCAACTGTCAAGCGACGGAGATCACAGTTCTCGCAATCCGCCTGCCCCGCGCGGATCCGGGAACTTTAACGTCTTTTAATCTACTGTCGCGTTAGCGCGGCTCCGTCGATACTTCCATCGAAGTTGTTCGCCGTGAGGGCATTGCCATGTGCATCGTAGGTGAAGGTGGCCGTGTCAGTGGGGACTACGAACTGGCTGGCACCGTACATGAACAGACTGGCGCCGGGAGCGCCGG
>DATISA010000197.1:0-4532 GCA_035469245.1 Gemmatimonadaceae bacterium
CGCTTCGTCGATGAGCACCGAGTCCACTTCGTCGACGATCGCGTAGACGTGGCTACGCTGCACGCGCTGGTCGAGCGACACGACCATGTTGTCGCGCAGATAGTCGAAGCCGTACTCGTTGTTGGTGCCGTACGTGATGTCAGCCATGTAGGCGGCGCGGCGCTCTGGCGTGCCCGGCTCCGTGTCGTCGATGCACCCAACCGTGAGGCCGAGGTAGGTGTACAGGTGCCCCATCCACTGCGAGTCGCGGCGGGCCAGGTACGAGTTGACCGTGACCAGGTGCGATCCTTTGCCCGGCAGCGCGTTGAGGTACAAGGGCAGCGTGGCGACGAGCGTCTTGCCTTCGCCGGTGGCCATTTCGGCGATCTTGCCGAGGTGGAGCTGAATGCCGCCCATGAGCTGCACGTCGAAGTGCACCATGTCCCACGTCAGCTCGCGGCCCGTGACCATCACAGACGTACCGACGAGGCGGCGTGCGCCTTCGCGCACCGTGGCGAAGGCTTCGGGCAGGATTTCGTCGAGCACCTCGGCCATTGCTTCGCGCAACTCGCCTTCGACGCCGCCGCGGCCGTCGGAGCCGTTCAGTTCGGCGTCGATACGGTCGCGCTCCGCGGCGTCGCTCGCGTTGCGCTTGCGCTCACGAAGCTCGGCGGCCTTCCGCTCCAGCTCACCGGTGCGCTCGGCGATGATCGCGCGGAACTTCTCCGTCTGCGCGCGAAGCTCCGCCTCCGAAATGTCATGGAGGCGGGCAAAGTGCTCGTTGATCTCGTCGACGATCGGCTGGATCTTCTTTCGTTCGCGCTCGTGCCGGGTCCCGATCACGGCGCTGATGACTCGCTTGAACATGCAATCCTCTATCGGTACAGCCGTTCCGCTTCGATGTACGCGGCGACGGCATCCGGCACGAACCCTCGAATCGACTTTCCCTGCCGCACACGGTCACGAATTTCCGTCGAGGAGATGTCGATCCGGCGGGTGGCGAGACAGCGCGGCCGGCCGGGCATCGATGCCAGGTCCGGCGCCTCCCCAGCCCGCTGGAGCACGACCACGGTAGCCAGCTCGACGATGCGCTCAGGCTGCCGCCACTTTGCGAACGACCGCAGCACGTCGGCCCCGACGAGCCAGTACAGCTCGGCGGACGGCCATCGGGCGGTCAGCGTCCTCAAAGTATCAACCGTGTAAGATAATCCGCCCCTGTCGATTTCGACCGCGTCCACCTGGAATCGAGCGTCGTCGCCCACCAGGAGCTTTGCCATCGCCAGACGATGTTCTGCGGCCGCCGTCTCGCGATCTGCTTTGAGCGGCTGGACCGACGCTGGCACGAATAGCAGCCGGTCCAGCGCGAGCGCCTCGTAGGCATCGCTCGCCGCGATGAGATGTCCAGTGTGCGGGGGATCGAAGCTCCCCCCGAGGAGCCCGATCCGCACGGATCAACGCTCCGGCGGCTTGCGCGGCTTGCCAGCCGTTGAGTCGGGCTTGGCGCTCGAGTCGGGCTTCGCCGTCGAGTCAGCCCTTGCGGTCGAATCAGACTTGGCGGCCACGAGATCCGGGATGCCCCCGCACGCATCCCTCACGCGCCGTTCCCTCGGATAGCGCAGCCGGAGCTGAGTGCACAGCTCACTCGCGTCATCGCGATACTTGATTTGCCTGTACGCCTGGACCAGCCGGAGTGCCGCGTCGTAAGATTTGGGCGCGTTCGCGTACTTGATTAACACATCCTTGAAATAGAGGATCGCCGAGTCGTAGGCCTTCCGACGGAAATAGTAGTCGCCGGCCGCGTAGTCCTTGATGGCGAACCAATTCTCGAGCTCGGAGATCTCCTTCTGGGCCGTTGGCACCAGTGGGGAGCTCGGGTACAGTCCGATCAGGGTGTTGTACGTCGCGAGAGCCGACTCGCCGTAGGTCGGGTCCAGCTCGGGCTTGCGCCACAGCCGGCGGTACGACCGCGCGGCTTCGAGCTCGGCATCATCGGCCAGGGAGTCGTCCGGAAAGGTCTCCACGATCCGGTTGAAGCTCTGGGCGGCGAGCAGATGCTCGTCCATGCGTTCGTGGGCCGACGCCAGGTACCAGTACGAGCGCGGCAGGAGCGAATCACGCGCGGGCAGGTCGGTCGTGAGCTTCTCGAACCCGCTGACCGCGTTGTCCCAGTGCTTCCGCTGAAATTCGTGAAGCGAAGCGGTGTAAAGCGCCTCGTTGCTGGTGAATTTCTTCAGTTGAAATTCCGGCCGGCACGCCGCGGCGACGCACAACGAAAGGACCGCGACGAGTCTCCAGGAAGAACGGTGCATATCGGGGTTTTACCCGGAACAATGGCTACGGTTCGAACTCGAACCGGGAAAGATAACCGCTCGCGACGGTCCGGCGGGGTCCGGTATCGAGATGCCTCCTGGCATATCGGGTCGTAGGGCGGTATTACGGATGAGGGTGGAGGCGGGCCAGGCAAACCCGCTCGTAGGCACGTGCACGCCGCGGCGACGCGGCCAAACCCGGAGGGCACAGATGGACGCATCCAAGCCAGTCGAGATCGTACGAATCAATCTCACGCCCGCTCAAGCGCAGGAAGTTCAGGCGCTCACCGGCCGCGAGGCGGCGGCAATCGAACTTACGCTGGAGGAGCTCGAGCAGCGGATCGCTCCAAGACTGTCCGCCAACAGCAACGAGACCCTGCTGTCGGACTGACATCGTACTGATCTCGGCAGGGCCGCGTGGCGGATCGTGTGGGCGCCGCGTCGAACAGATTCTGGCTTACCGCTCGCCGCCCATGTCGGAATTGGGCGACGCTTTGCGTATGTATCTGAGAGGACGCAGGATCGCGGCGCCTTCCATCGACGGCGCCACCGTCCTGCGATCGGCATCGTGTACATCTCCGCGGAGGCCGTCATGGGTGACGAATCAAGGGGCGCGGCAACAGTCCGAATCAGTCTCACTCCAGAGCAGGCCTCGGTGGTGAAGACCGCGACCGGCCGTGACGCCGAGGCCATCGAGTTGACCGTACAGGAGCTCGAAGAGCGGATCGCGCCGACCTTGTTCACCTCCGCGCCGCTCGTGTCGCCAAGCCAGGCGCTCGCGGCGAACAGCAGCGAGAGCATGCTCGCGGATTGAAGCTGACCGAAGTCCAACGCGCCAACCAAACCTCGAGGATTCCGGTATGGACGCCAGCAAAGCAAACGAAGTCGTTCGAATCAGCCTGACCCGGTCACAATCGGAGGAGATCAAGGCAGTTACTGGCCGGGATGTCGAGGCGTTCGAGTTCACCGTACAGGAGCTCGAAGAGCGGATCGCGCCCTTCTTCAGGCTCGCGGGCAACTGCAACGAAACGCTGCTCCTCGACTAAGGCTTCGGGATTGGACCCTTCAGCGCGGCTCGATCAGCTCGTCGCAACCGGGACGCGATCGCGCCTGAAAGGTGATTGGACGGCCGCCGAGCCACTGCTCCGGGAGGCCCTTTCGATCGCGGAAGTCGACTGCCCGCATGACGCGCCGCGGATGGCCGCGGCGCTGAATGCGCTTGGTCTGCTGTGCAAGGACCTGGGGAAGTACGATGAAGCGCGCGCCCTGTACGAGCGCGCGCTCCGTCTGCTGCAGTCCATTGCAGCGCCCAATCCCGCTGACGTCGCGACGCTGTACCACAACCTTGGCGGTATCGAACACGCGCGGCGGAATTACGGGGCGGGCGAACCGCTGGCGCGAAAAGGGCTCGAGCTGCGCCGGCGGATCGCTCGCGACGACGACCGGGACCTGGTAGCCGACATGGTTGCGCTCGGGGCGATCCTCGACGGCCAGGACAAGTTCGAGGAGGCCGAGTCGCTGTATCTCGCTGCGCTGCCGATGCTCGAGCGATTGCCAGAGGAGAACGCGCGCGAAATCGGCGTCGCTCTGAACGACCTCGGCGCGAGCTATGCTCGCCGCGGATTGATCGACCGCGCGGAAGAGACGCTCACTCGTGCCGTGGAGCTCAAGACGCGCTCGCTCGGCGCGAGTCACCCGGACGTCGCGCTGTCGCTCAACAACCTCGCATATGTCCAGGAGCGAAAGGGGTCGGGCGACCGAGCCGCCGAGCTGTATTCGCAGGCCTTGAAGATCTTCGAGGATTCGGTCGGCGCCAGCCACCCCAAGACGCTCGACTGCCGGCGCAATTACGACCGCTGCCGCGCCGTGAACTCGCGGATGTAGTCCATCACGTCGAGCGTCGGCTTCCAGCCAAGCTCGTCGCGAGCGCGGGTCGGATCGTCGGCAACGTCCTGCCGGCCGGGATAGCCCTCCACCATTTCGATCTCGCCGCCGAACGCGCGCGCGATGTCCAGCACACTGTAGCTGGCGTCGGCGCGGAGCGCGTAGCCGTCGCCCTGCCCTTTTTCGCCCACGAGGATGATGCCGCGCGCCAGATCCTTCACATACGTGAACGACCGCCGCTGTGTGCCGGGCGACACGACCGCGAGTGGCCGGCCCGCGCGCCAGAGCGATTCGAATTTCGCGATGAGCGTCGCGTACCTGCCGTCGCCACGCTCGCGCGGACCGAACGCGTTGTAGAAG
>DATISA010000198.1:0-11874 GCA_035469245.1 Gemmatimonadaceae bacterium
AGGAAAAGAAGTCGCCAGCACCGACGTGGCGCTTCAACGCACCACGTTGCCGAACGGACTGACCGTACTCTCGGAGCACATGCCGGGAGTGCGGTCGGTTTCCTTTGGCGCCTGGGTGCGCGCCGCATCGCTCCACGAGCCTCGCGACAGAATGGGCGTGTCGCATCTCCTGGAGCACATGGTGTTCAAGGGGACGGAGCGGCGCAGCGCGCACGAGATCGCGCTTTCTCTCGAGGCGCTCGGCGGGTCGCTCGATGCATACACGTCGCGCGAGCATACCGTGTATCAGGGGCGGGTGCTCGACGAGCACCTGGAGCAAGCCGCGGACGTCATCGGCGACATCGTCTTTAGACCGACGCTTCGCGAAGCTGACCTCACGCTCGAGCGAAAAGTGATCCTCGAGGAGATCTCGATGGTCGAGGACACGCCGGACGATCTCGTGTTCGAGCTGCACAACGAGGCGCTCTGGGGCGCGCATCCGTACGGGTATTCGATCCTCGGCACGCGCGAGACCGTGAGCGCCCTCGGCGTGCACGAGCTTCGCGAGCTGCACCGTCGCGCGTACCATCCGGGACAGCTGGTAATCGCGGCGGCAGGCAACGTCGAGCACGAGCGGCTCCTCGACGTGCTCCAGCGCACGGGTTGGGCTGACGCAGCGCCCGGGGACGCAACGCGGCTCGAGTCGCCGCCGGCGCGCGTCGCGCCGCCGGAATCGCGACACATCGAGCGCGACGGCGCGCAGACGCACATCGTGCTCGGGACCCAGGCCGTGGCGCACGGCAATCCCGAGCGATTCCCGCTGCTCCTGGTGAGCATGCTGCTGGGCGGCGGCATGAGCTCGCGGCTCTTCCAGCGGGTGCGAGAAGAGCTGGGGCTCGCCTACTCGGTGTACACGTACCAGTCCTTCCACGCCGACAGCGGGATGCACGGCGTGTACGTCGCCACCGCGCCTGAATCGGCTGCCGCGGCGCTCGACGCCATTCGGCAGGAACTGCGTGGCGTCGCCGAGCACGGACTGCCGGCCGAGGAAATCGCGATGGGGCGGCAGCAGCTCAAAGGTCAGGTGACCCTCTCGCTCGAGAGTGTCTCGTCACGGATGTACCGAGCCGCTTCGGTCGATCTGTACGGGGAGCCGTACCGCACTCTCGATCAGTTGCTCGCGCTGATCGACAGCATCACGGTTGATGACGTTTCGCGGGTGGCGCGCGTCTACTTCAGCCCGGAGCAGATGACGGTGGTGAGCCTCGGTCCACAGGGCGCGCAATAAACCCGGCCTCATTACCTTCCAAGCGCAACTTCCCACCTGTCATCAACTTCAGCCCTTCCACCACGATGAAAATCGGTGTTCCAAAGGAAATCAAGACGAACGAGAACCGGATTGCGCTCGTTCCTGCCGGCGCCGAAGCGCTCGTCGGCGCCGGGCATTCTGTACTGATAGAAGCAGGCGCGGGACTCGGCAGCGGGTTCCCCGATGAAGCGTATAGCGCGGTCGGCGCCAGGATCGCGCCCGACGCCGCGACGGTGTGGCACGATGGCGACATGATCATGAAGGTGAAGGAGCCGATCGAGCGCGAGTGGCCGCACATGCGCCGCGGACAGCTCATCTTCACCTATTTCCACTTCGCGGCCGACGAAAAGCTCACCAAGGCGCACATCGCCAGTGGCGCCACGTGCGTGGCCTACGAGACGGTCGAGCTTCCCACGCGCGAGCTTCCGCTCCTGACCCCGATGTCCGAGGTCGCCGGCCGAATGGCCGTCCAGGAAGGCGCCAAGTACCTGGAGAAGCTGTACGGCGGACGCGGTGTGTTGCTTGGCGGCGTTCCAGGCGTCGCTCCCGCGAAGGTCGTGATCCTGGGTGGCGGTATCGTCGGCATCAATGCGGCAAAGATGGCGGCGGGGATGGGCGCCAAGGTCACGATCCTCGATCTCTCGCTCGAGCGGCTGCGATATCTCTCCGATGTAATGCCCGCCAACTGTGTGCTGATCCACTCCAACCGCCATAACATCCTCGAGCAGATCGAGACGGCCGACCTCGTCGTCGGCGCGGTGCTCATTCCCGGCGCCAAGGCGCCCAAGCTCGTGCGGCGCGACGATCTCAAGCTGATGCGGCCCGGCTCGGTGATCGTCGACGTGGCGATCGACCAAGGTGGCTGTGTGGAGACGATTCACGCCACTACTCACGAGAATCCCACCTACGTCGTGGACGGCGTCATCCACTACGGCGTGGCCAATATGCCGGGCGGCGTGCCGCGTACGTCGACCCTCGCGCTCACCAACGCCACGCTGCCGTACGCGATGCAGCTCGCCAACAAGGGCTGGAAGAAGGCGCTCAAGGACAACGTGGCGCTCTTGAAGGGCCTCAACATGACCGAGGGCCACGTGACCTACCCAGGGGTCGCCGAGGCGTTCGGGATGACCTGCGAAGATCCTGCACGTTTTATTGTCTAAGTCTTGAAGTCTCAATACCTTAACGTGAATGCGCTGGCCTTTCATTAAAGCGGGATCGCTCTTTCCCGCAAACGCGATCGGTGTCGATCTTGGCACCGCGAACACCCTCATCTACGTGAAGGGTGAAGGCATCGTCCTGAACGAGCCGTCGGTGGTCGCCATCGACCGCGAGAGCAAGAAGATCAAGGGCGTCGGGCTCGAGGCCAAGCGCATGCTGGGCCGCACGCCGGAAGGCGTCATCGCCGTGCGGCCCATGAAGGACGGCGTGATCGCCGACTTCGACGTCACGGAAAAGATGCTTCGCTATTTCCTCACGCTGATCATCGAGAACCACGTCTTCAAGGTGAAGCCGCGCGTAATCGTCTGCGTCCCATCGGGCATCACGGAAGTGGAAAAGCGCGCCGTGCGCGACTCCGCGCTCGGCGCCGGCGCCAAGGAAGTGTTCATGGTGGCCGAGCCGATGGCGGCGGCAATTGGCGTGGGCCTGCCCGTCGAGACGCCCACCGGCAACATGGTGATCGACATCGGCGGCGGCACGACCGAGATCGCCGTCATCGCGCTGTCGGGGATCGTCAGCGACACGTCGATTCGCACCGGTGGCGACGAGCTCGACATCTCGATCGTGCAGTTCATGCGCAAGAACTACAACCTGCTCATCGGCGAGCCCACCGCCGAGCAGATCAAGATCAACATCGGGTCGGCCGCGCCGGTTGGCGAAGAGCGCGAGATGGAAGTGAAGGGTCGCGACCTGGTCTCGGGCATCCCCAAGACGGTGCGCGTCCACTCGAGCGAGATCCGCGAGGCGATTCAGGAGCCTATCCAGCAGATCGTCGACGCCGTGCGCCGCGCGCTCGAGATCACGCCGCCGGAGCTGGCGAGCGACATCGTCGATCGGGGCATCGTCATGACGGGCGGCGGCGCGCTCATTCGCGGGCTCGATCTGTTGCTCAGCCAGGAAACGAGCCTGCCGATACACGTCGACGAGGATCCGCTCACCTGTGTGGTTCGCGGTACGGGCCGCATTCTCGACGACGAGGAAAAGTACGGATCGGTCCTCAGCACATGAGGTAGGTCGGTGGCAAACGCAGCACGTCTCGGCAACCGCGTCGACGCCAGTCTCCTGATCGGCTGCATGGTGCTGTCGCTCGTGGCGGTCGTGCTCAAGGAAGAGGACCGCGCCCCGATCGCGAGCGCGCTGCGCCGTACGATCGTGGCCCCGCTCGTGGGCTTGCAGCGCGGCGCTGAACGCTGGCGCACGTCGTGGGTATCGAGCGAGCAGCGGCAGGCGGTGATCGACTCGCTCTCGCTGCGCGCCGTGAACACCGTGGCCCTCAAGAACGAGAACGATCATCTCCGCAAGGCGCTCGGACTCGGGTCCCGGCTCGAGTGGGGATTCGTGCCGGCGGAAGCGCTCCACAACACCGTTCCCGGCACCGACAACCTGGTCACGACCCTCACGCTGACGGCCGGCAGCACGGCCGGCATCAAGCGGTTCAGCCCCGTCGTGGCGCCCGAAGGACTCGTCGGGACGATTCAGACGGCTGACCCGACGATGAGCATTGCGATCCTGTACACGAACATCGACTTTCGCGCGAGCGCCGTCGCAGCGGATGGCACGACGTTCGGGATCATCTACCCGCACACGCCCGGCGGCAGCGGATCGGACGCGTACATGCTCGAGCTGCGCGGCGTCCCGACGCGATCGACGTTGAAGCCAGGCACCGTGATCTACACATCGGGTCTCGGTGGAACATTTCCGCGCGGAATCACTATCGGAATCGTGTTGCAGGAGCTCAAGACTTCCGAGGTGTGGACCCGTACGTATCTCGTGCAGCCCGCGGTGGCGCCGTCGCACATCACCAGTGTGCTCGTGCTCACGCCGCAGCGGGTGACGCAGGGGACTGGCAACGTCTGGGGCGCAACGGTCAACGCCGACTCGGCGACGCGGAAAATCGCGGCCGCCGGCGACTCGATCGCCCGGCAGGCAGCGGCGCTCGAGGCGCAGGCCCGCGCCGCCGTGCTCGACTCGGTGCGGCGCGCAACCGCTGACTCGGTGCGCCGCCTCCTCGGCGCAACGCCAGTCGTTCCGGCGCCGGCGGATACCGCCACTCCGCGCAAGCCTGTTACGCCGCGGCCCGACACGGCCCGGCCCGGAACGGGGCGCATCCCGCCGACATGAACTGGGCCGGTACGGCGCGGACGATTCTCGTCTGTGCGCTCATGATCCTCATGCAGTACACCGTGCGCCCGCTGCTCGCGTGGCGGGCGTCGATCGACTTTCTGATCATCGCGCTTCTGCTCGGTGCCGTGCGCATGCGGCCGGGCGGAGCAGCAGTGTATGGATTCCTGCTGGGGCTGGTCGCCGATTCGCTCGACGTCGGCGGCTTTGGCGCGGCCGCGCTCGGCATGTCGCTCGTGGGATTCGCGGCCTCGTGGCTCAAGGCGGTGTTCTTCGCCGACAACCTCGCGCTGAACGGGTTCTTTCTGTTCTTGGCGAAATGGGCGTTCGATCTGATCTTTCTGATCGCGGGCCGACACGCGCATGGCGCTGAGCTCGCGATGCAAATCTTCGTCTGGTCTCCGCTCTCGGCAGCGGTGACGGCGGTGGCCGGCGTAGTCGTACTGTCGTTGCTGAAACCGCTGATGGACGTGCGAACGGCGTGAGCTTTCATCCGAACGACGTCGTGCGGCGCGGGCGCGCCGCGAGCGTGATCGTATGCAGCGTGCTTGCGTTTCTGCTGAGCGCGTTCTTCCGCGCGCAGGTCGTCCGCAACCAGGACGCGCTCCTGCAGTCGGAAGAGAACCGGCTGCGACAGATTCCCACCGCCGCGCCCCGCGGGCGCATTCTGGACCGCCACGGCAAGCCGATCGCCGAAAACGTGGTCGGGTACTCGGTGACGCTCCTCGCGCAGTCCGAGGACACGCTGCGGTCGACGCTCAACAGGCTGCGCGGCACCATCCAGCTCACCAACAGGCAGTTCCAGGATGCGATCAAGCGCTTCCGCCGCGATCCGACCCGTCCGACTGTCATCGTTCAGGACGCGTCGTTCGACGTGGTATCGGTGCTCGAGGAGCACCACATGGAGTTCCCGAGCCTGATCATCCAGTCCGCGCCCAAGCGTATCTATCCCGACGGCGAAGCGGTCGGCGCGTTCGTTGGCTACATCAGCGAAATCAACGAAAGCGAGCTGGAAAAGTTGGCGAGCGTCGGGTACAAACCCGGCCAGCTCGTCGGCAAACAGGGTCTCGAGAAACAGTACGAGCAGGAGCTCCGCGGCCGCGAGGGCGTCCAGTTCGTCGAGGTCAACGCGCGCAACCAGATCGTGTCGACTGGCCGCGCGCGCGAGTCGATCACGCCCGAGGAAGGAAAGGCGCTTGCGACCAATATCGATCTCGATTTACAGGAATACATCCACGCGCTGTTCGCGGACACGCTCGCCGCGGCCGCGGTGGCGATGGTGCCGCAGACCGGAGAGGTGCTCGCCATCTACAGCTCACCGGCGATCGATCCCAACCGGTTCGTCGGCGGCGTGCCGGCGTCGTATTACGATTCGTTGAACAACGACCCGCGGCATCCGCTGTACAACAAGGCGCTGCAGGCGATCCAGGCGCCCGGGTCGACCTTCAAGCTGGCGACGTCGGTGATCGCGCTCGAGGACAGCCTGATCACGTTCGATTCGCACATGCCGCAGTCGTGTAACGGGTACTACTACTTCGGCGATCGCGTTTGGCATTGCTGGAAGAAGGAAGGGCACGGCAGCCTGAACCTGCTCGGTGCGATCGCGCAGTCGTGCGACGTCTACTTCTACCAGCTCGGCCAGCGGATCACGCTGTCACGGTTGGTCGCCGGCGGTGTCGGGCTGGGCTTCGACAAGAAGACTGGGATCGATCTGCCCGAGGAGAGCAAACCGC
Organism: Gemmatimonadaceae bacterium; assembly: GCA_035469245.1. Classification (GTDB taxonomy): domain Bacteria; phylum Gemmatimonadota; class Gemmatimonadetes; order Gemmatimonadales; family Gemmatimonadaceae; genus JAQBQB01. The sequence continues at coordinate 6,361 of DATISA010000198.1, forward strand.
GTTTCCCGTACAAGTTCCCCGACTACTTCAATCAACGGTACGGTCCGAAGGGTTGGACCCAGGGCTCGACCGAGTTGAACATGGCGATCGGGCAGGGTGAGAACGCGCAGACCGTGATCAACATGGCGCGCTTCTACAGTGCCCTCGCGACGGATGGTACCGAGCCCACGCCGATGATCAAGCAGGGCGAGCCCCAGCTCACGCGCGCGATCAATCTGGCACCCGACCAGATGAAGTTGCTCCGAAAGGCCATGACGGCCGTCGTCTCGGCCGGCGGCACGGCGGCCGGGGCCGCAATTCGCGGCGTGACCGTGGCCGGCAAGACCGGCACTGCTCAGACGCTTCGCGCCGACAAGAACGGCAAGCCGCTCTACTATGCGTGGTTCGCCGGCATGGCGCCGGCCGAGGATCCCAAAGTCGTCGTCGTCGTCATGGTTCCGGACGTCACGTTCGAGGGCGCGACCGCGGCGCAGTTCGCGACCAAGATCATCGCGCACTATCTCCGCGTGCAGATCACCAACGCGATCGAGAACACCGGCTGATGGCGGCGTCGCGACGCATCAACATCGATCTGCCGCTCCTCGTCGTGGCCGTAGCGCTCACGCTGTTCGGTCTCGCGATCGTGTTCTCGGCGGGCCAGACCGACGTCCGCACGCCGGCGACCGGCGCGTACAAGCTCCAGGCGATGTGGACCCTCATCGGAATCCTCGGCGCCTTTGCGGTGAGCCGGGCGTCGGTGCGGCTGATCGAATGGATGACGCTGCCCGCGTACGCGTTCACGATCGTGCTCCTCGTCGCGCTGCTCGTGGGGTTGGGATCTGGAGCGGGAAGCGCCGCCAGCACGGCGGGATGGCTCACGATCGGTGGCCACCGCCTGGGTCAGCCCGCGGAGTTGGCGAAGCTCACGGTGGTGCTGATGCTGGCGCGCGTGCTGAGCCAGAATCGCATCGCGCCCAAATCGATGATGGAGCTGTGGAAGCCGCTCGCCGTGGCCGGCCTGCCGCTGCTCCTCATCATGGCGCAGGGCGACCTCGGCACGTCGATCGTGTTCGTGGGAATCTTCTTCTCCATGCTCTTCTGGGCCGGCGTCGAATGGCAGCTGCTCGTGCTGCTCGCGAGCCCCGTGATCAGTCTCATCCTCGGCTTCGATTCGCTCATCTGGGGAACGTGGTTCCTGCTCCTGCTCGGCCTCGTCCTGTGGTTCAAGCCATACCTTGGCGAAGGGCTGTTCGTCGTCTCGGCGAACGTCGTCATGGGCATCGTGGGACCGCTCCTCTGGGAGCACATGAAGCCGTACCGCCAGAACCGGCTCAAGGTCTTCCTCGACCCATCGGTCGATCCTCGCGGCAGCGGCTACCACGTGATTCAGTCCCAAGTCGCGATCGGCTCCGGCGGCTGGTTCGGCCGCGGCTATCTGCACGGGCCACAGAAGCGACTGGCGTTTCTCCCCGAGCAGTACACGGACTTCATCTTCGCTGTAGTCGGCGAAGAGCTCGGCTTCATCGGCGTGACGATCGCGCTCGCGTTGTTCCTCTTCCTCTTTCTGCGCGTGATCCGGATCTCCGAGCGCGCGAACGATTCCTTCAGCAGCCTGGTGGCGTTCGGCCTCCTGGCGAGCTGGTTCACGCACGTACTGGAAAACGTCGGCATGACGCTGAACCTGATGCCGATCACGGGAATTCCGCTGCCGTTCTTCAGCTACGGCGGCTCGTTCATGCTGGCGTGCTGGTTGGCAATTGGAGTGTTGGCGAGGATCTCGAGTGAAGGGCGGGGCGGGGTGACGGGGGCGTTGAGAGTGTAGGCGCCAGGAGCTTGGTGGGGAGCCGCGCTGCGCGCGGCGGTGGGGAGCGCGGTGCTCGGCACCGCGCGGTGGGGAGCTTCGGGCGCCTGACGGCGCCCTCGCGTAGGGAGCGGGCCTGCGGCCCGCGATGACGGCGTTTTCAGGAACGCTTGTCGCCAACGTTGCGGATTAGGCGCGACAGCATGCGACGGATCGTGATCAGGCCGCGGTAAACGGCGTCGGCCTTCGCGTCGTCTCCGCAATGTCGCTTGCGCGCGATACGCAGCTGGAACAGGATCTCGCCCGCGGAGCCGTGCGCGTTATACAGATACGCCACGAATGACTTGTTGGTCTGGCGGCTGCAGCCCTCGAAGATGTTCGAGCCGATCGAGACAGCCTCGCGGCGCATCTGTGCCGTGACGCCGTAGCGTTCATCTCGCGGGAATTCGTCGGTGTACTCGTAAACCGCGATCGCGAGATCCTCGGCCTCTTTGGAGACGCGGAGCTTGTCGGGGTTTTGCATCGTTCAACGTGCGCCCACGTCTAGCTGGCGCCATCATCGTTTCATTGCCGGCGTCACTGTTCCAACGCACGCCGTCCACGCCGGCACAGCCGGCTCCCAACAGCGAGCGGGCAACGCCCGCGAAGCTCCCCCACCGCGCGGCGCAACGCGCCGCGCTCCCCACCGCCGCGCACAGCGCGGCTCCCCACCCGGCCTCACGCACCAAGCAGTCCTCCACTACATTTCGACCTCATGGCCTGGTGGACCAAGAAAGACAAACGTCCCAGACAACCACGGCGCGAGCGGCTCGAGATTCCTGCCGACGTCTGGGAAAAATGCGAAGCATGCGGGCACACTGACATCCGCGAGAAGTTCGAGCGGAACACGAACGTGTGCCCGAACTGCGATTACCACCGACGCATTCGGGCGAGCGACTACTGCAATCTCCTGCTCGACGAAGGGTCGATGGAGGAGGTCGAGGTCGACCTTCGGTCGACGGACCCACTCGCCTTTCCCGACTACCCGCAACGCCTCAAGAAGGCCGTCGCCAACGCCGGAGACACGGACGCGCTGCTGGCGTGCACCGGGACGCTCGATTCGCTGCCCGTCAACATCGGCGTCATGGACTTCGCCTTCATGGGCGGCTCGATGGGGTCGGTCGTCGGGGAGAAGATCGCGCGACTCGGCCAGCGCTCGCTCGAGCGCAAGTATCCGCTGATCGTCGTCTCGGCGTCGGGAGGTGCGCGCATGCAGGAAGGCGTGCTGTCACTGATGCAGATGGCCAAAGTCTCCGCCGTGCTCGCGCAGCTCGCCGAGCGGCGCATCCCGTACATCTCCATCCTCACGAATCCCACCACAGGCGGCGTGAGCGCCAGCTACGCCATGCTCGGTGACGCCATCCTCGCCGAGCCGGGCGCCGTCATCGGCTTTGCCGGGCCTCGCGTCATCAAGCAGACGCTCGGCCAGGATCTGCCGGAAGGATTTCAGACTTCCGAGTTCCTGCTCGAGCACGGGATGCTCGACTGTGTCAGCCACCGCCGGAACCTCAAGCGGACCGTGAGCCAGTTGCTGCGACACATGTCGGGACGTCCGGCGGCAACGGGGTGGGCATCAACCTGAGCGACAAGAGCCGCGGCGGCTCGCTCGCCGGATATCGCGACGCGCTCGACTACCTGTTCGCGCGTACGACCGGCGGCTTCAAGTTCGGGCTCGAGCGCACCCGTGCGCTGCTCGCGCACATTGGCCATCCGGAGCGCCGCTATCCGTCGCTCCACATCGCGGGCACGAACGGCAAGGGGAGCAGCGTCGCGACGATTGCGGCGCTCCTGTCGGCGAAGGGTCACCGCGTGGCGACGTACACCTCGCCGCACCTGGTCGACTTCCGCGAACGCATGGTCGTCGCGGGCATGCCCATTCCCGCCGACGACGTCGTGGCATTCGTCACGCGCCACACGCCCTTCGTCGAAGAGATCGGCGCCTCGTTCTTCGAAGCGACGACCGTGATGGCATTCGACTACTTCGCGCGCGCTCGCGCCGACGTCGCGGTGATCGAGGCCGGCCTCGGCGGCCGCCTCGATTCGACCAACGTCCTCGATCCACTGGTCGCCGGCGTGACGTCCATTGGCCTGGACCACACCGAATTCCTCGGCTCGACGCTCGACGAGATCGCCTATGAGAAAGCGGGCATCTTCAAGGCGGGCGTGCCCGCGGTCATCGGCGAGACCGATCCGCGGATCCGCGCGGTGCTCGCCGATCACGGTCGCCGCGCCGGCGCCTCGAGCGTGCGCATGGCGCCCGACGAAGTACGGATGCTCCGCGTCGACGTCGACGGGCACGGGACGACGTGCAAGCTCGCGTGGCGCGGCGAGCACGCCGTGCTTCACACTCCGCTCGTCGGTCGCCACCAGGCGGCGAATCTCGCCTTTGCGCTGGTCATGCTCGATGCGGCGGGACCACGCTTCGCCGTGACTCTCGATCACGCGGCGCGACACCTGTCCGATGTGCGAATCCCGGGCCGGTTCCAGCGGCTTGGACCCTACGTCTTCGACGTCGCCCACAATCCGGCGGGCGCCGCGGTCGTCGCGCAAACGATTCGCGCCGTCGCTCCGCCCGAGCCCATCACCGTCGTCCTGTGCGTGCTGCGCGACAAGGATTGGCGCGAGATGATTCGCACGCTCGCCACGGTCGCGTCGAGATTCGTGCTGACGATGGCGCCCACGGCGCCGGCGAGCCGCGCGTGGGACCTCGACGAGGTGATGGAGTTCGCGGTCGGCGCGGGAATCGATGCCCAAGCGGTCGGCGATTTCGACGACGCACTTGCACGCGCGCGCGCGAACGGTGGAACGGTGCTCGTCACGGGCTCGTTCCACACCGTCGGCGACGCAATGTCGCTGTTGCAGGTCTCGCCGCTCGCCGGATAGCTTTATCGGATGGCTCAGGCCGCGCTCCCGGGGTTCCGCGACTTCTATCCTGAACAACTTGCCGAACGTGCCCACATCATGGGTGTGTGGCGAGACGTGGCGCGCCGATTCGCGTTCATCGAGTACGACGGGCCGCCGCTCGAGCCGCTGGAGCTCTACACCAAAAAGAGCGGCGACGAGATCGTCGGACAGCTGTACAGCTTCACCGACAAGGGCGGGCGCGAGGTCTCCCTCCGACCGGAGATGACGCCGACGCTCGCGCGCATGGCCGCTGCGAAAGCCAACGCGTTGCGCAAGCCGATTCGCTGGTTCTCGGTGCCGCAGCTTTTCCGATACGAGCGACAACAGCGCGGCAGGCTGCGCGAGCACTTTCAGTTGAACGTCGACATCATCGGCGAACCCGACGTCACCGCCGACGCCGAGCTTCTCGCGGTCGCGATCGAGATCATGCGCGGGTGCGGCCTGTCGTCGAGCGACGTGCGTGCCCGCATATCCGATCGGCGGCTCTTGCGCGCGATCCTCGGCACGCTGGGCGTCGGTGACGATCGCAGCGGCGCCGTCTTCGCCGTCGTCGATAAACTGGCGCGCCAGCCGCGTGACGTCTCGCGGGCCAAACTCCACGAAGCGGGGCTGCGCGACGACGCGATCGACACTTTGCTCGACGCGCTCGGCAGCACGACGCTCGACGACATCGAGCGGCGCTTCAGCGATTCGCCGGATGTGCGGTCCGTCGTCTCGCAGATGCGACGATATTTTGCATACCTGGAAGGGCTCGGCGTCCTGGAGTGGGTCACGATCGATCTCACGATCGT
>DATISA010000199.1:0-15727 GCA_035469245.1 Gemmatimonadaceae bacterium
AATGCCCTTCGGATCGTCGACCTCGGGCTCGATCGTTTCCGGCACGCCGTTGCTCGGATCGGGATCGATAGTGCCACTCGTCATGCGGCTCACCTCGCCGCGAATGACGCGCACCTTGGACGGATCGTACGCGCGCGGCGCTGAGATGGCCGGCTTGGCGCCCGGATCCTCGCCTCGTTCCTTTTGCTCGCGGAATTCCTTCAACCACTCGTGCGAATTCGAGATGAACTGCGCGTGCTGCGGCGAGTCGGGGTCGACCGCGACCGAACCGGTGCTCCAGAAGCTCTCGTACTGGCCGTGCTCGAAGCGGATCGGCCCGCTCACCGTGCCGTCGTGGTTGAGGATCCGGATGTACTGCGGCGTGTCGGAGAACCGGGGATCGAACCCGTACTCGACGCGCCAGCGACCAACTCCCGGAACGTCATACTCCACGAACTCGCGCACACGCGTCTTCGTGTTGCCAAAACGGAAGAGCAAGTCCTCGAAATCGTCCGGAGCAGGCAGCCTGAATGTCCTGGCGCGAAGCGGGTTCGGATGACTGTGCACGAGGAAAGCCCAGCCTTCGCCTTCCGGCTTACTCACATTCATCCGGTTGCCGATCTTCACGCGGTATTCACCAGTCAACTCATTGTAGAAAGCCCCCACCTCTCGGCCGCCGGCGCCGGCGAGCGCTTCATTGAAGGCGCGGTACGTCTCGATCGGATGTGTCAGCCCAACACGAAATTCTCCTTCGGGAAGCGGCGCGCGCGCGGCGGGCGTGTGCGACCACACTCGATCGACTGGCTGCTCGAGAAGCTCGAACAAGCGCTCCGGCAACGTGGCAGGGTCGCGCGGCACTCCAGTGAGCGGACGTCTTCCCGCCGGACCGTCTGGCCCTCCGCTGCCTTTCCCGCGGCTTGCTCCCGCCATGGTACGAACGCTGCCCGGTTGTCTCCTGGCAGTCGAGGTGCTCCCCGGCGCGTTGGCTGATTCTGTCGAAGGTGGGCGATCCACCGTCGTGCCTTCGACCGGCGCGCGATACGATGCCGGCGGATGCTTCAGGAAAGTCGGCTCGGCGGGGAGACTCGATGGTGTCGTCGGCGCGCTCGGCGGCAATGCCTGGCGCGGGCTGACTGCGACAGGTCGACCGGCGTCGTCGTGGCGGAGGAACACTGGCTCCCTCGGCGCGACCGGCGACTCGGGCAACAGCCGCGGCGCCTCGAGCCTGAGCCCCAGCGTTCGCGCACGGACCACACGCAGTGCGCGCCGCGTCGTGGCGAGAATCTGCGTCGCGCGGCGGAGATACTTTGGACTCTCCTCGATGGTCTTGGCCAGCAGGTAAAGGTTCATCGCCTCCTTGCCGACGGCTTCCCAGTCACCGTCTTCAGCCGCCTTTAGAAGGCGCCCGGGCGTCCCGACCAGGCCCTCGATCATCCCCTTCAACACCTCGGTTCGTGTCGCGCCGTGCGCGAACGCGTCCATCAGACTGCTCGTCACCTTCACTTGATACCGGCCGCCGCTCACGTAATAGAGGCCGATCTGTGCCTCGTCGTAGAGCTCTCTCGCGGACTCGATGATCGGACTCACGATGGCATCCGCCGCTCCCACCACCATCTTGGCGGTGGCAATCGGCACTCGGTTCACCGGCAGATTTTCGATCGCTTCCCTCGCCTTTTGCGCGGCGATCCCTTGCAGCGCGTCGTCACGCCCCTTTCGTAACTCGTCGCGCAGGCGCAGGTACTGGGCGGACAAGTCCTCGCCCGGCGCGGTGCGCGAGCGCCTGGCGAGCCCCTCGAGGCTGGCGAGTTCGTTGTTCACCAGTCCGAGCCACCCTGGCGCGAATTTCTCCGGATCCTGCCCGTCGACGCGCAGCTCGCGCACGACATCGAGCAGGTCGTGCACATCGCGCGCGCGATTGCGCGAAACCTGGAGCTCGCCGAGTGCGACGTGGCTGCGCGTATTCAGCGCTCGCTCGAGCGCGCCGAAGTCCTCGTTGGTAATGTACGGCGCCGCCGCGCCATTGATCCGCGCCTCGGCCTCCTTGTACAACTCATCGAGACGATTCGCGGCAACCGTCGCTTCGTCGACCCTTTGAAACAACAGCCAGTCTCGCTCCTCGACGTAGCGACGCTCGAGCGCGGCCCATCTGACGCCGAACCCCGCCACCTGGCTGGCGATCTGCATTGTGTAGTCGTCGAATGCGTGCTCCACGAACGGAATCTGGCCGTCGGCATCGAGCTCGTTGATCTGCACCAGCAGCTCGTTCGCAAGCGTATTGATCCACTTTGCGCGGAGCGTGCTCACGTTCGCGGCCTGGGCGTCCTTCAATTCGCCGATCGATCTGCTGCACCGCTCGAACAGCGCCGCCGCGCGCGACCGCCCCGACGGGGTCAAGGTGGCCCAGGAATCGGCCGCCGGTGCATCGTTCGCATGCCGGCTCGAATCCCCCTGCGCGCTCGCCTGCCGATCCCGCAACAATGTGAGCATTTGCTCATTACCGAGCTGACTCGGCAGGCTCGGCTTCTGTTTTGTCCGAGATGACGACGCGGGCTTCTGAGACTCGGCAGCACGCGCAGCGAGCGACGCCTTGGACGACGGAGGGCTCATGCGGTCGGTGCGGGGGTGGGGGACGAGGGGGCGGGGGTCGGGAGCTGGCGTTCGGGGATGGAGTACGCCAAAACCGCGAGAAAACGGACATTCCGCCACCACGGCGAAACCTTCGGCCGAGCGCGTTCGTTTAGACAGGTGTGATACCAGGAGCCTTATGAACGTGATCGAGACCAGCCAGCTCACGAAACGCTACGGCAGCATCCTCGCCGTCGACGCGATGTCCTTCTCGGTCGACAAGGGACAGGTATTCGGGTTCCTCGGCCCCAACGGCAGCGGCAAGACGACGACCATTGGCATGCTACTCGGCATCATCACGCCGACCGCCGGCGACGTGCGGCTGCTCGGATTGTCCGGCCGGCGCGGCCTTCATGAGGCGCGCCAACGCATCGGCGCCACGCTCGAGACGCCGAACTTCTATCCGCACCTGAGCGGCTGGGACAACCTGCGAATCGTCGCCAACCTCAAGGGCGTTTCGGCCCGCAAAGTCGAGGAGACGCTCGAAACGGTGGGCCTGTTTGCTCGGCGCAAGGACCTGTTCCGCGGCTACTCGCTCGGCATGAAGCAGCGGCTGGCCATAGCCGCCACGCTGCTCGGCGATCCCGAGCTCGTGATCCTCGACGAGCCGGCGAATGGTCTCGATCCCGAGGGGATCCGCGAGATCCGCGACTTGATCGTGGCGCTCGGCGCGAGTGGCAAGACGGTGTTCGTGTCCAGCCACCTGCTGTACGAAGTCGAGCGCACATGCACGCACGTCGCGATCCTTCGCAAAGGCCAGCTCGTGCGACAGTCGAGCGTCCGCGAACTGTTGGCCGGTGCAACGGTCTTCCGCCTGCGTGCCGACGATCTCGAGCGACTCCGTGTCGCCACGCTCGCCTATCCGCGGACGACGAGTGCGACACTCCAGGACGACACCGTCATCGCGCAGTTCACCGACAACGACAGCGCGGCATTCAATCGCTACCTCGCGGGTCACGACATCTTCCTGAGCCACCTCGCGCCGCATGCGCTATCCCTCGAGGAAGCCTTCATCGGGCTCACCCGTGACGACACCACCGCCGACCAGACTGGTGCCGCATGAGAACTCTCGTACTCGCCAGGAACGAGGTCATCAAGATCAAGCGTCGCTCGGCGTTTTGGGTGGCCTTTTGGGCATTCACCGGATTGATGGCGGCGATTTTCGGCAGCATGCGGTACCAGAGCGCACACCTGCGGCGCGTCAGTCAAGAGACGTTTGCGCTGCCTGGTGCGTGGCGTGAGATCCTCGGCGGACCGGGCGTGATGTCCGCGTTCTTCGCGGCGATGGTGCTGGTGCTCCTCGTGGCCAGCGAGTTCACGTGGCGAACCGCGCGGCAGAACGTGATCGACGGATTGTCGAAGGAGGAGTTCTTCGCCGGAAAGCTGCTTCTCCTCCCGGCGATCGGCCTTTTGTTCTTCGGTGTGCTGGTGCTCGTCGGCGGCGGCTTTGCGCTGAGCGGGGAGCATGCCGCCGGACCGCTCGTGCGCGGGATCGACGCCGAAATGTTGGGCGGCGCGCTCCTCGGATTGTTCGGCTGGGGTGCGCTCGCCTTTCTGCTGGCCGTCACCATCCGCAGCTCAGGCCCGGCGATCGGCGCCTTCTTTCTCTACTTCCTGATCGAGCAGATTCTCGGCCAGCTGATCGCTCGCAACGGACCGGCTGCTGCAACCATAACGCGGTACTTTCCGACCGAGGTGTTCAAGGCGCTGTGGCAGCCGGCGAGCTACCTCGGCATGCCGCGCCCCGGCCAGCCCGTCGGCCTCGCGCCGTCGGTGCTGATGTGGACGAGCGCCGCATATATCGTCGCCTTCCTGCTGGCGGCCTTCGCGGTGTATCGCCGCCGCGATCTCTGAGCAGCGGATCGGCTATTAGAGATCTCGGGTGGCGGCAGTGGCCTGCCGCCACCCGTTTTTCGTCACGCGTGACTCGAGACGATTGGACAGATCAGCACATTGCCGGTATCGAACTCGTAGTGGTTGGGGCCGGGGAAGATCGGCAGGAAAACATTTCCCGCCTCCTCCGCCGCATCGACGTCGGCCTGGCTCTTGATCGGCTGGAACCCCGGCGCGTTCACGTAGGCCGGATTGTAGACGAGGACGATCATCTTCCACGGAGCCATGTACGCGCCGGCCGTGCCGTTGTTACCCATGCCGGGCGCGCCACTGATCACGTGATCGTGATAGACGAGGTTGGCGGGCAGATTTGGGTGAAAGCATGGATTGCACTGCGGCTGATATCCTGACGTGAGCGTGATCGGCGCGCCGTTCGTCCCCGGCGGATAGACGAGCAGATAGAGCTCCTCCGCATGCTCGTAGAGGTTTGGCATCGAATCGCGCGCATCTACGATCAGGTGCGTCCCGATCATGTACACGGTTTTGCCGTTGGCATAGGTCGGATCGATCTCCGGCTTGCCGCCGCCTTTACCCTGGCTCATCGACGGCATGAGCGCGAGATCGCGACTTTCCGGTTGGACTGGGCCCGGGCGTTCGCATCCGGCGAGTGACACGACTGCGAGCGCGAGCAGAGCTTTGTGAATCGATTGCATACGGTCCGTCTCCTGTAAAATGGTGATTGAGATCGGAGCCGGAGCTGTTGTGGCCGCCCCCCAGGGATTCCACAGATGGCACCAGCGGCGACAGATCGGGTAACCTTCCCCTAGCCGGAGCCGCGTCAAGGGGCAGTTCTGCCCACCCGAGACGGTCGCGGCCCCGCTCGCCGCCGTCGACGTGTACATCTTTCCGTCCATATGCATTCACCGGTCATCGCATTCGCCATCGCGCTCGCCGCCGCCGGATCGACATTCGCGCAGCAGTCGCCCAACCCGAACCTCGAGCGGATAACCAACGACGCATACACCCGGTCGCACGACTATGACCTGGTGCATCAACGGATCAGTGTCCGCGACTTCGATTGGGATTCGCTGTCGTTCACCGGGCGTGTCGCCGCGACTCTCGTCGCGCGGCGGCCGGGGATGGACTCGGTGGTACTCGACGCCGGAGCGAAGCTGGCCATTCGAGCGGCGACGACCACGAACGGCGGATCGCTGAGAACCGGGCGGCACGGTGACACGCTCGTCGTGCATCTCGCCAAAGCGGTGGCGTTCGGCGACACGGTGCGCTTCACGATCGATTACGACGCGCGCGTCGACAACGGCCGTGGCCTCACCTTCATCGACCAACGGCCGAACACGCCTCGCCAGATCTGGAGCCAGGGCGAGGACATGAACAACCACTTCTGGTTTCCCACGTACGATTTTCCGAACGACAAGGCCACGTGGGAGCTCGATGCCACCGTTCCCGCCGGCTACACCGCTGTCTCGAACGGCGTTCTCGTGAGCCAATCAGCCGATCCGGCGGGGGGACGCACGTTCCACTGGAGTCAGACGCGCCCGAGTGCGACGTATCTCGTCTCGCTGATCGTGACGCGACTCGTCAAGCTGCACGATTCGTGGCACGGCATTCCGGTCGACTACTACGTCTACCCGCAGGACAGCGCGCTCGCCTGGCGGCTGTTCCACGTGACGCCGGATATGATCGACGTCTACTCACGTCTCACCGGCGTTCCGTACGCATGGCAGAAGTACGCGCAGACCACCGTCGCCGACTTCTTTGGCGGCATGGAGAACGTGAGTGCGACGACGCTCGTCGACTGGCTGCCGGACGCCCCCGCGTATCAGGACCGCCCGTGGTATCAGTACATCCTCATTCCGCACGAACTGGCGCACCAGTGGTTCGGCGATTACGTGACCACGGTGAACTGGGCGAACACCTGGCTCAACGAAGGATTCGCCGAGTTCATGCCGGGACAGTATTGGGCGCAGAAGCTTGGTGCGCACGCCGAGCAGGACTACTACGCCGATGAATACCGCGAGTTCATGGCGATCGACGCGCGCCGGCCAATGCCGCTCGCGTCGATGGGATCGAACAACATCTATCCCAAGGGCGCGCTCGTGCTCGAAATGCTCGAGCGTTACCTCGGCGCGGAGCGGTTCTGGGCGGGAGTGCACAGGTACCTCGCCGATCACGCGTTCGGCGTCGCCACGACCGACGACCTCCGCCAGGCGTTCCTCGATGCCACGGGTGAGAATCTCGACTGGTTCTGGCACGAATGGATGTATGGCACCGGGTATCCCGCGTTCACCGTCACGTCGAGCTACGACGCCGCGTCGCACCGGTTGTCCCTTCTCGTACGGCAGACTCAGCGCGATTCGCTCGCCGCCGACAGCACCGGCATGCGCTACGTGATTCCGGAAGCGTTCACGATGCCCGTCACCGTTCGCGTCGGCACGACATCGGGCGACGTCGTGCACCGGGGGTGGATCAGGCAGCGCGAGGACACGATCGTCGTCGATGGCGTGGCGTCCACCCCCACGATGGTCGTCTTCGACGACGGCAATCGCATCCTCAAGACGCTCACGTTCAACCAACCCACGACCTGGCTCGCGACGCAGCTCCGCCGCGTTCCCGATTTGTGGGACCGCGAGTGGGTTCTGGGCCAGCTCGCAAAGCGCCCGACCGATCCTGAAGCGGCGCGCGCCGTCGCCGATGCGCTCACCAGCGCCGACTACTCGCAGACGCGCGCCCTCGCCGCGGCCGCGATCGATACGTTCCCGGCGGACATCGCCGTGAGCGCGCTCACGATCGCCATGCGCGACACGTCGGCCCGGGTGCGGAGCGCCGCGGCAAGCGCGCTCGGCGTCGTCGGAAGTACACAGGCGATCGCGCTCGCGCGTGCCGCGTGGCAGCGCGATTCGAGCTACGAAGTCCGCGCGGCCGCACTCGGGTCGCTCGCCCGGCTCGACACGACGGGTCGGCACGCGCTCTTGCTGCAAGGATTGTCGACGCCGTCGTACCGCGACGCGATTCAGAACGCGGCGCTCACGGCGATCGCGCGCGCCAACGACACGAGCCTGATCGCGGACGTGCAGCGTGTGGCGGGCGATCAATCGCTGCCGGCACGAGTGCTCGCGACGTTCGCCGCGCGCGGAAACCAGCACGCGTTCGAATTATTGACGAGCGACTTGAACGACGAGCGCGAGTGGGTGCGCAATTGGGCACTCGCCGCGTTCGGCCTATTCGACCCGGCACGGCGGCTGCCCGCGCTCGAGGCGGCGCTGCCGCGACTGACGCGCCCGGACGCTCGTGCGGTTGTGCAGCGCGCGATCGACAGGCTCCGGAACGTCAAAGGTCGAGATCGGTTGTGACGATGTTGATGGGCGATGTCGGACGCCGAGGCCTTTTGACGTATGTCTTTGAAGTGCCGCAACGCAAGCGCCGAACACCCCACAAGCTGGAGGGACCCATGGAGAAGCAGCCATCGCGCATTCGAATCGAGCTGACCGACGACCAGCGGAGCCAGATCAAGCAGGCATCCGGCGAGGACGTCAGTTCGCTCGAGTTCACCGTCGAGGAGCTCGAGGGCCGCATCGCCCCAAGCTCGTTCAACTTCGGCCACGTCGAGACGTAGACCGCACAGTCGCGATGCGCCTTGGCCCGCGCGCAGGGATGAGCGTCGCCGCGGATCGGTGCGCTTGCCCTGCTAACGCATCGCGCGCAGCGCCCGCGCGAGAACGAGCGACGGATGATCGGGCCCGCTCGATCCGCCGTCTTCGATCTCCCAGATGGCGGAGAGCACGGCCTGCGCGAACGCCCAGCCAACGATGCGACGCCGGTCGAGGCGCAGCTCGGATGCCAGTTGATCGACGCGCCGCTCGATCGTCTGCGGCTCGGTGAACAGATCCGGACGCTCAGCGGGGTTCCGGAGCATCGCGCCCAACTCGTATTCGACTTCGCCAACCACACCCTTTGGGTCGATCGCGACCCAGCCACGATCGGCGTCCAGCAGCACGTTCGAGTGTTGCAGGTCGCCATGCAGCAGTCGGGTGTCGCGCTGCGACTCCGCGAGGTCGACGAACACATCGCGGGCGGTCGCCACGAGTTCCGACTCGATGCGTCGGTCGCCGGACAGTGCGTATCGATCGAAGCCATCGACCCACTGCTCGACGCTCGGAGAGTGACGCGGCGGCGGGCCGGGCGACATCGCCGCGACGACGCATGCCAGAATGCTCGTCGCCTGCTCGTCGCTCTCGCCGATCGCCATACGAGTGAGGGGCTGCCCGGGACGCAACCGCTCGAGGAGCATGGCGCCGCCGGCGTGCTCGTACACGCGCACCATACCTCGCGCGTCGAAGGCGCTGGCCACTTCGCCGGACCACCATTCGTCGCCCGGTTCCTTGAGGACCTTGAGCGCCACTGGCCTGTCACCGCACAGACCGTATGCGACGAGCGACACCGGCGCGTGAACCACGAGGCCGACGTCGACCTTCCATGCGCGTGCGAACTGACGCAGCCGCGCGAGGGCGCTCCCGACCGTAGGCGGCCGGTCACTGCTTGGCATGGTCATAAAGGCCTTACAGGTTCCATCGTCCTCGAAACATTCATTCCTAATCGATACTCTCGCGACAATTGTCGTGTGAGCGAACTCATCACTTAGCCGATGAAACGATGGTCATCCGCGCCTGATCGCGCGCGCGTCGCGGGCCGCAGCGCAACGGTCGATCTTCTCCGCGTCGATCTGTTCGCCCGGTGGCCCCGATCATACATTCGAGGTTCCCTCCCCCTTCTCTGACGGACGAGCGTATGCCGCCGATCAATACTCGAACTCTCATCGCCGCAATGGCGGCGGTCCTCCTCAGCGCGCCGCGGGCAACCTCTGGCGCGCAGCCTTCGTCGAACTCCACCGCTCCGCTACTGCTGCGGCAGCCCGCCGTGAGTGCCTCCGACATCTGCTTCGAGTTCGCGGGCGATCTCTGGCTCGTGCCGCGCGCGGGTGGAACGGCGCACCGTCTCACCGCGAGTCCCGGCCGAGAATTCGGCTGTCATTTCTCCTCCGACGGACGCTGGATCGCGTACACTGGCACATCGAGCAACAACAACCTCGACGTGTTCGTCATCGCTGTCACCGGTGGCGAGCCGCAGCGCTTGACCTACAACCCCGCCACCGATCAGGCGCGCGGTTGGACGCCAGATGGCAAGGTGCTGTTCGCGTCCGGCCGCGCGGGCGTGGCCCCGGGCGGCTCGGCTCCGCCGCGCTTGTTCGTTCAGGCGGTCGACGCCGTCACCGCGACACCGGTCGATTTGCCGTCGGGATTCGACGGCACGTTCAGCTCCGACGGACGTCGCCTCGCCTACATGCCGATCATACCGGCGAATGACATATGGAAGCGCTATCGCGGCGGGCGCACGACGCCGATCTGGATCGCGACGATGTCGAACGCGGCGATCGAGAAGATCCCGCGCTCGAACTCGAACGACAAGGCGCCGATGTGGGTCGGCGACACCGTGTTCTTCCTGTCCGATCGCGACGGCGCGACGACGCTTTACGCCTACGACCTCGGCACCAAGAAGGTGACGCGTCGCATCGAGAACGGCGGCCTCGATATCAAGAACGCATCGGCTGGCCCTGGCGCGATCGTCTACGAGCAATTCGGCGCCATCCGCCTCTACGACCTGCGCACGGGCCACGACGGCGCGGTACCGATCACCATTTCGGGCGCGCTCACGGGTGCAATGCCGCATTGGGTGCGCGTGGGATCGCGCCTCGGCAACGCATCGATCTCGCCCACTGGCGCGCGCGCCGCATTCGAGGCGCGCGGTGAAATCCTCACCGTTCCCGCCAAGAAAGGAGACGCGCGCAATCTCACCAACACGGTCGGCGCAACCGAGCGTTCGCCTGCCTGGTCGCCCGACGGGCAGACGATCGCGTATTTCTCGGACGCCGGCGGCGGGGGCTATCGGTTGGAGTTGCGCACCCAGTCCGGCATGGGCGAACCGCGCACGCTCACGCTCGGCGACAATGCGACGTTCTACTATGCGCCGCTCTGGTCGCCCGACAGCAAAACGATCGCCTACACGAATTCGCGTGGCGAGATCTGGCGGGTCGACATCGCGACTGGCAAGACCACGAAAGTGGACGCCGATCCAGCCGGTCCACGCGGATCTGGCAGCGTGCTGTATGGCGGACTCGGAATGTCATGGTCGCCGGATTCCAAATGGCTCGCCTACGGCCGCACGCTCAAGAACCGCCTCTCGGCGGTGTTCGTGCACGACTTGGCCAAGGGCTCCTCGACACAAGTCACCGATGGCATGAGCGACGCCAAGCTGCCCACGTTCGATGCCAGCGGGAAGTACCTGTACTTCGTCGCCAGCACCGACGCCGGACCGGCGAGCGACTTCAGCATGATGACGTTCGATCACCCGGTGACGAGCAACCTCTACGCGATCGTCATGCGCAAGGATCTTCCGTCGCCGCTGGCGCCGGAAAGCGACGACGAAAAAGCGAAAAGCGAGAGCATCAAGCCAGCCGCGGCCGCTGGCGCGAGCGACTCGGCCGCCAAAGCCGGTCCGCCACGGCCAGCGAACGCGCCGGCGGAGGTCAGGATCGACCTGGATGGCGTCGACCAGCGGACCATCGCCATGCCGGTGCCCGCCCGCAATTACGTCGGCGTGGCCGCGGGCAAAGCCGGCATCGTCCTGCTGGCCGAAGCGCCACTCGTTCCCGTGGATCAGGCGGGGCCGGGTGCGGGTGGGCTCACGCTCTACAAGTTCGATCTCGCCGAGCGCAAGACGGACAAGCTCGTCGAGCAAGTCGGCGATTTCGACGTATCGCGCGACGGAGAAAAGTTGCTCTTCCGGCAGCGCGATGCGTGGACGATTGCGCCAGTGAACGCGATCAAGCCCGGCGAAGGCACGCTGGCAACGGCGAATCTCCAGGTCCAGACCGATCCACGCGCCGAGTGGCGCGAGATGTATCGCGAAGCGTTCCGCCTGCAGCGCGCGTTCTTCTACGATCCCGAGTATCACGGGCTCGATCTCGCGGCGACCGAGAAGTTCTACTCGAAGTGGGTCGACGGTCTGGGGAGCCGCGACGATCTCAGCTATCTGTTCGAGGAGATTTTCGGAAACCTCACGGTCGGACACCTGTTCGTCTCCGGTCCACCGCCGGAAGGCGGGCCGGGCGCACCACCGGCAGACGGTGTGCTCGGCGCCGACTACGCGGCCGAGAGCGGCCGGTGGCGCTTCGCTCGCGTGTACGCCGGCGAGAGCTGGAATCCGCAGTTCCGCGCGCCACTCACACAACCGGGCGTCAACGTTCAGGCAGGCGAGTTCCTGCTGGCGGTCAATGGTCGCGATCTCACGTCGAGCCAGAGCGTGGACGAAGCACTGCAGGGCACGGCCGGAAAAGCCGTCATCCTGCACGTGGGGCCGAACGCGTCGGGCGCCGGAGCGCGCGACGTCACCGTCGTTCCGCTGGCCAGCGAAGGGATGCTGCGGCATCTCGCATGGATCGACAACAATCGCCGTACCGTCGACAAACTGTCCGGCGGCAAGCTCGCGTACATCTACGTGCCCAACACGGCGGGCGAAGGCTACACGCGATTCAATCGCTACTTCTTTGCGCAGCAGGACAAGTTGGGCGCCGTGGTCGACGAGCGATTCAATGGTGGCGGGAACATCGCCGATTACATGATCGAGTACATGCGCCGTGACGCGCCGTTCAATTACGTGACGGCGCGATACGGCGACGACCAGCCCATTCCGGCCGGAGCGATCTACGGACCCAAGGTGATGCTGATCAACGAATACGCGGGGTCCGGCGGAGACGAGCTGCCATGGCTGTTCCGTCGCTTCAAGGTCGGTCAGCTCGTCGGCACGCGCACGTGGGGAGGACTGGTCGGCATTGGAGGCTATCCGGCTCTCATGGACGGCGCGAGCGTCACGGCGCCGCGCATCGCCCTCTGGTCGCCGGAAAGCGATTACCCCGTCGAGAACAAGGGTGTGGCTCCGGACGTCGAGGTGGAAATCGACCCCGCCGCCTGGCGCGCCGGGCATGACACGCAGCTCGAGCGAGCGGTCGCGCTGCTCATGCAAACGGGCGTCGTGCAGGCTGGCGCACCCGTGACGGGAAAGCGACCCCCGTTCCCAACCTGGGCAAAGGGCAAGACGCCGCACGAGTAATGGGGTGAGATTCGTTCGAGGGCCAACCAGCCGCGCGCCCACGCGCGCGGCTGGTTCGTCGGACATTGCTGGACGGCCCGTGCCCCGATGCCCTACGCCCGGGCCCGCATGGTCTCCGTACGTTGGATTTCGGCGTGCAATCCGCCGTCATTCCGCACGCGCGTGCCCCCCAATCCGGAGACTCCGATGCGCCGGTTACCGTTGTTCGCCATCGTCTGCTGTGCCATGACGATCGGCGCCTGTACGAAAGAGACCCCCAAGGTCGCCGAAACGGCCAAGGGCGAGATCACGCCGCAAGCCGCTCCCGCCGCAACTCTCACCTTCGCCGATCTCGCTGGCAAATGGAACGCGAGTGCGACGCCTGAGTGGAACGACACCCTCGTCACGCACCTGGTGATAAACGCCACGGCCGATTCGACGGGCTGGACGATCACGTATCCGCCCAATCCCAAGCCGATCGCGGCGAGCAAGATCATGCTCGCCGGCGACAGCGTCGTGATCGACTGGGGCCCGTACATGAGTGCGCGCCGCAAGGGCGTGAAGGCCCTGTCACACGACGTGTACCGCCTGCGCGACGGCAAGCTCGTAGGCTATAGCATGAGCCACTACGTCGGCGCACCGGCGGATTCCACCTTGCGGCTCCGCCTCGAGGCCACGCGCGCGCCGTAATTGGCGCGGAGCTGCCGGCCCTGGCGCGCCCGGCGGCTGCAGCACCGTCGAGGCGCGCTAGCGCTCTGCTACACCCCGTACGCGACGAGGTGAGCTTCGGATTGGAACGAAGGACGCGCGGCTGACGTCGACCCAACCGGCTATGCCGCGCGCCCGGATTCGTCGCCACGAACCGCGCGATTCGCCGAGCTGCACTCGAGAGTCCGGCCCAACGGACGCGACGATGCGCGCGCTGCCCTGCGCGTCGGCGCGGACGATCACCCACCCTCTCGCGACCATGCCGACCCATGGCGAGGACGATCGCGGGTTGGTCGGCACAGTCCGCGGCGCCGCGGGATTCGGAGTCGCGACCGGCGCCGAGGCGGTGGTCGCTGACGCTGCAGGCTGCGGAGTCGCTCCGTAGCCTGGGGACGCCGGCGTCGAGGTCACGGGCACAGCGACGTCGGAAAGAACGACGTTGCCGGCGGCGTCGGTCGGATCGTGTGGCTTGACGGTATCAGCCGGCGCACTCGCCGTGACCTGAGCCGCCCGCGCCACCGCTTTCGGGGCCGGCTGCGTCGACGCTCGCTGCCGAGTGGCGACCTTTGGCCTCGGGTCACGTACGTGCGAGCCGAGCCATACTGCCGCGATGAATGCGGCGGCGGCAATCCACTTTCCACTGAGAGAGTTTCCTCTCCGAATCTTCTCGGGCGTGAGTGTCGTGCCGCACCACTTGCACGAATGAACGTGTGCCGGATAGTACGAGTCGCAGCTCGGACAGTGGGCGAGGGGCAGCGGGTCGCCGGACCCGTCTCGCATCTCGAACAAGTGACCGCATTTCGGACACTGGGATGCCGCTATGAGCGCCTTGGTCCCACAGGCATCGCATCGCACGGAGCGCATTCGAACCGCCTTGTCGAAGGTGCGACTTCCCACTTTACGCCGCCGGCGTGAGCGCGGCAACAACCTTGGAGTTGGACACCGGCATCGCGCGACGTGGATGGTGGTACCGTCGGGCGCCGAAGATGTGCCTCGCCCGGCGCCGGCGCTTTGCGCGGCGTCACAAGTTTCCCACGTCCGTTGCGCTTCCTGGCGAGCACTGCCGTCGGATCGACCCTCCGGCGACCGACGAGCCGCAGTCGTCGGACGCATGAGCGTCTCACTTTTCGCCCGGAGTGTTCTGGCCTCAGGTACCGTGCGGAACGATGTGCGCCCGCGTGATCGCTTTCACCGACGGCGTCCCCGCCTGACGCATCACCATCTCGGTCTCTCTTCGCAGGAGCGCGAGCACCGTTTCGACTCCTTCCTGACCGAACGACGCGAGCCCCCAGATGTACGGTCGGCCGATCCCCGTCGCCGTCGCGCCGAGTGCGAGGGCTTTGAATACGTCGGTGCCGCGGCGGATGCCGCCGTCGAGAATGATCGGCACCCGCCCGCGCACACCCTGTACGACCTCGGGCAGGCTCAACACCGTCGCCCGCGTGCTGTTTTCGGCGCGGCCGCCGTGATTCGAGACGAACACACCGTTCACGCCGTTATGGACGGCGATCTCGGCGTCGTCGCGCGTGACGATCCCCTTGATGAAAAGCTTCACGGAAGTGGCATCGCGCAGCCGCTTGATGAACTCCCACGTCGGCGGACCGACTTCGGGTATGGGCGTCTCGGTCCGCTTGAGATCGGCGATCGCCGGCTTGCGACGATTGTCGCGAAGCTCGTCGACGCGTCCGGTGGCGCCGGGCAGCGGCGCGCCGCCCTGATGACAGTTCGTACAGGTTCTCGTGTCATAGCGGCGCTCGCGCAGCATCGTCTCGCGATTGCTCCCGCCGATGAGATCGACGGTGAACACGACGGCCGGTGCGCCCGCGGCTTCGGCGCGTTTGATCATCTGCTTCGTCAGGTTCCAGTCCTGCTGGTGGTAGAGCTGGAACCACACCGGCGCTCCGCGGGCGGCGATCACATCCTCGATACTCGTCGTCGCGACCGTCGACAGGACCATGAGATGATTCTTCGCTCTCGCCGCTCGCGCCACGGCGAGCTCGCCTTCCGGGTGGAATGCGCGCTGGCTGCCGAGAGGATTGATGACGATCGGCGTTGGCCACGTCGTGCCGTGGATCCGCACCGAAGTATCGAGCTTGCTGAAGTCGACGAGGCGGCGGACGCGAAGATCCCAATGGGCGTAGCCCTCGCGATTGGCGCGGATCGTCGCGTCGTCGTCGGTGCCGGTGGCGAGATATCCCCAATGCGCGGGAGGGAGCTTCTTCTTTGCCACCGGCTCGAAGTCGAAGACATCGAGCGCGTCGGCCGGAGAGGCGATCAGCTCGGGCTCCTGCGTGGCCTGCTGGATGAGCGCGAGACCCTTTGCTCGATCACGCGCGTTTCCATGAAGGAGCCGCTCGAGCCAATCGCGGTCGAGCCCGACGGCGGCGAGCAAGGGACTGCCGGCGGCAAACGCGACAAA